>JBMDWN010000284.1:0-4822 GCA_048595275.1 Olivibacter sp. | reverse complement strand
CCGATCTGAGATGTTAGGCCTGCAAGAGGATGGCCATCGGCAGGGGCTTCTTTTCCGGGTAGAAAATGGAGAATCGAACATAAAATCTACCACACAAGCCGATTGGGTGGCGGTTGAAGACGAACCTTTACAAGTTCAGATACTGGCCGATGAAAAATCCGGCGATCAGGATTATATAAAAGCATTTGTTGAAGCGTTGAGCGCTTACACCTCTTTTCCGATAGTCATAACGAGCTATCAGGCGGACCGTAATTGCGACCTTTTGTTCGATCTTAGAGCAACTCCCCTGAAAATGGGCGACTACACTCAGGCAAAACGGATTTTTCGATATGCTGAAGGAACAGGAGAGTCTGTATTCCAGGATAAACTATTGTCCGGGCTTTTCGGGGGCAATGTTGAGCAGCCAGAACTTTATAAGCTGATTATAGCAACCGATAGCGCAAGGGCTGTGTGGACAGACAGTTACAGACGCCCGATACTCACGGTTGCTGAACAAGACGGTAAACAGTTGTACACCTTTTATAGCCGCTTTCACCCGCAATGGACCGGATTGGTATGGTCGGAGAAGATGATAGACTACCTGATGCCGATATTTTTCTCAGATAAGCAGTTAAGTCCTCTCCCTGAAGCGAGGCTAATAAACGATTACGATCAGCGTGCTTATCAGGGGCGTATTCAGTTGCCGGTAGCCTCTTCAGGAGAAAAGACACTAACGTTCTCTACCGGTATTGAAAAGTATTTTTTATGGTTGGCTCTGGTTTTATTTGCTTTAGAACGCATCATGAGCTATCGGGGAAGAAAGGAGGTGGCTGTTGGAAAGAATTGAGGGTGAATATTGGCTGAAACGCTGCCGGAGGAAGCGTCTTTTTTATCGCCTGGGCATAAAGGCCCTGTATGGTATCAGTGCTGCGCTTGTAATTAGCTTATTGCTGGGCGTAATGTATACGATACCCTGGTGGCTTTCTTTGCCGGGATCCTTATTAATCGGGTTGGCTTATGCCTGTCTAGCGGGATTCGCCAGGCCGGGTTTACAGGAGACCGCATTCTACCTGGACGGTAAATTTCCGGAATTGGAATACAGCAGTTCCTTATACCTTAAGCAGCCATCTTCACTAGGTGTTTTACAGCGAATTCAGCTGCAGAAGATAGAAGCACGGGTGCATGAGCTATCTCAGCGGCCGGACAAAGACTATCGGGCGCTCAGGAAGCCTCTGGTGCTTTTTTTGCTTTGCCTGTCTGGCTACGCGTTAGGCTACAATTTGCAACATAAGCTCCTACAAAACACTGTTGAAGAGGACAAACTATCCAGCAATAAAGAAACCTGCTTGTCTCCTGCGCCGGCAGCCTTTACCAAAGCGGCATTGGAGATCCGTTCTCCGGCCTATACCGGCTTGCCGGTGCGCGAGCAGAACGACTTGTCGGTATCTGCGATACAGGGGTCGGTCGTCAGACTCCGGCTGCATACGAACGTCGCTATGGAGGACGTCACGCTGCTGTTTAACGGCGAACGGATACATCGCATGAAACATGTTGATCCTCTGATTTGGGAGTCAACTTTCCCGCTGAACGAGAACGGTTTTTACCAGATTGAATACGACGGAAACAGGTCTGATATGTATTCGCTGGAAGCCATGCCGGATAAGCCGGTAACGATCAGCGTATCGCGCCCCGATCCTTATCACAGTATTGAACCGGGCTATGCTCCGCTTGTTGTAGTGGAGGCGGAGCTGTCTGATGATTTTGGGATTAAAGAGGCTATCCTAATGGCGACCATTGCCAGTGGTAAGGGTGAAAGCGTTACCTTCAAGTCGAGTGAAATGCCCTTTAAAACAAATGGGAGCAGAAACTTGAATCTGACAAGAAACCTGGACCTGAAAAAGCTGGAAATGAAACCGGGTGACGAATTATTTTTTTATATCCGGGCCCGGGACATAGCCGCACAGGAAAGCCGGTCGGACGTTTACGTCGTTAGCTGGCAGGATACGACAGAACTGATGAGCCTGTCGGGTATGGTTTCGCCAACCGATGTGAAACCTGAATATTTCAGAAGCCAGCGTCAGATTATCCTGGATATCGAAAAACTCATTGCCGAATCATCCGGCTTAAGTAAAAAGGAGGGACAGGAACAAAGTAATAATATCGGTATCGATCAGAAATTACTGCGTTTACGCTACGGGCAATTCCTGGGCGAGGAGGCGGAGGGAGAAAACGCTGACGATCATGATGATCATGGCCATGAACACGGACACCATGAAGACGAACAACAGGAATCGGTGCCCGAGGATATTGAAATCTTGCAAGATCAGATCACGCATCACCATGACCGGGCGGAGGATGCCACCTTTTTTACGCCCAGCCAGAAAGCTCAGCTAAAGGCAACCCTGACGGAAATGTGGAACGCCGAGCTTAAGTTAAGAACCTATATGCCGCAGCAGGCCCTCCCTTATGCCTATAAAGCACTGAAACTGTTAAAAGACCTTCAGCAGCAATCGCGCACCTATGTAGCTAAGGCGCCCGCCAAACAGAATCAGCTCAAACCGGAGAAGAGGCTGACGGGCGACTTGACTGATATCGTGGAGCCGAAGGTTTCCATCAAGCGGCCCGCGAAAGACCAGAAGACATCTACAGAAACACGGTTGAGAAAGGCACTGGCAGATTTCAGCAACCTGGATCAGAACGGGAAGTTGGATGCGTCGGGCCTGCAGCGTTTATCTGCTATACAGATCGAGCTGATCGGTGCAGCGACTGCTGCACCGGGTAAATACCTGCAAGCCTTGAAGGTCGCCCGCGAGATAGAAGAGTCTAAAGGGCTGTATAACGAGTTCCAGGTGCGGGTATTGTCGACCGCCATTCAGGAGTTACTGCCAAGGTTATACGATCAGCCTGCCGCAAAAAGGGCGGCACAGGGCGAAAGCATCTATCAGCATTATTTAAAATCAATCAGCAGTCCATGACGGAAAAATTTACCATGGTGCTTTTTATAGGTTTGGCTGTGATACTGGCAGTATACCTGCTGATCAGTGAAAACCGTATGAACAGCAAAGTGCCGCTTTGGTTGCGTTACCTGGCCGTTTGTATGGCTATCGCCGCGCTGGTTGCTCTCATTCTTCCTGTCCGCTATGAGCGTGCCGTCAAGACTGAAGATATGCAGCGCATTTCCATTCTGACAAGGGGCGTCGAGAAACAAACGGCAGACAGCCTCAGACGTCTCACGGAATGCTACACAACAGATACTTCATTAGCAAAAAGGTGGGAGCTGCCGCTTATTAAGGATTGGTCCGGCTGGCTGGCTGCTCACCAACAGGCATACTTCTCCATTTATGGGTTTGGGCTATCCCCTAATCAACTCAGGCATTTCGACGTCAGCAAGGCCGATTATCAAGGGGGTGTGAAGCCACGGGGCCTGGTGTCGGCGGATTGGGATGAGGAAACAACTGCCGGAAGCAATTGGGCCCTTAGCGGTATCTACCGTCC
Source organism: Olivibacter sp. (assembly GCA_048595275.1). Lineage (GTDB taxonomy): Bacteria > Bacteroidota > Bacteroidia > Sphingobacteriales > Sphingobacteriaceae > Olivibacter. Next base: position 1,348 of record JBMDWN010000284.1, on the reverse strand, counting down.
GATTCAAGACAGGGAGGCGACGCTTTATCTGATGAGTTCAGGTAAGCCGGTCGACTCTGCGGTGCTACAGGATGGAAATGAAAGTCCTTTCAGACTGACCTACCAGCCGAAACAGGAAGGCAAAACGCTGTTGCATATAGCCGTGGTGGAGCAGGGAGATACCCTGCAATATGAAAAGGTAGCGCTGACCGTTCAGCCACCGCAAGCTTATTCTGTGTCGATACTGGGCGCTTCACCTTCTGCTGAATTTAGATTTCTTTACAATTGGTTGCGCGAGAAGGATTATCAAATCTTCTACCGGACCAGGATCAGTAAAGATAAGTTTCTGCATCTGGGGACCAATCCTGCCACACCCGATCAGGCTGGCAACCTCCGCAAGCAATTGAAGTCTACTGATCTCTTACTCTTGGATGAGGCAGAGTGGGCAAAGCTTAGCGTTGCGGATCAGCGGGAAATAGAAGATGGATTAGTTGAGGGGATGAGCATGATCTTAATAGGCGGACCGGATTCTATCCGTAGCAAAATGGGAGGGCTTTTTAGCTGGGAAACTAAGCGTCAGGGGAGAGAGCAAAGGATGTCGGTTAGGTTTTGGGACGAAGAATCTGCCGGGATCGAGCTCTTGACAAACGATCTGGTTGGATTAAGAGAGGATGGAACGGTGCGCCCCCTGATCTACGCAAATGAACACCTGGTAGCAGCATCGCGCGCATATGGTGCGGGATTGATCACCGCCCTCACCGTAAGTAACAGCTACAGCTGGTGGCTGCAGGGTAGAGAAGAAGATTATTCCAGGTTTTGGAGTGAGCTGTTGTCTGCCGGCCTGCGCGATAAAACAAAGCGCCTGCGCTACACGGTATCGCCCCGGCTTCCTGTTCGGTATCAGTGGACGGAACTTAGTTTGAAAGACCTGCAGGAACAGTCGGTCGTCAGGCTGGAACATCTACGCATGCCTACCCTGGCAGATCCCTGGATCTCTGCGAATAAAGATATTTCCTTTTGGTCTCAGGAAAGTGGATGGAATGATCTGTTGGTTGACCACGATAGCCTGTCTTTTTACGTTTATGAAGCAGGCGACTGGCAATTCTTGCGAGATGAGGAACGTAGCTTATTAAACAGTAATTTCTTTTCTTATGATAGCCAGGGTCAGTCCGGATCAATAGCCACAAAAGAGATTGTCGAGTTTCCGAAATGGATATTTTGCCTGATATTTTTTGTTTCAGCAGGAGTTTTGTGGTATGCTTGGCGCGATTATCACTAAAATGTTAGATTTATTTGTGATGTATTTACAGTAAAGTGCCTTATATTGGAATGAAATTACCTTAATCAACTAAATTGAATAGAAAAGATT
>JBMDWN010000283.1:0-5131 GCA_048595275.1 Olivibacter sp. | reverse complement strand
TTGCCAACACCATAAAGAACTGTTTTACAAGTAATTATAAATATTCAATAGGAAACATGTGTCCGATTTCGAACGTTCTATGTCCGAAAACAGAAATCCTAATTCGGATTCAGCGGTTCGAAAAATTGCTACATTTATCGCTACGATAAAAAAAACTCCCTTCACACTGCCATGATAAAACATATCCTTTCAATCCTGACGCTAACGTTTGTATCCGCGAAGATGATTGCTCAGCCGAAGTTTACCATTAAAAGCCAGCAGCTCGTATTTGAAACACCCCCTTTTCAGGAGTGCCATGCCGCTACGTTGCTTGAGGTCAAACCCGGAAAACTTCTGCTGTCTTTTTTTGCCGGATCCAGAGAAGGCCGGGACGACGTGAGCATCTGGACCTGCTTCTTAGGCAGGAATAAAGCAACCGACGCTAAGATCGTTGCAGATGGAGCCATATCCGGTTCCACCCGTTACCCGACATGGAATCCGGTTTTGTTTAAATCAGCCAGTGGAAAAATCACTTTATTCTACAAAGTCGGACCGAACCCGCGTGAATGGTGGGGCATGTACAAAACCAGCCGGGACGGAATCAACTGGTCAGAACCCATCGCTTTAGAAAAGGGCATCCTGGGACCCATAAAAAACAAACCCCTGCAACTGAGCGATGGTACCATCCTCTCCCCTTCCAGCGTTGAAGAAACCGAAACCAGGTGGAAAGCGCATATCGAAATTTCAAAGGACGATGGCGCAAGCTGGACTAAAAGGCCTGTCGACACCGCTTCCGCTTTCAATGTCATACAGCCCAGCATTTTGATCCACGACCAAAATAAACTACAAGTACTCTGCCGAAGCCGGGAAGGCAACGTGATGACGGCCTGGTCAAGCAATCAGGGGGAAGACTGGAGCAAGCTAACAAAATCGACCTTACTCAATCCAAATTCCGGCACGGATGCCCTTACGCTGGCCAACGGAAAAGGACATTTAATTGTCTACAACCCAGACGTACCCGGAAAAGAATGGTTTAACAACCGGGGAAAACTTAAAGTCGCCTATTCAACAGATGGCATAAGCTGGCAGGATGTAGTTGATCTGGAAGATTCAGAAGGAAAGGAATTTAGTTATCCTTGCATCATTCAAAGCGAAGACGGGCTCATCCATATCGCCTATACGTACGATCGGAAAAACGTTAAGCATGTGGTCGTTCAATCCACTAATTTATGATGAAAATCAGCCGCTAGCTCCGGGGAGGTCACTTCACTTAATTGCCTGATCAGTTCGTCCGTATTATCGACCCGCTTTTCATATAACCGGGAGAGAAATAATGCAAACGTCTCCGAAGAAATTTCCGCTTCCAGCTGGGACAGCAGATAAGGCCCCTTCCGGTAGAGCAGGTCATCGCTGTGGCGCCCGAAGCGGTCCGATTGCAATAAAGAAGGCATTTCCTCTACGCGTTTGGCGAGCGAGTCGATCTGGAGGTTATAATGCCCATCACCTTTCGAAAAACGCTGATACATCAACGAAGCGTATTCCGCAAAGGATTCCGTAAGCCATTTCTCCATGCTGAAATGATTGCCCCTGTTCCACCAAACATGTGCTACCTCATGGGACAACGTATTGAAGTCATCCAGGTCGTTCGCGATGGTAATGTTGTTGCCTTCTGTCTTCTGCACTTTAACTTCCGTCTTAGACAAAGGCCTGATCAGTATGGAAATTCGCTGCTTACCTTGCTCACTGCCAAAGGTCTCCTGGTAGAAATCCACCATCTCCTGGGCTTTCTCCTGAACCCTCCACACATTCCCGATGACTTCCCGCGAGAGCACATCGATCCGATACTTCTTATTTTTTACAGTGGCGAAGTCCATTTCCCGGGCAAGGTGTAACGAATTGAAGTAGTAGTTACCGCTTTCCGCTATACGGATCTTCCTGGCCAGTTTAGCCTTCTTACGATCAATGAACTTATAACCCTCACCCTGCGCCCGGGCGCTAAGTGTATAGCTAAAGGGGGCGAAGTCGGCAAACACGGGAAAGAGGATTAAATCTGAATCGAGGTCTATCCAGCCACCAGGCACGTCCCAAAACACGCCTTCGGGCGACAGGGAGTAGCTCAGCAACAAGTCGGTATCTACACCTTTGTTAAGCGGTTCTTGAAAGTTTATCGTTAGGGTTGGCAATGGTGAAGCCGTGGTATCAAAGGAGAACCTTTTGACGTTCGCTCCGCTCACCTTCAGGTCGGAAGCGTCCTTGGATAGATAGAATTTAATTGTCTGAGTCGAATCCGATTTTGAATGGTAGCTCAGCGCTATTTTCCCTTCCAGCCTTTTCGCTTTCGCATCAACCAGCAGCCGGGCATCCATCACATGGTCGGGTTGGATACTAAAGCCTTTCAGCGAGAGAAATAAAAGAAAAGCAATCCATACATATTTAGTCATAATGAGGTAGTTTTGGGGAACAAAACACTTAATTGACAATGTCTTTCAAGGTAAAAGTACAATATAACACCAAAACAACTCATTTTACAACAGAAATAATACAACTGAAATGAATTCGCTGCTCGGCCGTTACAGTCAGAATCAGAAGCTACCCATCCGGTTGGTTTCGCCTACTTTCGGCCGCTTATCCGACACAGAAAGCCAAGATTTTACAGCCGATATTCGAACGCCCTATTATTTTTTTCTATTGATGTTGAAAGGACGCGGCAGTCACACGGTCGACTTGCAGTCCTTCGAGGTGGAGGAGAACGAATTGCTCTTCATTTTACCCCAGCAGTTGCATGAGCAACCCAAGTCTGGTCATGGCTCCGATTATTTCAAGATCGGTTTTGACGAGAGCTGTCTTTCCCTGTTGCCAACGCAATACCCTTTTCTTGTTAACCCGCTGAACAACCAAAAGGTCCGTTTAACTTCTTCAACCTCGGAGCGGATAGCCGCTGTTTTTGAAATACTCCTTGCCTTACTGACCGAAGTCGATACGGATCCGGCATTGATCCTGGCGCACCTGAACAGCTTGCTGACGGAAATAAACTCCGCCTATTTTTTGTCAGAGAAGCAACCGGCGGATGGCAAGTTTGCTAAATACCTCGACTTCCGTGTGTTCGTCGAAAATAACCTGACCGACCACCCCACAATTAAAGAAATAGCGGAAGAATTAGCCATCAACCCCAACGGCCTGTATCACCTGGTGAAACATTACTCGGGATTATCGCCGAAAGAATTCATGACCAACCGGCTGATCCTGGAAGCCCGGCGGCGCCTATACTACGGCAGGAACACCTCACTCAAAGAGCTGGCTTTTGATTTGGGCTTTAACGATCCCGAATATTTCTCGCGTTTGTTTAAAAAAGTAACCGGAAAGACCATCGCCGACTTTTATCAGGATTTGTCCGGTAACTAATCTGTTTTGTCCGGCCCTTTGCGGCTCACCTCTCCCATCTTTGTTGTTCAACAGATTTAACAATGAACAGAACATTAGGAAAAAACGGACCATCGGTTTCACCGGTGGGTTTAGGGTGCATGGGCATGTCTCATGCCTATGGACAGGCAGATGAGCAGGAAGCAATAGCTACGATTGAGCGGGCACTGGAGACAGGGCATAACTTTCTGGATACTGCGGACTATTACTATGTGGGCCATAACGAAGAGCTGATCGGCCGGGCCATTCAGAGAAAACGGGAATCCGCATTTTTATCCGTCAAGACTGGCCAGCTGGTATCCGTCGGACCGGGAGGGAAAATGGCTCCCGGCGCCGTTTGTACGCGACCGGAATATCTTGAAAATGCCCTAATGTATAGTCTTCGCCGCCTGAAGACGGATTATATTGACTTGTACACGCCCGCGCGGATAGATCCCGACGTGCCCGTCGAAGAAACCATAGGTACGCTCAGCAAGCTTGTGGAGCGGGGTGTTATCCGGTATATCGGATTGTCGGAGGCTTCCCCGGATAGCCTTTACAAAGCTGCATCAGTGCACCCTATTGCTGCCCTTCAGATTGAATATTCACTTTGGAGCCGGGACATCGAAGCGGATATTCTACCCACTATTCGTGAACTCGGAATTGGCTTGGTGGCCTATGCTCCGCTGAGCCGCGGCTTTCTAAGCGGAGCATTTCAAAAACCGGAAGATATTCAGGACAGCCGGATGAATATGCCCCGATACCAGGGCGAGAACTTTTATAAAAACCTGGAGCTCGTTAATCAGATCAAAGCCCTGGCGGCAGAAAAAGGCTGCACACCGGCGCAGCTGGCTATCGCCTGGGTATTGAGTCAGGGAGAGGATATCATCACGATTCCCGGATCAAAACGGATAAGGCACCTGGAAGAAAATATAGCAGCCGAAACGATTGAGCTTACTGAAGCAGAGTTGAGCGCTATTGACGCCATTTTACCTGCCGGTATTGCATCCGGCACCCGTTACCCGGAAAAGTTTATGAGTTCTCTAGGAAGATAAGTAACTGTTCTTTAATAATCCGAGACGGGAAGATTAACACCAGTACCACACCAGATTCGCCCGGCTGGCGATTCCCGCCCGATAAACTACCGATTCCGTTCCGAAAATTAATCGGAACGGAATCGGTAGAAATTCAGAAAAAATTCGAAAGAAACTCGGGCGGAGACTGAAGAAGGGGTTAATCTGGTCCCTATGTGAACCAGATAAAATAAAGTTATAATAACCTTGATCTTTAAACTTGCATAAACAGCTCTGGCGGTAAATTATTCAATCGGATCAACTGTAGGCATATGGACATGCCGATCTTCATAATCCTTTACGAGGACTAATAATAGAGCTAACTCATCTGCTTCCGCAGAACCTTCTTCAACATGAAAAATTTCAAATGATCTCTGTATTGCTGTTTGATATTCTTCTTCTGTATTTAACACTTTCCAGTTCATCTTCTTAAATTTCTAATTCAATATTTTAGTATCGAACGTAGATTTGGATGTGATCGTTTTCTCGTAAGCCCGCGTGACCGTAAAGCATATCGCCTTCCCAAAAAACGCCACGAATGCTATCAAAAGGTTTCATCTATTGATCTTCCCGAAATTGATGAAGTATTTCAATCACGGCGCAATCTAACTCCCGAAGAAGGAGATCTTTATTTCCTCCAACATGTTTATTTTTGGGCATTGACACGTCTGAAGTCTCGT
>JBMDWN010000282.1:0-3830 GCA_048595275.1 Olivibacter sp. | reverse complement strand
AGGGTTCTCCCGTCCACGGGTTTCACGGCATCTGATTGATCATTCATAAGGTATAAGGCTAGTGCTGTTAGCTAAGCTCCGGCCAAGATAGCAATTCTGCGAAATAAAGGAAATAAGCTAGAACAAAAACTACCATACATGCTTCCCTAATAGATATCATATACGGATTAAATACTATTCAAATTCTATGTTTTACCGTAAACCAACCGTAAATTCACCGTAAGTTGACCGTAAAATTTACGGTCAACTTACGGTGAATTTACGGTCAGTTTACGGTAAAACATAGAATTTGAATAGTATTTAATCCGTACGTGCTATCTACTAGGGAAGCATGTATGGTAGTTTTTGTTCCAGCTTATTTCCTTTATTTCGCAGAATTGCTATCTTGGCCGGAGCTTAGCTAACAGCACTAGCCTTATACCTTATGAATGATCAATCAGATGCCGTGAAACCCGTGGACGGGAGAACCCTGTGGAAAGTCATCGGAGCTTCTTCCCTAGGAACCTTAATCGAATGGTATGATTTCTATATTTTCGGTAGCCTGGCGCTGATCATCTCCACTAAATTTTTTCCACAGGATAACCCTACGGCAGCGTTTCTCTCCACATTGGCTACTTTCGCGGCAGGTTTTATTGTAAGGCCTTTCGGCGCAATTTTTTTTGGACGACTGGGGGACCTGGTCGGGCGGAAGTACACGTTCATGGTGACGCTTCTGATCATGGGCTTGTCAACTTTCGCCATTGGCTTAGTTCCCGAATTTAAGCGGATCGGTTTTGCTGCTCCGGTACTGGTGTTGGTATTCCGACTTTTGCAGGGTCTGGCGCTGGGCGGGGAATACGGCGGAGCTGCAACTTATGTCGCGGAATACTCGGAGCCGCATAGAAGGGGATACCGAACTTCGTGGATACAGACGACGGCCACCTTCGGGCTTTTTATTTCGCTCGGGGTTATCATGCTGACGAAAAGCTCGATGTCTGCGGAGGCATTCGATGCCTGGGGTTGGAGAGTACCTTTCCTTTTATCAGCCCTGATGGTCGTGGTATCCTACTTCATTCGTAAAAACATGGAGGAGTCGCCTTTATTCGCCAAGGCAAAGAAAGAAGGTAAAACCAGCAGCAATCCCCTGAAAGAATCTTTCGGAAACCGCTATAATTTCAAGTTCGTTTTACTGGCCCTTTTCGGAGCGGCTATGGGGCAGGGGGTGATCTGGTATGCCGGGCAGTTCTATGCGCTTTCTTTTCTTCAGAACGTATGTCGGGTAGATTTCGATCAGACTAATTATATCATCGGTTGTGCATTGCTGGGCGGAACGGGCTTCTTCGTTTTTTTTGGGTGGTTGTCGGACAAAATCGGGCGAAAGCAGGTAATGCTTGCCGGGATGTTGCTGGCTTTGCTGACCTACAGGCCGATCTTCGACCGGATGTACAGGGAAACACAGGCGGATCATAAGGTGCTGGTGAGCGAAGGTGCAAATCTGAAGCAATTTGATGATGGTAGCATTCTTCGTCTGGAGGACAAGGACCAGGGAAGCAATATGCACCTAGGCGCTTCCAGCTTTTGGAAGGTAGTGCTTTGCTGTTTTATCCTGGTGTTGTATGTGACGATGGTCTATGGTCCGATTGCGGCCTTCCTTGTGGAAATGTTCCCGGTTAAAATCCGGTATACGTCGATGTCGCTTCCCTATCACATCGGTAACGGGGTTTTCGGAGGACTGCTTCCGGCGATTGCTACGTATCTGGTCGCAAAGAGCCAGGACCACCTGGCCGGTTTGTGGTACCCGATCATCATCGCTGGCGTGAGCTTTATCATCGGCCTTTTATACCTCGATGGTGTTAAGCGAACAAACCAGGATTAAGGCGGATCACGATTTAATGAGTCAAGCATGGATGCAATAAGAAAGTTTTTAGGATTGATTTGGATCGCGCTGGGTCTGGCGGCGGGTTACTATCTGGTAATCAGCCAGGCGCTTCCACAGTTTCAGAGCAATTCCGGTGAAGATCTGGTCCCGGCTGTTATTTATACTTTTATCCTGATGCCGATAATTACCGGCGGACTCATTACCTTCGGTATTTACGCCTGGCAGGGCGAATATAACCGGAATAAGATGCATCGGAAGGCAAACAAAAAATCAGCCTGATATGTCCTTATATACGTTTTGCTGAATAATGACTGGAAAAATTTGAAAAATAACTAGATAAAAATAAACAAGTTTGATATATGAATCTTTTACGTGTTAAGTCCTTCGAAGATTATCAGGAGACCTATAAAAAAAGTGTAGAGCGCCCGGAAGAGTTCTGGTCCGGGATTGCCGAAACCTTTAAGTGGAAAAAGCGCTGGGATAAGGTCCTGAGCTGGAATTTTGAGGACTTGGACGTCAAGTGGTTTGAAGGAGCGAAACTCAATATTACGGAGAACTGCATTGATCGGCACATTCCGGACCTGGGAGATAAACCGGCTATTATCTGGGAACCCAATGAGCCTGGCGAAGCGCATCGGGTGCTTACTTACAAGCAATTGTTGTTTAAGGTGGAGCAGTTTGCCAATGTGCTGAAGAACAACGGTGTGGAGAAAGGTGACCGGGTTTGTATTTACCTGCCGATGGTGCCTGAACTGGCGATCGCTGTGCTGGCCTGCGCCCGGATCGGGGCGATCCATTCGGTGGTTTTTGGAGGCTTTTCAGCAAGATCCATTGCGGAACGCATCAACGATGCCTCCTGTAAGCTGGTGATCACAGCCGATGGGGGGTTCCGGGGTAAAAAAGTCATCGAGCTGAAAGATATCGTGGATGATGCGTTGGGTCAGACGGAATCCGTAAAGAAGGTTATTGTGCTTACCCGGGCAAGAATTCCGGTATCGATGATGAAAGGACGCGACGTATGGTGGGAGGATGAGATCCAGAAGGTCGAAACACAGGGCAACCCAGGCTGCCCAGCTGTGGAAATGGATGCGGAGGACATGCTGTTCATTTTATATACATCGGGTTCTACCGGAAGTCCGAAGGGCGTCGTACATACCTGTGCCGGTTATATGGTTTACACAGGTTACACCTTCGCCAATACCTTCCAGTATGATTCGGGGGATGTATATTTCTGTACGGCGGATATCGGGTGGATCACCGGGCATTCTTACCTCGTTTACGGGCCGCTTTCGCAGGGGGCTACTTCATTGATGTTTGAGGGGGTGCCTACTTATCCGGATGCGGGGCGTCTCTGGGATATCGTGGATAAGCATAAGGTGAATGTGTTGTATACGGCGCCGACGGCTATCCGTTCGCTGATGGGAGCAGGCGATGAATTCGTTGATGGAAAGGACCTGAGCAGTATTAAAACGCTGGGCACGGTTGGTGAGCCGATTAATGAGGAAGCTTGGGAATGGTTTCATGAAAAGGTCGGGAAAGGAAAAGCTCCAATCGTGGATACTTATTGGCAGACGGAGACGGGAGGCTTCATCATTTCGCCTATCGCCGGCATTACACCGCAGAAGCCGGGTTACGCCATGTTACCGCAGCCGGGTATTCAACTGGCGCTGATGGATGAAAACGGAAAAGAGCTGGAAGGGGATGGGGTAACCGGGAACCTTTGCATTAAATTCCCCTGGCCGGGGATGCTGCGAACGACTTACGGTGATCACGAACGCTGTAAAAAGACGTATTTCTCTACCTACAAAGGAAAATATTTTACGGGGGATGGTTGTTCGAGAGATGAGGAAGGTTACTACAAGATTACCGGTCGGGTGGACGATGTACTGAACGTTTCGGGTCACCGGATCGGTACAGCGGAAGTTGAAGATGCGATTAATAAACACAGTGATGTGGTGGAGTCTGCGGTTGT
>JBMDWN010000281.1:0-2999 GCA_048595275.1 Olivibacter sp. | reverse complement strand
GATCTGGAGTCTGACCAGGGACTCATTATCGTTATGGCGGACCGAAATATGTTCTCATATGCCTCACAAATGCACGCGGTACCGGAGTATCTGAATAGAAAACAGGTAGATAATAACTATATTTTAATTTACCCGTTTTCAAAAGAAAAAGAGGCGATGATGGAGTCAAGATCGGTCAATAACATCAAAGACTTCACGACCATCGGAAAGCTAATCGCAAAGGTTTTCAAATAAAAGAGCACTTCAGATGGTAATAGAGTATGCAACCCTACCTATTTAAAATAAAAAAGTGGATACCGGGAGATTAAAGTACATCCCTGATTTCTTCATTTTTCTTAAAGGTGGCATTCGCAAATGGACAAAGAGGGATAATTTTCACGCCTCGTTCCCGAGCAAATTTCACGGCGCTGTAAACCATTTCTTTACCTATTCCTTGCCCATTGTGATTCGGAGAAACTTCCGTGTGGTCAATGATGAACTGGTCAGTGCCCGCCCAGGTATAGCTCATTAATCCAACTTGAGTGTCATTGATAAGCGCTTCGAATTCACCGCCTTTATGATTTTTATGGTGCTTTACTTCTATCATTTTAAAAATTATAATTCATCTCGTGTCTAAATATAGCTTTTATTATCGGGGTGGGTAAAGAAAAGGTTTTTTTGATAGCGCCCTAACCAAGTGCAGCCCTCCGGCTACTCTAGCAGATCATTGATAACAGCGGTCAATACTTAGGTGGTATAAGGTTTTGATTAATCCGGTTGGATGATTATTCGATGTGCAGCTTGTTGAGAATTAATTCTTACAAACTCCTTTCAAACCAGTGTTTTCCAAAACCGTATTTGTGCATTGTTCTGAAAAGTTCTATTATTGACGAACAATTTATGTCCTGTTTAATAGATGCCACATGGAAATTGGTAAGTCGGATACAAGTCACCATCTTAACCTACTGGTAGCTTCTATTGACGACCTGGTGTTTGAGGTTGCTGCATCAGGAATAATTTTGAATTACTGGGTAAGTGATGAGGGTAAGCTTTTTTATGAGCCTGACTTTTTCATTGGGAAAAGCGTCCGTGATTTATTTCCTGGAACGATGGCGGCAAACTTTCTTACACAGATTGATCTGACCCTTAAAAATAGAGCGGCTAGTGAGCTTGATTATGAATCTCCTTTTGAAAGCCATAAAAAGTCTTGGTACAGAATGAAAATAAGGCCTATTCATTCTTTGTATGATCGGGTAGCGGTAGTGATCTCAGATATTACGGATCGTTACGAGATACAGGAAAAAATGCGCATGAGTGAGTGGAAGTTTAACCGTGCATTTCACGGATCAGGTGTTGGTATGGCTCTCGTTAATACGAGTGGAAGGTATATTGAGGTTAACAGAACGCTTCTGCAATTATTGGGCTATACGGCAGAAGAAATGTGTGACATGCACATCAGTAATTGCACTCATCCAGAAGACTTACCAGAAAACGTTAGAGTCCTTCGGAAAATGGAAACTGGCGAATTGGAATTCTGTACCATTGAGAAGCGTTATCGTCATAAAGATGGTCATTATATATGGGCTTCATTGTCTTTATCTGCGGTGCACGATATCAGTAAAGGGACAATATTTATTGGACAAATCCAGGATATCACCGCAGCGAAACAAAGCAGGGAAGCACTTGCTTCTGGAAAGGCGCAGTTGGAGAAAGCGATGTCGGATCTCGAAATGAAACTGAAGCAGGTCGAGGAGTTCAATCATATCGTTGCACATAACCTGCGAGGTCCCGCTGCCAATGTGCAAATGTTGGTAACAGAAATCGAGCGAGCGGAGAAGGAGGAAGACCGAGACGAATACCTTCACCTGCTAAAGCAGACCAGCAATGGTCTTATTACTATACTGCAGGAACTGGTTGATGTCCTCGAACTTGATGCAGCGAAAACGCTTCCACACCAGTTTTGCAGCTTTGATGAATCTGTGAAAAAAGCAACAGTACGTTCAACAGTGAATATACGGAATAAGCATGCGATTATTACAACTGATATTAAGGTGGATAATGTTTGGTTTCCAGCTGTCTATTTAGATAGTATCCTGCACAACCTTTTAGATAATGCCCTAAAATATACCTTGCCTGGAAAACCTCCGCTGATACATATTGAAACCTTCAAGAAAGATGAAGCTACCCTTTTGACATTAAGCGATAATGGTATTGGTTTAGATATGGTCCGACATGGAAACGACTTGTTTAAGTTCAGAAAAACATTTCACCGGGGATACAACAGTAAGGGACTTGGCCTTTTTATGACACGGTACCAGATTGAAAGTCTTGGCGGGCAAATCGGAGTTGAAAGCAAACCGGGGCAGGGAAGTAAATTTATTGTGCTTTTCCCAGCTCTGACTTAGATAAAAAAGATTTAGTATTAGAATATATGAAAGACTTTAGTATAGCCTTAGTGGATGATGATCCAATTTTCAGGTTGATCTTTAAAAAGATGGTAGAAACCTTTCCGGGAGAGAAGGTTCGGATCGTCAATCTTGAAAATGGATTGGATGCGATTGAATACTTCCGGTCTTGCACCAAAGGGAATGAGCCCGCTTTGGCTTTCATAGATCTTAATATGCCTGTGATGTCCGGATGGGAGTTGCTGGATGCTTTGGTAGAAGAACGAAATATTTTAGCAGGTAAAATTCCTTTTTATATTCTAAGTTCATCCAACAATCTAGCCGATCGGGAACGGGCAGAATTATATAATTTTATCAATGGTTTCAGGCAAAAGCCGTTGGATAGAGAGCAATTGTATACTACGATCAGCCAGGCATTGATGGAAAATTGATTCCTAATTGCCTAGATCGTGTTGAACAGCACGATTATAGTGCTGTAATGTACTTTTAACAATAAATTTAATGTACATTTTAGACTATATTTGCGTATGAGTCTTCAATCATCCAAAGAGTTGTACGCAATAACAAAGGAAAGAGAGATCGAAATACATGCTTTGATGGCGGCGCAGCTTCTTC
>JBMDWN010000280.1:0-11363 GCA_048595275.1 Olivibacter sp. | reverse complement strand
CTCGAACACGCCCATTCCTTTTTCAAGCCGGGTATCTTCAGAGGCGTGATTGTAAAACCTCTCGAGGTCCCGGCTAATTAATTGCTTACGGTACATTATGATCTATAACATTGATCACCAGTCGGACTGTTGGATCATCCGAGGCGAGAAGTCAATCTTCCGATCGACTTAACGTGTAAAAAATAAGTGAATATGATTACCCGTGCACGGAAAATCCAAGGATCTCTATGCAATGAGGATCTTCTCAGGGTTCGTCTTGGAATAAGACGCAGATGTTATGTTAGCAATAGTGGAACAGACTGCAAATATATAAAAATTGGTGAACGAAAATAGCCCTCTTTATTCTTTCCGAGGTTCAATCAATCCAAGCTTCTTTAATACCCCGATTAAAAACGTGTCTCGTTTAAGCCCGGTGCGTTGAGACAACTTTGTTGGTGAAATTGGGCTATGGTTGAAGCCAAACAGACTGCGTATAAGCACCATTGGAAGCTTCATCCCAAACTTCCACCCGAACCCAGGTTCTGTCTTTTAAGTTCAGGTTAAATTTGAATTCTTCATCGCCAAACGCCTTGGTACTACTAAGGTCAATCTTCTCATGATAAACTTGGTCCCCATCTCCTGAAACAATTAAAGCGAAGTTAAGCGGAAAGGTCCACTGCGTATGCAAGGCTATCGTGACGTTGCCATCGGAATTTAGCGCCAGGGTTTCTCCCGCGCTCTTTCCGTTTACCTCAAAAGATGGAAATAATACCTCTCCGGTAGAAGTGAAAAACTTGCCCTGTTGCATAGCATTTAAAACAGGTGCCCAACCCTCTTCATACTTTGGCAATTCTTTTAATTGCAGGTAATTTACATTAAGATGCGCGTACATTTCGTTTTCTGGCTCGATGGTAAACAGGTCAGCCTCACCTATCATATGTTTTTTAAGGCCCCAATTATTCATGTCATCCAATAAATCTAAGGCACGCTTACCTAGCCTTGGCTGCGATAAATCGGCCGGAATGGGTTTCCAGGCGGCACCGAAAAAATGATCTGATAAGAAGAAATCTTTCTCTTTATAGGCATCAGGGAAGCCAGTAGAACCTTTAGTACGGGCATGCGCGGTCCAGGCTAATCCATTTTCCAACTTGAGCAATTTCAACATTTCCGCTTCGTTCCCTATACGATAAACTTTGCCATATTGAGGATCATCGCTTACAAAAGGTTGATTTTCTTTTCTCGACATAATCCAATACACCGGCTTAGGAAAAAACTGCAACCAATGGCCACCGAAAAACTCATTAGGCTCTTCGCCCGGAAGAAGCAGAAAACTTTCGTCCGAAAGGCGTTCGCATTGATCGAATAGCGCTTTAAGCTCGGTCAACCGTTGATCGTCTGGTCCTTTAGGATGTGCAGTATAGTGGAATTCGCCGAGATGCACGATATCTATTCCCGTGTCTTTAAAAACATCAACAAACTTTGGTTTTTCAGGAATGGGTTTACCGGCTAATACCACGTTCATGATAAATTCATTATGAAAATGGCTTGACATGGTTTTATAACCGGGGATGGGTTTGTACGCATCGTTGTTGGTGTATTTTTTAACGGCAGTTAAAGCGCTCTCCGCGTTATTGGCATCCAAAAGGCAATAGAAATTTAGGCGTTGCTCCGTTTTTGGTGGCGCATTAAACCAGGGAACGAATCGATTGTCTCCCGCTAAGTCCTGTCGTATGCCTATGCCGTAACCTGATAGCAGATTCCGATAATCATTACCATGCCAGGTAAATTGGAGGTTGAAGGCCTCATCCAGGGGATAGAAGTATTGATGAGGGCCAGGAAAAATGGCCAGGCTTCCGGATGGATTTTCACCAATGAGCGTGCGGTACTTCACCGTGAGGTTTTTTGCAGTGTCCTGCGGCGTAGCCGAAATGGTTTGTAACTGATTTTCTGTATCGGACCAGCTTAACTTATCCCATGCCGGGGTTTTGCTGATTAAGCCTGCGTCATAAACAATGGCTGTTGAATCGATATCTGTCGACATAACCGCAGCTACGTTAAATAATGGAGAACCATTGTAGCAGGTTATTTCTAAAAATCCGGTAAAATCTGGAGCCCGTAATCCGGGAATACGAACCAATGTTCGGGAGCCCTTGCTGATAACACTCGCTTTTTCCTTGGTTAGATTGATCGTATATTCTTTATGTGGCTTCTCCTGCATCTTATCAAAAAAAATATCCCATCCACTTTTTTTCGTCAGGTCTCTTTTACCAACGGTAAGAATAAAACCGGGGTCGACATTTGACACGATTTCCTTATATCCTGTAGTCGTATTAATTCCCATTGTTTTAAAAAGCGCCTGGTCTCTTTCCAGGTCTAACACCAGCTGTGCTGACTCGCCGCGTTCTGTTGGCCAGGTTACTTGTAGCAGTTTTCCATCAATAGCAACTTTTGCTTCCCCATCTTGATTGAAAGCTGACATATCTGTCTGGGCAATGCCTCTGCTAGAGAGAAATAAGATGAATAGCGTTGTTTTGATAAAAATGATTGCTAATCTATTCATGATAACTTGTCTGTGTTGGTGTTATTTATCTGGGTTAGCTGCGCCATTTCGTAATTGAAGGTGCATGAGCCGTAAACATACAAAAAATGTTAACTCGGAGCTCAATACGAAAGGTATAATCTTTCTAAATTATGAGCTTATGTTCTGAGACTAGTTCAATATGCTATTTTTGCCGAAAATATAGCGACGAATTGACTATGACAAAACTTACCATCAATAACAACGGCTCTGTAAAAATAGAAGGCGATTTTGAAATCGTTGACCGAAATGGCGATGCTTATGGATTACAGGGAAGGACGGTGGTTTCAATTTGCCGTTGCGGACTTTCTAAGAATAAACCTTTTTGTGATGGTGCACATAAGGGGCATTTTGAACATGACGCAGTAGCATTCGATTTACCTCCGAAAAAGGTCTAAAGGCTTTTTGCCTTTAGGGTGGAAATATAGACTCATTTAGTATCACGCGAAGCCCCTGCTTTTTCAAATAGTAGAAAATGTTGAAGCGGTAGAAATGTGCCGTTTTTAACTAATTTAAAGCCATTGGCAGCGAGTTCTTTCTTCGCTTGCTTTACGCTCATCTTATGTTCAGGTTTGATGGCTACCGTGGGATCCTCCTCTTTATATTCCATTAACAGCAGTTTGCCATCGGGCTTAAGTGCCTTACTTAAAGCCGCCAGGTAGGCCGCAGGATATTTCAGTTCATGGTAAACATCCACCATAAAGGCCAAATCAATAGAGTTGGCTGGCAAATTCGGCGCTTTTTCAGTACCCTTGGTTACTTCCACATTAGTTAGGTCGTCGTCCAGTGCTTTTTTCTTCAGATAGGCGATGGCGTCATCTTGAATCTCTACGGCATAGATTTTTCCATTTGGAACACGCTCGGCAACCCTAAAAGTGTAAAACCCAGAGCCTGCACCAATATCGGCTACAATACTATTGCTTTTCAAGGGTAATGAAGCCAGGGCCAGACTGGTATTTTCTTCTTTCGTTCGGCTGTTGCGTTCCAGCCATTGAAAGCCCTCAAAACTCATTACATGGGCAATTTCTCTGCCCAGGTAAACTTTACCAGTACCACCGGGTGATGGCTTTTTGTAAGTATAGAGTGATTGATCCTGGGCCAGAGCCGTATTGGAAGCGATCAAAACCACAAAAGAAACGAAAAGACGTGCTATTTTCATGGAGCTAAATCTGAGAATACACCGTAGGCTGAAGAAATGTACTTGTTATCTTTGATACGAGCCTTGAGTCTGCATAATCCGGAATTGCACTAATCTCCTTCCATTCCGGATCAGCTCCGAAGGATTTCCAATGCTTGTCACGAGCAGCCATATCATCGAATGTGACCATGTAGATAAGATTTGGCCGGGCCTCTCCTACAATCGTTTCTCCAAAGAAAACTGGTTTAAAACCTAATCGTTTGAAAATTTCAATTTCCCCCGCATCATTAAACATCTCACGTTTCTTTTTCCCGGCAGCTTCGGTCGCATGCTCGTATCTCCGCAATTCGAAGATTCGCTGATGCTTCGGTGGTAGCTCCAGGCCAGGCATGCTTTTAAAGGCTTTAAGCAAAGAACTCTTGATACGTTCATATGCCGGACTTGTTGCTGGAGCATTCAGATATGCAGCACCGGCTGTGTTGTAAAGCTTATCCTGTTCAAGCCTTTCATTTATTGTTTCAAACTCGTGTAGCGATTGATAAGGAATGAGCACAACTAATATTGATTGTCCTGAAGGTTCAAGCTCGGTAAATACACCGATGTTTTCAATGCCCAGTCTGTTCAACGCAGGGATTGCTGCTTTTTCAAGATAGTCTTCCACCAGGCTCTGCTGTTTAGAATCCTTTACTGTATAGGTTCTAAGTTCATAGTACAAGTGTGTTTTGCCAGGTTTACGTTGAGCAAGTCCAATACGCGGTAATATTGCGGCGACGGCACTGCTCATGACTGTTGTCTTTACGAAACCACGTCTTTTCATAATAGAAGCTTTTATCTACCAAGTTATTATTTAAATATTACATATGCCGTATGTTAAGAAACAAAAAGTCAGTAGCAGGAGGCGAGCTTTTCTTGAAGTTATTTCCTTTGAAGGAGATGCTCCCGCCCTCCCCTTGTGAATTGACGTACCCCATTTAACGTACCAAGCCAAATACTACCGTCCTTTGCTTCCAGAATACCAAAGATCATCTTTTCATTTGTTGTAATTATTTCGGGCAAAACCTTGCTGTTTAGCGAGTTTCCTTTATAACGGGCAATCGTCCATGAACCAGGGCTATTATTACCCGGTAAGTCATTTACTATTTTTTTTGAGTTAGCATTATCGGTACTGGTCCAGATGTTACCAGTTTTGTCTTCGTAAACAAAGGCGGTAAATTGATTTGAAATATTTTCAAATCTTTTCTCTTTATAAACCCACAGGCCTTCTCCGCCTGCCAACCAGATTTTTCCATTTCTATCTTCAATAAGGGAGCGTACATTCTTAAAAGGTTTGTCATCATGCGTAACGGGTGTAAATGATTGGCCATCGAATTGGTACGTATTTCCTTTTGTAGCGATCCAGAATTTACCTGTGCTATCTTCAAAGATCGAATTTACATCGTTATTGGGCGGACCATCTTCTGCCGTAAAAGTTCGAAAAGACTGTCCGTCATACCGGCTAGCGCCACTTGAAGTACTGAACCAAATATTACCCTTTTTATCTTCATATATATTCGTAACGATATCGTTAGCAAGCCCATCATGGGTAGTAAAATTGATAAAAGATAATCCATCGTAATAATAAACACCCGAGCCAACAGAAGAAAACCAGTAATTCCCTTTTCTATCTTCCAAAACAGAAAAGAATCTGGCGGAGCTGACTTGGCTTGTAATATTGATAAAAACTTTTCCATCGTATCGAAAAATACCGTCCCAAGAAGCAATCCAAATATTACCTTTTCTATCTTGTTTTATAGTACGGACAATCGTGTTCGGTCCTTGGATGACGCTAAGGTCCTTTTCTTCAGAACTAACGCTTTCTTTTTGATGGTCCGTTGTGTTTTGTCCTGTACAAGAACTGTAGAAAACAAAACTCAGAAGCGCCATGTAAATTCGTGAGTGATATATCATGATCGTATAGTTATTTTTTGCAGATAGCCACACCGTGCAATTGGATAAGCGAAAATACTTCGATATATTCATCTCGGAGGAATCAGAATTGTAAATAAAAATGTAACCTTTGTAAATAAAAACCTCAATATGATGCTAGACAGCAAAAGTCGACGCTATCGAAAACACAAATCGCTATTCGGACTGACATTACTGCTGTTTGTCTCCATCGCTTGCTTTGCGTTCAGCACTACAGGAAGTGATGACTTTCATCTTGCTAAAACGGAAGTCTTGCTGCGCAAGATTGGACATGAAATACTGTTACAGTCGGCCGACACTACATCGAGAATACTTCCTGTGAATAAGATTGCAGAAAACGAGTACCAGATCAGATTTGAACATGAGTTCACTTTTGAACCAGAATTTTTAGTAAACACTACAAAACGATTGTTGGCCAAAGGCCAGCTCTCAGGCGACTTCATTGTTAATGTGCTTAATTGTGACAACTCCGGAGTAGCTTATGGATTTGCTATATCCGGGAAAAACAGAGAGGATATTGTGCCATGTATAGGAAGAGAGCAACCCACGGGATGCTACATCATTAATATTAAATTCAACCCCACAGAAACGAGTACAGCAAAGCATGCCTATGTTCTTGGTGGTGTGTCTCTTTTAGCTTTTGTCGGCTTTATTATTCTGGTACCGGCTAAATCTGAGAAAAACTTACGTAAAGATCCGTTTGGAAAGACATTTACCTTTGGCTCCGTCCTATTCGATGTACAAGCGAAACAATTAGCCATAAATGGCGAGACCATAGATCTGACTGCAACAGAAACGCGACTGCTGCTTATTTTTTCATCGTCTCCTAACGAAATCATCGAGAGAAGTCGCTTACAAAAAGAGGTTTGGGAAGATGAAGGTGTTATCGTAGGACGCAGCCTGGATATGTTCATATCGAAACTTAGAAAAAAACTGCAATCTGACCCGAATATCAAAATTGCTGTTTTGCGTGGCAAAGGATACAGACTTGAGGTTGGATGAGCAGGAACGAAAAATTCTTATTTTTACTATCATTCAATTAAGCTTTGAAAAGGTCACTAAAGGATCACCGTCTTCATCAGCACTTATCTCAACAGCAACTTGCTGAGCAGTCCAACGTGTCCTTAAGAACAATCCAGCGTATTGAGAGCGGAGCCTCCCTGGGAAGTCCCTATGTGGTGAGACAATTAAGTGCAGCACTTGATATCGAACCACAAAACCTACTTTTTTCAGATAAGCCGCGCGAGTTGAGATCGGAAAATCCAAGGCTTTCAGAAGTGCCGAACACAGCAGCCGACGAGTGCTATGACGATAGAGTGAAATACCTGAACTTTAGCACACTATCTGTAATCTGTTTCCCATTTCTTAATCTTGTAGTTTCCGCTGCCATTTACTTCTTTTTAAGACTGAGGCTGTCTAGCGAGCGGGACAAAAAGGCCGTAAGGGCTATTTTGAGTCTCCAGATTCTTTGGTCGTTTATTACGCTGGCTGTGACCATCTTTATTCCGGTGCTGGACTACCTTTTTTTTAATGTTGGTGATATATTGGAAATACCTCTTTTTCTTTGGGCATATCTGATACTTGTTTTTACCCTGGTCTTCATCACACTGAAAACGGCAATTGACATCGACAAGAAAAAAGATTTGTTGCTTTTCGTACCGAATATCCTGTGAAATTCATCTGAGGCAGTTAATGACGGCTTTTTGTCGTAAAATTGGCGGCCTGCCTCCCTCCTACTTCAACGCCTGCTCACCTAAATTTGCTGAAAACTTTTTCAATATGACGATAAGCAAACTGGTATATTTTCGGCTGAACGTTTACATTAGCCTGGCTCTGGTGTTGTTGCATTTGGTTAGCATCGCTCAGCAATCGCTGAGTGATTCCACTATTGCACAACTCAGACGTGGAGTCGAGGGTTTTCAGCAACGCTACCACGCGCCTAGCATGGTGGTAGCCATTGTTCACGAAGACAGCGTGATCTACTTTGATGCAAGAGGTTACACGGATTTGGAGAATAAGATTCCGGCCACGATTGACTCCAGATATCAGATACAGTCTATTACAAAGATGTTCACGGCTACCATGTTTATGCAGCTCTGTGAACAAGGTGTCATTAATGCCTTGGATGACATAGAGAAAACAATTCCGGAGTTTTCCACTGGCACTACCTATCTCGAACTGGCAACTCATAATGCAGGGCTTCCACGGAACTCCCCGGCGGACATCAATTTCGCCCGGCAGGTGGATCGGTGGCTTATAACGAAAGAAAATGCAACTCCTATCCAATCTTCTGAATCAGAAGATTTCATTAAATCATTTTCATCGGTAACCAAGCAGTATCCGGCTTACGAATTCCTCCCTCAGCATTCCCGTCATTATTCCAATTTTGGCTATGGACTACTGGGCCTTTCCCTGGAGCGAGCCGCTGGCGAAGACTACGAGGATTATGTTGTGTCAAATATTTGCGCACCGCTTGGCATGAAAGATACGGGATTTGGGACGGTTTACACGGCAACGAACCCTGTTGCTAAAGGTTATTTTTACCAGAATGATTCGGTGGGCTTTATACGCACGCCAGATTACTACCCGCATTCCATGATCCCGGCCGCCGGGATGTACTCTACGGCCAGGGATTTGGCCAGATTTATCAGTGCTCAATTCGACGGAGCGGATGGGGTTCTTTCGTCAAAGAACCGCCGAATGATGCAGCAGCTTGGCATTGGTTGGATGCGGAATTATCCATTTGTTTTGCATGAAGGATCTATGTTGGGAGCACGTGCAGAAATCATTTTCAATCCTGAACTCCGGATTGGATGGGTAATACTGACCAATACAACAGATTTCCCTTTCAATCGGATCAATGATTACATTGCCAGCTTGATGGTCCCTCTTTATACAAAAAAGCCTGTCGTTGACCTGGAAAAATACGTGGGCACCTATGCGCTGGATGGAGGTTATGGTGAGCTGGAGATCTATCTAAAAGGTGGTAAGCTTTACTCTAGTTATTTAACCGATCTTCTGCCCGAGAGTGAGTTGAGCTTGTCAGCTGACAATTCGCTCACGATGAAAGGCAAAAATGGCTATCAGCTTAGATATGAATTTGTGTTGGATGGCAAAAATAAGATCAAGGCACTCGCTTTAAACCAACTTCTATGGATAAAGCAATAGCTTGATGTATAATTAGGCACAATGGGCGCACACTCTTCTGCTGAAACTCGATCTACAAAAACAAATGTGATTTGAATCGCTTTGCCAATAGACCCGTAGCTCGATCGAGATCAATGTCCACTACCAATACGCCTGCCAAACCATACGCCTGATGTTGAATGCAAGAACCATTTGGCGCAATTACAGCAGAAGCCGATTCAGGATAATTGGAAGCATAATTCACGCTGGCAAAATAGATGGTGTTTTCTAAGGCGCGCATCATCATTGCACGTTCGTAATACGGATTTTCAATCGCTCCGAACCTCTTCAAAACAGGACCGCTATTGTTACTTCCCGAGAAATGAGGATGAAAAACGATATGTGCCCCATGAAAAGCACACCAACGAACAGATTCGGGATAACGAAATCCTTCGTGGCAAATCGTTATTCCAAATTTTAATCCATCAATTTCAAATAACTGGCGTGTATCACCTGCCGTCCAGATGTCGTCTTCAGTTGGGTCCAATTGGTTCTTTGTTTGTGCCCCCAGCAATTTGCCTTTCCTATCTATAACATAGGCCAAATTATATAGGCGATCTTCTATATAATAATCCATGGGTAATATGATCGCTATATCGTTTGCTTTTGCGATAGATAGCGCTTTTTCCAATGACTCTCGCAAAACACTATCCGCCCGGTCTTCAACAGGATATCCCATACCTGGATATCCCGGAAGAAAAGACTCCGGGAAACACACTATTTCTGCGCCTCTAGACGCTGCATTGGCGGAAAGCGACTCAAGCAATTCTAATCCATGCCGGATTGATTTCGGGAACGGAGGTGAAGCAAGCGCTATTTTCATGGCTTCAGATTGAAAGAGTTAATCATTTATAGGACAAATCGACTCAAAATATTCGTAGACGAGCTTCATATTGAGCGTATGTGCTAAGTTATGTCGAAAAGCAGGATAATTGTCTTGAAACTCACTCCAATATATTTCGATTTTATTTGTCACTTTGTGCGATTCAATTCTTTGGGTTACATCTAATTAAATTCTCCCCGAAATTCCAAAGGGCTTTGATTGGTTTTTGACTTAAAGAGTTTGCTAAAAGATTGAGAATGCCCAAAGCCCAGTTGATAAGCAATTTCGCTTACCGTTAGTTCAGTAGTGGATAATTTTTCTTTTGCCTTTTGAATCAGCTTCTCGTGAATATGTTGCTGGGTGGTAAGCCCTGTCAACTGTTTTAAGAGATTACTTAAATACTTGTCAGAAATATTGAGCGACTCGCTCACGAACTTAACACTCGGTAAACCTTTGGTAATAAGATCTTCATCGCTGAAGTATTCTGTTAAAAAATCGTCTACCCGGTTCAGGATCTTACTACCTGATACTTTCCGAGTGATAAACTGCCTCTCATAAAAACGTTGTGTATAACTGAGTAGCGTTTCCAGATGGGCAATGATTACATTTTGGCTAAATTTATCTAAAATAAAATCGTATTCCGCTTTGATATTACTGACAATGACGTTCAGAATGGCTTCTTCCTTTTCCGATACAAACAGCGCTTCGTTTGTAGCATAAAGAAAATATTCATATTGTTTAATTTTTTGAGCAAGATTGGTTCCCAAAAGGAAATCCGGGTGCAAAAGCATAATCCATCCTGAGCGCTCAGTGACCGATGTATGTTGAACAGATTTAAGCACCTGGCCCGGAGCCAGTAATGTCATAATTCCTCCATCGAAATCGTAGGTCTGCTGTCCATAGAACATTTTATCCACTCCGCGTTTAATTGAAATGGAATAAAAGTCTAGAACTACATTGCTGCCGCTCGGTTCATTCTTTATCTCGGGATAATCAATAACGCTAATGAGTGGATGGCCAGGCATTGGAACTCCCAAAGCAAGATGTGCCTGGCTAATGTTTTGTATTCGAATGGGCTGCGTCATTAGTTTATCTTTACAAGAAATGAAATAAGATATATTAATAAAATTAAGCATTTACTTTTTAACCGGGGGCACCACCGCTGACAAGAAGATGCTGACCGCTAACAAATGACGATAATTCGCCCGCAAAAAATTCAGCGACATTGGCTACGTCATCTGGCGTTCCCATCCGACCCATTGGATTAAATGACTGTACTTGATGCTCTACCGATGAGTCTTCGGGTAAATGTGTGAAAACACCTGCTCCCTTAATGATCGTCGGGATGATCGAATTTACGGTAATGTTTTTGCTTCCAAGTTCTTGTGCCAATATCTGTACCAATAATCTTGGTGCCATTTTACTGCCGCCATAAAGCCCGATTCCAGGCATGGGAAATGCTGTCGTGCTGGATCCTACAAAAATAATCCGACCGTTATCAGCCACATGCTTCGCCGCTTTTTGAAGAGTAAAAAACGCTCCCTTAGTATTGATACCAAATAGCTTATCATATTGCTCTTCCGTAAAGTCCACCACGGGTTGATCGACAATTTCCACTCCTGCATTGGCTACCACGATATTAATTTCCCCAAATTCTGCTAATGCAGTTGTAAACATATTATTTATATCTTCCA
>JBMDWN010000279.1:0-6953 GCA_048595275.1 Olivibacter sp. | reverse complement strand
CCTATCCGATTACCGATAAAGGCCGGTGTATCTTTACAACGCACGGTAGTTTTTCCCAGGAAAAGGTCTCCGTATTGCAGGTGGAAATCGAGCACTTCCGGTAATGTATCCTTTGTAGGAATTATTTCCAGTAGACGAAGGTAACGTGGAGGATTAAAAAAATGTGTTCCGCAGAAATACTTTCTGAAGTTTTCACTACGACCTTCGCTCATAAGATGGATGGGTATTCCGGAGGTATTCGAGCTTACCAATGTATCTGCCTTGCGGAACGCTTCGACCCGATCAAACATCTTTTTCTTGATGTCCAGTTTTTCTACCACAACCTCTATAATCCAATCTACATCTGCAATCGAAGCGAAATCATCCTCGAAATTTCCCGTTTGGATCCGGGGTAAAAAAGCTTTGCTGAATATTGGCGATGGATTACTTTTGACGGCCTGTTCAAGGGACTGGTTAACGATTCTGTTCCGAAAGGCCGGAGACTGTTCGGTCAACCCCTTTTTAACCTCGTCCGGACTCAGCTCCTTCGGAACCATATCCAGAAGCAGTACGGTGACGCCGACATTCGCGAAGTGACAGGCAATTCTTGAGCCCATAACCCCTGACCCTAAAATGGCCACTCGACGGATCGGTCGTAACTTCTCTTTATTGGAATTATGCATAATATGTTGGTTTTGTCTGGTGAGTCAGACTTAATATTCATTCGCTACATTGATTAAACGTTTCAACAGGGCGATTAGTTTTTCCCGATCCTGATCCCGAAGCTGTCTTTCTAGGTGACCGTTAAAGTCCTTTACGAGGTTTTTTGCCACCTGTCGCTTCTCCTGCCCCGCTTCGGTAAGAAAAATCCTGACCGAACGCTTGTCCTGATCATCGGTCGATCTGTATATCAAACCTTGTTGTTCCAAACCGCTCAGAATTCGGGATAAACTGGTGGATTTGACTCCAAGGAGAGAGGCAATCTGTGTCACCGGCGTACCATTCTTATGAATGTTGATCAGCAGATACCCTGTAGCCTGGGTAATGCCATGTGGTGTAGCCAATTGATTGTAGCGGTTTGCCAGGGATTGCCACGCAATCTTCAGATAGTAATCTACAGTTTTATCCTGTGCCATATTGTTATGCTTGCATATCAAATGTAAGACGAATAGCGCTAAAACAAAAAGCGAATGTCTTTTTTTGTTGCAAAGAATTCCTAAGTTTGCAATAAGACTCTTGTTAACCCATATCAAAGCTGTGCGACTGAAAAAGACGGATAAAAGATCAGGACTAACTCAGGCTGAGTTTACCGATCAGTATTTTAACAAAGGAATTCCGGTTATTCTGGAAGATTTTGTCCGTAAGGAAAGTCCTGCTTTTTCGAAATGGAATTACAGCTATTTTAAAGAAATTGCGGGAGATCATCTGATCGATATCTATGGTAAGGAAGATGGTTCTAACGATCGGGCAAAAAGTGCTCCGGTTGCCAAGATGAAATTTTCTGAGTACCTTGAACTGATTGAAAAGGAACCGACTGATCTGCGGATTTTTCTTTTCAACCTGATGAAGCTTAAGCCTGAGCTGAATGACGATTTACTCTATAATGATCTGACAGGTGGTAAAGTATTAAAATGGTTACCATTCATCTTTTTCGGAGGGGAAGGTTCAAGTACACGGAACCATTTTGATATTGATATGTCCCATGTCTTCATCACCCAATACAAAGGGATAAAAAAAATCTGGCTGTTTTCCCTGGATCAATCCGATCTGATGTACAAACTGCCTTACAATTTTCACAGCATTGCTAACTTGAAAAACCCGGACTATGATAAGTATCCGGCACTGAGGCACCTGGACGGGTACGAAGCGGAAATCCACCCGGGAGATACGCTCTTTATGCCTTCAGGCTATTGGCATTATATACAATATTCTACCGAAGGCTTTTCCATCAGCGTACGGGCTCTGCCCTCAAAGCGTATGGACAAATGGAAGGGTTTTAGAAACCTGGTTATCACCAGACATTTCGATAACACGATGCGCAAAATTTTTAAAGAGCGCTGGTATGACTACAAATTCAATAAAGCCATAAGCCGCGCAGATCGTGCGCTCAGAAAACTGAAGTAGCCTCTCATTTGTACAGCGCTTCAATTTTCTCTTTATTCGTTTCCAGGATCACTTTTCGCTTTAAGCTCAATTTCGGAGTAAGCTCACCCTCCGCAATTGACCATTCTTTGTCAAGCAGAATGAATTTCTTAACCTGTTCCCAGTGACCAAAACCTCTATTTGCACGATCAAAGATTTGCTGATATTTATCGATGACAGCCTGCTCCTTCACGAGATCAGCCAACTCTCCGCTATTCGGAATGCCTTTTTTTCCCATCCACTTTCTCAACTCTTCTAAAGCGGGGACAACAAGCGCCGCCGGGAAACGCCTGCCTTCGCCAATAACCATCACCTGGCCGATCAGTGTGGACTCCATTAACTTGTTTTCTAACGCTTGCGGGGCTACATATTTTCCACCAGCAGTCTTGAACATTTCCTTTTTCCTATCCGTTATCTGCAAAAAACCGTCTTTGCTCAACTGACCTATATCGCCCGTTTTAAAATATCCTTCCGAATCGAATGCCTCCCTGGTCTGTTCTTCATTCTGATAATATTGCTTAAAAATGCTTGGCCCCTTACAAACAATTTCCCCATCTTCAGCGATTCTGACCTCGACATTTTTGAGTACTTTTCCGACTGTTCCAAACCTCAGTCCGCCTGGTTCGAGCGAATTAACAGCGATTACGGGAGACGTTTCGGTTAAACCATACCCTTCGAGGACAGGTATTCCAGAGGCCCAGAATACCCTGGCCAAACGCTCCTGCAAGGCTGCACCACCACTGATGATGGCTACGATGTTACCACCCAAGGCCTCCTTCCATTTTTTAAAAACGAGCGAACGAGCAACCGAAAGCTGGATATGGTATAACCAACCGTTGCTGCCTGGCTCCTGGTACCGGTGCCCTAACTTCAGGGACCAAAAAAATAATGCCTTTTTAATGCCGGAAAGAGCCGTCCCCTTTTCTACAATCTTATCATATACCTTCTCCAGTACTCTGGGCACGGTAGTAAAACCGTGCGGCTTAACTTCGTTAATATCGTTCACAACGGTGTCTATACTTTCGGCATAATAGATCGCGATACCTCTGAAATAATACATATAAACAACCATGCGCTCGAAGATATGGGAGAGTGGAAGGAAGCTTAATGCTTTTTTATATCCGTTGGGAAGTAAGTTTGCACAAGCCGTAAAATTGCTGACCAGATTCGCATGCGTAAGCGGTACGCCTTTCGGATTTCCCGTCGTTCCGGAAGTATAAATGAGGGTCAACAGATCATCCGGATGCACAGCTTCTCTGTAAGCCGCAAGGTCTTCATCCGATTTCTTCCCTGCATCAAGCAGCTTAGTCCAGCTAGTAGCATCGCCCTCTTCAAAACCGAACAGATTTACGTGCAAACTCGCTTTATTCAGACCTTTCATTAATTTTTTTTGCAGTTCGCTGTTTCCCGCAAACGCCAGCACCACTTCCGAGTTTTTGAGAATGAAACCCAGGTCATGATCTGATAAAGTGGGATATAAGGGTACCAACGCCGCACCTATCTGGGCGGCAGCAAAGTCCACGAAATTCCATTGCGGACAGTTTCCTGCCATAATGCCAATACGATCGCCCTTCCTGATGCCCGTCTCGAGCAATCCTTTACTCAGGTCATGAACGGTTTGAAGGAACTGTTTTGAACTATAACTGTTCCATTTACCCTGTACTTTTCCTGCTACGGATACGTTCTGATTATAATGCTGCTCATAGTAATCAAGCAAATCGAAAACACGGGTTATTTTATCCATAATCCTCTCAAGTTGTGGTGATAATTGGGTTTTATAGGTAAAAACAGCGTTTTTGAGTCCTTTGTTTCAAATTTTTACTTTTCCTTCCATTGAACTGCCAGGACTTGTAACTTTGCCGCACTTGCCATGTGGCCAGTGTTTAATAATCCAACCATGAGAAACAATTTGTTAAAAAGCTTTTTGATCCTTTGCCTTTTCAGCCTGTACGTTAGCAGTGGCGTCAAAGCGCAGGCGATTGACGGCTACGAATATCGTCACGCGATCGGGGGACGGTTTGGAATAGCTAATGGGATTACGTTTAAAACCTTTCTGAACGAGCAGGACGCTATCGATGCGATCCTGAACTTCCGTTCCAATAGCCGGTACTCCACGTTTAAATTAGTGGGCTTATATGAAATTCATAACCCCATCAATGGTGCACCGGGTCTAAGGTGGTATTATGGTGGAGGTGCCGGTATTGGAAGTTACCGGAATAAAGAAACAGATAATTCAGGGGCAGTATTCAGCGTCGACGGTGTTTTAGGTCTTGATTATAAAATTGACGGGGCGCCGATTAACTTATCGCTCGACTGGAAACCGGAGATCCGTTTTGCCCCGGATAATACGGGGGTCGATTTCGGGGGCTTCGGGTTATCGATTCGTTTTGCATTCTAGCAGACCTGATCTGAAAAAAGGGGGCACCGATTAACGTTCACGGTGCCCCTTTTTTTATTCGCTTTGCTTAAGCCATGCATCCCGGATTACTTGCTGTTCTGCTGTCTCATCGTCAAGCGGGCTGATCAGGTATCTTCCGGTCTTGTTTGCTTTTAGCATTAGCGGAATAGACTTCAGGAGCCCATCCCGGGCAATCAGCACATCAAGCTTATCGCCAACTTCACTACTGTTCACGATCCGGTCCATTTCTTTTCCGGCAGCATCCAGCCGATTGCCATTCATCGCTATCAGTTCATCTTTTACATTAATTCCGGCGTCCCAGCCACTTCCGCCCCTGATAACGGATTGAACCATTACCTTACCATCTGCTCCCGAGGTTCTAAGCCCGAGGTCAGGCAGTTCTGAACCCTCGTTGAGGTTCATGAGCCCCAATCCGGCATAAGCTAAATAGCGATTATAATCCGGCGTACCCGGCTCGTTTACCAGGACCCATATATCGTCCAGCTTGACACCGCCGACACGCTCGGCCAGCGCTTTGAATTCGCTGTCCGTATAGCCTTTATCCCGCTTTTTGAAAAACGTGGAATACGCTTCCCGCATCACGTCGTCCAATCCTTTCCTGCCTTCAGTGGCTTCCAGTATCTTCAGGTCCGTTAAAGCGGCCATGAGTGCTCCCTTATTATAATAAGAAACCAGGCTGTTTATGGAATTTTCATCCTGACGGTAATACTTGATCCATGCGTCGAAACTGGATTCGCTCAGGGATTGCACCTGATTACCCGCCCGGTTTTCGACTGCACTTATGTCTCCGGCTAATGCCTGCAAATAACCACTTTGCGTATTGGCTCCTGCCCGGTAAACCAGGAGATTATCGTAATAAGCGGTAAAACCTTCTCCTATCCAAAGGTTGGTCGTATAATTCTCCTCATCGTAATTGAATGGCCCTAAGGCTTCCGGTCTTAAGCGTTTAATGTTCCACAAATGAAAATATTCATGTGCCACCAGTCCGAGAAAGCCGCGATACCCCACTTCCGTTCCATAAGCATTTCTGGAAGCGCCCAGGACGGTCGAATTTAAGTGCTCCAGGCCACCGCCGCCTGATTGATAATTATGCACAATAAACACGTAGTGCTTATTTGGGTTCTCGCCGAAAACACGCGTGGCCTCCTCTACGATTTTAGCCATATCCGTCGCCAGGCGTTGCTTGTCATAATTCCCGCCGCCGTACATGGCCACCTCATGGTGCACACCGGCAGCATCAAAAGTAAAAATATCCTGATTGCCAATTTCAAGGGGCGAATCAAACAGGATATCAAAATTTGCAGCTGAGAAGGAATGTTCTTTACCTTCTATTGGCTGCAGACCTGTCGATACCCTGGTCCAGCCTTGGAATGGCTTGACATTTACGACAGCCTGACGGTCAATTTGCCCATCTACATATAAAAAAGTTCCTGTTGAAGATAAGAAAGCATGGGAGGCATCAACGAAACTTGTTCTGACGGAAACTTCAAAAGCATAGATCCGATAGCGAACGTGAATTTCCGACTTTCCTTTCGTGTCGATGTGCCAGGTATTTTTGTTTTTTTTTATTGTATGTAATTTGTTGCCGGTGGCATCGGTGGCTCTTAAGCTTTCCACATTCCTGGAAAATTCCCGCACCAGATAAGATCCAGGCGCCCATACGGGCATTTTAACATCAACAGATGACTCCTTTACGTCCGGGATGACCATTTCCATTTCTACGTAATGGGCCTGTGGCTCTATAAATGAAATATTGAACGTAATTGGTTTTTGCTTTGGCGCAGCGGCGGCAATCATGGTCATCAGCATTAGCATACTTAATAAGGTGGATGATACGGATTTATTCATGTTCTTTATTTAAAACGTAATCTGTGGTTTCGGTGGGACTAAAATAGAAAGAAAAATTACCAAAAATGAACTGTGTAAATAATTACACACTATGAAGGCATTATGACACATAATTCATCAATAATGTTGCAAAAGGCTGTTTCTTTTATCCCTATTTTAGCCAAAAATCAAACCTATCGACCACGTCGGTAATTCTGTCGAGGATCCATGAAGAAGAAATACCTTTATATTATAGTAGCTATTCCCATAATTGCGGGAGCGGCTTATTTTTTTTCGTCGGAAAAGGAGCAGAAGATTGAGGCTCCTGCTGAAAGGCCTGCCGGGGCACCGCTTTCCGTTAGTGCTATAGTGGTACAATCGAGCGATTTTTCTAATGCCCTGACCGTTTCAGGTTCAATAGAGCCAAACGAGCAGGTTCAGATACGCAGCGAAATTCCGGGAATCATCCGTAACCTTAGCTTTCAGGAAGGCTCCTTCGTTAGTAAAGGACAAATTCTTTTTACAATCGACGATACTGAACTTGTTGATGGTCTTGTTCTCGATCAAAAAACAATTGGTTTTGGTG
>JBMDWN010000278.1:0-9035 GCA_048595275.1 Olivibacter sp. | reverse complement strand
GTCCTGAAAAATCGAAAAGACGGTGTTGTTGGCCAGCCCGTCTTCGACCTGATAATGTTGAAAGTAAAACGGCTGAGCGCAGAGCCCCTGTCCCAGCAGTGACAGCAATAAATACAGGGTGGTTAGATAGTTCCGGCACAGTGTCATAACAACCAAAAGTAATGAAACCTTCGGCTAAAAAGAGAACCGGAAGAGCGGTGAAACAAAATGATCATTTTTTGGCACTACGCGTTAAGTCCGTCCGTATTTTTTGCCCTTATTTTGCTCCGGATTGATTGTTCAAACCAACGTATTACCAATCAGAACCACATATGACAACATTTAACAAGCACAGAAATTTTTTACCGTTTAGGAAGGGCGCAACCTTTGCCTACCTGGCCATGGCGACCTTATCCTTCGCCCCATCTCTTTCCAAGGCCATGATCAGAACAGCATCGCTATTCGCTACGGCAAGCTTGCCGGTCGCTGAACAACAGCTGGAAATAACCGGTACGGTGGTCGACGAAACCGGAGCGCCGATACCGGGCGTAAGTGTCCGCACCAAAGAAGGCGAGCTCGGGGCCAGCACAGATGTTTCAGGATATTACCAAATCCGGAATGTTGATCAGAACGCCACGTTGATTTTCAGTTACATGGGTTACCTGACCCAGGAGATCGCGGTAGGCAAAAGCAAAACGATCGACGTACGGTTAATTGCCACGGAGACATCACTTGATGCCGTAGTCGTGGTAGGCTATGGTGCGCAGAAACGTGAGCGCATCACCACAGCAGTAGCGAGCGTTAAGTCAGAAAACTTCATCAAGGGCGCAGTTCAGGATGCCGCCCAGCTGATCCGGGGGAAGGTAGCGGGGCTAAACATTGTCTCTCCGGACGGAAACCCCACCGCAACGGCCCAGATCAACTTGCGCGGTATCACCACGCTGACCTCTGGAACATCGCCCCTTATCTTGATTGACGGCGCACCGGGTACATTAACCACCGTAGCGCCAGAAGATATCGAATCCATTGATGTATTGAAAGACGGGTCGGCGGCAGCCATTTACGGAACCCGGGGAACGAACGGTGTAATCCTGATTACGACAAGGAAAACCCATGGCGAAACCCCTACTGTTCTTGAGCTCCATAGCTACCTAAGTACTCAGAAAATGACCCGCCGGCTAGATTTCATGGATGCTGCCGGATACCGGGAATTAGTCGCACAAGGCAAACCAGGGGCGTACGATTACGGCGCTACCACCAACTGGCTGGATGAAATCACCCATACACCTGTTTCGCAAGTGCATAACATAAGCCTTCGCGGAGGCTCCAAAACAACCAATTACATCGCCAATCTGAACTACCGGAACATGGCAGGGCTGGTGCTGCAGTCAGATAATCAGATGCTGTACCCCCGCATCGAAATCAATCACCGCATGCTGGATGGTAAACTTCGGATCAATGCTAATCTATCCGGGTATCAGCAGAGCTTCTTTGCGGGTAGCGATGGGAACAGTTACCGGGGCGATGTCTATCGCAATGCCCTGACTTACAACCCCACAGATCCGGTTAGAGACGTTAACGGAAACTGGACCGAGCATACGGATAAAACGAACTATGCGAATCCGGTATCCCTGCTGAAGGAAACGGATGGAAAAAATCAAAACACGAATTTAAGAACATTGGGAACGATAACGTATACGCCGATCAAGGGTCTCGATTTGATGATTCTGGGTTCGCGTGATCTGAACAACAGCGTGCGCGGATACTACGAAAGTAAGCGACACTACTCTACGCTGCGCGATGGCCGGAACGGTTTCGCCTCCCGGGGAACCACCCGCCAGGAGGAAAACCTGCTTGAACTGACAGCCAATTACCAAAAAACAGTTGCCCAGCACGATTTCACTTTCCTGGGAGGCTACAGCTGGCGGGAGACCAGCTACCAGGATTACTGGATGCAAAACTGGGACTTTCCGACGGATGACTTCTCCTACAACAACATGGGCGCTGGTCTGGCGCTCGTCCGTGGTGAAGCACCTCAACATTCCTATCAGAGCCGCAATAAATTAGTGGGTTACTTCTTTCGCATCAATTACAGCCTGATGAACAAGTATCTGCTGATGGCCAGCGTACGTCGCGAAGGCTCGTCGAAATTCGGAATCAACAATAAGTACGGTAATTTCCCGGCCGTTTCCCTGGGCTGGAACATAAAAAACGAAGCCTTTCTGGCTGGCTGGTCGCCGCTGACGGCCTTGAAACTACGCGGCGGGTACGGCATCACCGGAACCGAACCCGAGAGTCCGTACATGGCGCTCAACCGACTCAATTTCGATACCTATGCACTTATAGATGGTCAATGGCAACAGACTGTCAACCCATCAACCAATGCCAATCCGGACCTGAGGTGGGAAAAGAAGGAAGAATCCAACCTCGGAATCGACTACGGTTTCCTGGACAACCGCATAACGGGTTCTATTGACGTTTACCGACGCATCACCAGGGATCTGCTAATGGACTATTCTGTTCCTACTCCCCCCTATCTCTACAACACCATTCGGGCGAATGCAGCCTCTATGGAAAACAGAGGGCTTGAATTCCAGATCAATTATATGGCTGTTGAAAACGCGAGCTTTTCCTGGACAACATCCGCCAACTACTCCACCAATCGCAATAGATTATTATCGCTATCTGATGCTAACTTCCAGCTGGCGGCGGGCTTCTTTGATACCGGCACAACGGAAGAGCCCATTCAGCAGGCCATTTCGCGGGTGCAGATCGGACAACCCATCGGAAACTTCTGGGGCTTCAAATCCATCGATATTGATGAAAACGGCTATTGGATCATTGAGGGAAGAGATGGAGCTCCAAAGCCAATTGCTGATCAACAGGCAGACGACAAGCAGATCATTGGAAACGGTTTACCCAAACATTACGTCAATTTCAACAACAATTTCCGCTATAAGAATCTTGATCTGAGCATCACCATGCGCGGTGCTTTCGGTTTCCAGATCCTCAACACGCCGCAGATGTTCTATTCCGCACCGGTCATGCTGACCCGGGGCAATATTTTGTCGAATTCTTATGACGCGATATACGACAAACGACAGCTCGCAGACGACCAGTCGCTGAACTATGTCAGTTACTACATCGAACAGGGCGATTACTGGAAAATTGATAACGTTACGCTGGGGTATAACGTTACACCTAAAACCGACCGAATCAAAAACCTGCGTATTTACGCGGCAGGTTCCAATCTCGCAATCTTCACCAAATACAAGGGTATTGATCCCGAATTAAGCATTGTTGGTCTTACCCCCGGACTGGATGATCGGGAAAGATACCCGGCCGCCGTTACCTTCACCCTGGGGGCATCTATTACATTCTAAACCTAATGATCATGATAAGTTTAAAAAAACATACCGTATCCCTATTGGCTCTTTTCATTCTGGGTAGTTGTAGCAATAACCTGGATGAAATTGTCTATTCCGATGTCACCGAACAGAATTATACCTATCAAAGCGCTACGGCGGCTATGGGTATTGTTTATGCGAACATGCGTACTTTGTTTGGCCATACCAACTTCTACATGGTACAGGAAACCAGCTCGGACGAGCTGGTTATGCCTGCGAACCCATCCGGGTGGGATGACGGCGGAATATTCCGCCGTATGCACCTGCACACATGGAATTCCGAAAACCCACAGCTTCTGAACATGTGGAACGGCTTTTATCGAGGCGTCGTCAACGCCAATCGGGTCATAGAACAGCTAAACTCGGGACGGATTCCCCTGCCGGAAGGCGTTACAGCAGAGGCATTAACGGGCGAAATGCGTGCCGCCCGTGCCTTTTTCTTCTGGCTGATTTGCGACAATTTCGGTGATGCTCCACTCTTCACCACAACCAGCACCGATCTCCCGGAAAAGGCGTCCCGCAGGGAGATATACGATTTTATTGTCGCCGAACTCGCTGCCGTCATCCCTTCTTTAAGTGAAGAGACGGGCTCCGCCATGCATGGCCGCTTCAACAAGTGGGCAGCTAAAGCGCTCCTGGCAAATGTGTACCTGAATGCGGAGGTCTACACCGGTGAAGCCCAATGGAATGCCTGTCGGTCTGTTTGCGATGAAATCATCCAATCCAACGCCTATCAATTGGAGGGAAACTATCGGAACATCTTTACGACCCAAAATGAACATTCGAGGGAGATCATCTTTGCGGTGCCATTTGATGAGAACCGCGGGGGCGGCTTTTTTGTACACATGTTTTCCTGGCATGCCGCCCTTCGCGACAAACGGGCGATGCAGTCTACGCCCTGGGGGTCAGGATCAGCCGTAGGTGTACCCCAGTTCATCAGCACCTACGCTCCGGAGGATCAACGGCTTGCTAACACCTGGCTCATGGGCCCGCAATATGCCCTGGACGGAAGAACGGCTCTACTCGGATCGTACGATAAAGCCGGGCAGCATCTTACCTTCATCAACGCGCTGCCCAATGGGAATTTTGCCGGTGAGTCAGAAGGCTACCGTCAGAACAAGTTCGATATCCAGATCAATGCCCGGTTCGATCTTAGCAATGACTTCCCGTTCTTTCGCTACGCGCAGGTGCTGCTGATGAAATCCGAATGCCTGCTACGAGCCGGAGATGCCGATGGTGCAGCGCAGTTGGTGACGGAAGTGCGCAAGCGTAGTTTCGAAAACGAGGCCGATGCGCGGGTCACCGGCGCGGGGCTTATGGCCGATACGCGTTACCAGTATGGGTACATTGAAAACTACAACATCGTGGACCCCGGCAACACCGCCGCCGTACCCTATGGTGCTTTTATGGATG
Source organism: Olivibacter sp. (assembly GCA_048595275.1). GTDB lineage: Bacteria > Bacteroidota > Bacteroidia > Sphingobacteriales > Sphingobacteriaceae > Olivibacter. The sequence continues at coordinate 4,236 of JBMDWN010000278.1, read as the reverse complement.
AGCTGGGGTGGGAATTCGCGTGGGAGGCCCAACGGAGGCGTGATAACATCCGTTTCGGAACCTTCACCACCAAAAGTTGGTTGTCTCACCGCCCGCAGGGCGAATCCCGGTCGGTCTTTATGATCCCGCAGGTAGCGGTAAATGCCAATCCAAAACTTCAGTAAATTTCAGATCATTCCATATATTATGCGCTTACTCACGTTAATGACCTCCGTCTGTTGTACGGTACTTGTGTTACAAGGCAATGCTCAGGAGAAAAGTATTGCCCTTAGAAAAAACCCCTACAAAGAGCTTTCACTTGGTTCCATCAAGCCAACGGGCTGGCTTAGAGAAATGCTGATCCGCCAAAAGACCGGCGCCACCGGTCAGCTGGACAAACTCTATCCGCAAGTCATGGGCAGCCGGAACGGGTGGCTGGGTGGCGACGGTGACCAATGGGAACGCGGCCCCTACTGGATCGATGGGCTGCTGCCGCTTGCTTACCTCTTAGACGATTCGGAACTCATTGCGAAGGTCAAACCGTGGATCGAATGGACACTGCAGAGCCAGCGCGAAGATGGGTACTTCGGGCCGTCGACTGACTATGAGCCAGAGCCTGGCATTCAGCGGGACAATAGCGAGGACTGGTGGCCAAAAATGGTGATGCTGAAAGTGCTGAAACAATATTACTCTGCCACCCAGGATAGCCGGGTGTTGCATCTGATGACCAACTATTTCCGCTACCAGCTCCGGGAGCTGCCCTCAAAACCACTAGGCAAATGGACGTTTTGGGCCCGCTATCGTGGAGCAGACAACCTGATGATGGTCTACTGGCTGTACCACATCACCGGCGACGATTTCCTGCTGGAACTTGGAGATCTGATCCATCAGCAGACCTTTGACTATACCAGCGCCTTTCAGGATCGCGGTATGCTGACCTCATTAGGCACGATTCATTGCGTTAACCTGGCACAGGGCATCAAAGCACCGATCATTTACTATCAACGGAATGAAGAGCAAAAGTATCTTGATGCGGTTGATACGGCATTTGCCGATATTCGCAAATTTCATGGCCTTGCACATGGACTTTACGGTGGTGATGAAACCCTTCACGGCAATAATCCTACCCAGGGATCGGAGTTTTGCACTGCTGTTGAAATGATGTATTCGTTAGAGAGTATGCTTGAAATCACCGGGCAGGTCAGTTTTGCGGACCACCTGGAAAAGATCGCCTTCAATGCGTTGCCGGCGCAGGCCACTGATGATTTCCTGAACCGGCAATATTTTCAGCAAGCCAATCAGGTCATGGCAACTCATCATATTCGCAATTTTGAAACGAATCATGACGGCACTGACGTATGCTACGGACTGCTTGCCGGCTTCCCCTGCTGCACAGCCAATATGCATCAGGGTTGGCCTAAGTTTACGCAAAACCTTTGGTACGGTACGCTGGATGGCGGAGTAGCGGCACTTGCCTACTCACCCAGCGAGGTCAAAACCACCGTAGCAGGCGATGTTCCCATACACGTTAAAGAGGAAACCAACTACCCCTTCGAGGAGCTTATCCGCTTCACGATCGGCATTCCGGAAACGAAAGGCGAAGTTCGTTTCCCTTTCCACTTGCGTATACCAGCCTGGTGTAAGGAAGCGACCATCAAAATAAACGGTGAAATCTGGTCGAAGGAAAAGGGCAATCAACTTGTTAAAATTAACCGGGCATGGAAAACAGGCGACACGCTTGAACTTCATCTGCCTATGCACATCTTTCAAAATACCTGGCACGAGAACTCGATATCGGTTGAACGCGGCCCCCTTACCTACGGTCTGAAGATTGGGGAAGATATGAAAAAGGTAAAAAACAGTAACCCTCCGGGCTGGTATGGGGGCGAGGATTTTTATGAAGTGCGCCCAACCACGCCCTGGAACTACGGGTTGATCCAGACAAAAGCGGAAAATCTGGAGCAACAGTATCAGGTTTCCATCAACCCGCAGGCGGGATCCTATCCATGGAACCTAGAGAACGCGCCGATCAGCATCCGAACAAAGGCCAGACGGATACCCTCCTGGCAGCTCTATAACGAAATGGCCGGTCCGCTTCCCTTCAGTATAACCTACCGGTTCCCTACAGAAGAAGAGGAAGACATCGTTTTAGTACCATACGGCTGTACGCAGCTTCGGATATCGCAATTTCCGGTCATCATACCGGAACGGTTTGATCAGCCATAACGAATATCTCCCCCTTAACGGGATAAACTGCTGCTTCATGTGCGGCAGTTTATCCTTAAAACAGTGTTACTCTACCAGGGTTGTATCACGCCAAAAGAATGCATCATCGATCGGCTATAAAGTCGTACAAGCCAAAGAGGCCTTTGACTATTTCAGGTCAGAAACCAAAAAAGCGGGATTCCCGGACCTTCATATGCAAGCCATTCTGTGGGGCCCTGCTCTATGAAGAGCTGGACTTTTACAAAATATTATTTGCTATGGACAAAATAAAGTTGATGACTGGTCACCGCTGCTTTTTTCATTGCCTGGCGAAATTCTGCCGTCGACTTAAAGACCAATTGTGAAAGCGTCCTGGATTCCCATGCTACCTGAAAGCCGTTCGGTTCAAACGGCCAGGGTTCAATCACCAGGCCCTTTTCAGAAGCATACATCTGGTAGGCTCGACCGTCGGGACCGTTACTGATCTCGACTTTCCTCTGTTCAGGCTGAATAAGTCCTTGGCAGATCAATAAAGAAAAGGCGTCACAGAACTCCAGCAACTCGTATCCAAGATCCGCTTCCTTCTTTGTGCTGCCGGAAGCCATCAGCCAGCGGCGCTCCCGCTTTTTCAGATCCGAAATAAACTTTTCAGCTTTCGGATCACTCCCATGTACAAACTGAATATGCCGAGAGGTCAATAATGCCATATAGGCGCTTTTGATTTCAGCCATTTGGATCAGCCGCTCACCGTAATCCACTTTAAAAGCCGTTTGCTTGAAATGGACCGGTCCACCGCTATCGTTCAGTAAGTCTTTGTTATCAAACTCGTTGTACACATCATCATGCTCGGCGGCAGCGATCAACGTCTCCACCCATCGTTCGGGTTGCTTGTCCTTTCTCCATCGGGCACAGATCTGTGCTGCCAGGAGCCCATGTGCCCTTTGGGTGATAATTTCCCAACCCGATTCCGTATAGTTAACAATCATTCTCTACGCTCTTAACTTACCTGCATTTTCGATGTGCTGATGGAGACAAAGTTGTCGCATTTCGGATAAATATCAAAACGTCTTTGTGGATATCGCAAAACAGCAGATTTACAACGGCATCTTCTTAGCTTAGCTTAATCCTCCAGCGATCGTTCATCCACGCGCATCGAAGTATTACCAAAATTCAGTGTACCCTTCCATTTACCGGTAACCGTATCTCTGACACCCGTTAGCGAATCTTCGAAGATGGCGAAAAAAGACGATTGCATAGCGCGCTCCTCAACCGTTCCCGAAAAGGTTAATTCTTTGTAGGGTTGAACCGTCGTCCTGAATTCCTCTTCGATGACCGGATTGCTAAGCGGCTGGCTTGTTTCTCTCCGGCTGATCGGAAACATGTCCGGATAGAGCGTAAATTCATTTTCCCCCAACCTATTTGACGGCACACGAACGAGGAAGCTATCCAGCAGCAAACCAGGCGGCACGCTGACCGAATCGATCAAAAAGCTGGAGCGTTTCAGGAGATCCCGGCTGGAATTCGTAAAGGTATGCTCAATGGGCCGGGGGCTGATGTTCGCCACGGTCTGCGTTCGGAACTTGACAAGCAGGGTGTCTATAGCATCTCCAGGCTCCATGGTATACCAGGATTGAATTAATTTATAAACAGGATCGGGAACTTCTTCCTCTTCCGGGATCAGTTCTTCCGATTCTTTTGTACAGGAAATGGTGAACAGAGCACATAGGAGAAACAAAACAGAGATTCGTCTATAGTCGTAGGTGAACCAGGTCATGATTGCAATATAAAAAAATAAACCCTGCCGCCGGGAGGTGACAGGGTTTTTGAAATCAATATTCTTCATAGGAAGGGCTGCAAGATAAGTATACTTACAATATTCTTAAAACTTATACAAATCTTTTAATGCTGTTTTCAATCAGCCGTCTGCCGGCCCAGTAGTTTTTGTAAATCGCCCGAAACGATTTCATACTGATGGTTGCGGATGTCCGTCGTGAACCCCGAAGCTACTGTAATCATAGGTTCAGGCACGCCTGATTTTCTCAATATTTCCGG
>JBMDWN010000277.1:0-2296 GCA_048595275.1 Olivibacter sp. | reverse complement strand
AGGAACAAAACCCGCCTGGTGCAACATGACGTCGCGGAGAACCGTGTTCTTTTTATTCGTTGACCTTGCCTGAAGCAGGTAATGTCCCATCGTTTTATTGAGGTCGATCAAACCCTGTTCTTCCAGCTTCATGACCGCCAGAGTAGTAGCGGAGATTTTGGTTACGGACGCCAGATCATAAAGCGCATCCTTGCTTACCGGAACTTCTTTCTGGTAGGTTTGATAGCCATAGGCTTTTTCAAAGATGACCTGTCCGTTTTTGGCAACCAGGACAACGGCGCCCGGGGTGGCCCGCTGTTCAATTGCCTCAGCGGCAATTTTATCAATAGCCTGCTGAAGCCTGGCACCGTTGATACCAACAGTTTCCGGCCTTCCATAACCTAAACGGATTTTATTTGTTTTGATGCCTTCTGCTTCCATACCCCCGAAGACAACCTGCGCCACCTTAGCCGCGCCCTCCGCACTTGATTCGTCTGTCCACAAAACGGGTATATTCAATTTTTCCAGTTGAGCCAGAGGCTTCTCTCCCCCCATAACGCAAGCTACCAACTGTTTGCTCTGAAGTTCATAGGTCAGAAAATCTATCGTTTTCTGGGGCAGGGCTTTGTTCCCGTCCAGAAGGAAGAGCAACGTCGTATGGTAGACGAGACGTTGACTGAGTTTAGTTGCAGGATCGTTTTCCCGTACATCCATCCGGTCGGCCGAAACATACTTGGAGACCGATTCATGAAACACTTCTGATTCTTTCAGACCATAAGAGATGCTGGCGATATGCAGACCGGTTAAATCCCGAACAGGGATGAAACCTGATGGGTTTTTCAGGAGTTGTACGGAAGATTCGGGAGCCTCCCGGCCTTCCTTTGAGTCAGAAGGATGGAAGCTGCCGAGAAGCAGCGGAACGAATAAAAGGATCAATAAACGGGGCATAGTGTAATTGCTTTTTTTAAAGGTAGCTAGTTTAGAACGGAATATCGATGTAACAAAGCTGTTATTTCATTAGTTTTAGCCCGGAATATTCGTTTTTTTCGATCTGAGCCTTCAATTTTAAGCGTTTAATAATTAACCGACACCTCATCAAAAGAAAAAAATGCGATTAAAAAGAACGACTCTGCTGGGTTCCGCTGTAACCTTACTCCTTCAAACGGCTGTTTTGGCACAGGATCCGCTCACTTACCAGACGCCACCTTCCAGCATCACCGAACTGGTCGAAGCGCCAAGAAGCGCCTCCGTCCGAATGAATGCCAGCGGAAGCAAGATGCTCCTGCTTATGCCGGCAGAATATCCGGATATTGAAGATGTCTCTCAACCCATTTTAGGATTGGCGGGCATGCGGATCAATCCAAAAAATAATGCTTCAGCGGTTGGGAGTACCTATGTCGGACTTCAGATAAAAGACCTGAAATCCGGTGAGGTGACTACGCCGGCGGGCTTGCCGGAACGCCTGCGTATAAGCAGCTACGGCTGGAGCCCGGACGAGCAATTCCTCGCTTTCAGCAATAAAGCAGAAAACGAGGTGCAGCTTTGGCTGGTCGATATGAAGGCGAACCAGGCAAAGCAGCTGGAGGGAATCAAATTGAATGAAACGCTTGGCTCGGCGCTGGAATGGCAGGCGGATAGCAAAGGACTCCTCGTTCTGACCGTGCCGGCTGATCGCGGTGCGGTGCCGGAGAAGTCGGAAGTCCCCAAAGGACCCATTGTCCAGGAAAACGACGGAAAAGCTGCTCCCTCCCGTACCTATCAGAACTTGTTAAGCAATCCGGAGGACGAGCGATTATTCGACTATTACATGACCAGCGAGCCGGTCTATGTCAACCTGGACGGCAGTAAAAAAAATTTCACAAAGAAAGCCGTTTACCGGAATATGTCCATTGCACCATCGGGCGATTACGTGCTTTTCCAGCAAGTGGTAAGGCCTTATTCGTATCTGGTGCCAATTTACTCCTTCCCATACAACAACCTGTTGCTGGATCGGGAGGGTAAAGTGGTGAAGGAACTTTTCAAAGCACCTTCCGCCGAGAATATGCCGATCGGCTTTGATGTCGTACCCGCCGGACCTCGATCCTATTCCTGGCGCTCGGATAAAAGCAATACCCTCACCTGGGTAGAAGCGCAGGATGAAGGCGATAGCAAGAAGGAAGTTGCCCACCGCGACATGGTCTACACGCTGGAGGCACCATTCACTGCAGAACCAAAGAAATTATATGAAAGCCAATACCGCTTTTCAGGCATCCAGTGGGGTAACGAACGTTATGCCATTGCCCATGAACGCTGGAGGAAAGACCGTAAGCAACGGATG
>JBMDWN010000276.1:0-10745 GCA_048595275.1 Olivibacter sp. | reverse complement strand
AAAGCTTGGAATAGAACCGCAGGCTATAGAACAACCGCTGGACATGAGCATTCCAGAAAATAAAATGATGTTGGCTGTTTATTTAACCGCTCCCGAAATTGAGAACGACCGGCGCTCACTCAACGTAAAACATGGAATGCGCCAAGCTCGTAAAGAAGGACGTTGGATGGGCGTAGCACCGCCAGGTTATAAAAACAAAATCAGAGAAAACGGACAAAAATACGTTGACATTGATGAACCGCAAGCTTCGCATATGCGATGGGCATTTGAGCAGATAGCTGCTGGCGTTTTACAAACTTCAGAGATTTATAGATTGGCACAAAAGCGTGGCCTACAGTGCAGCCTAAATAGTTTTTGGGCAGCTATTCGCAACGTTGGCTACTGCGGGCTGATCTTCATAGCCAAATATAAGGATGAAGAAGGTCATACTGTGCCAGGACAACATGATGCTCTAGTATCGGAATCGCTTTTTGAAAAAGTTCAAGATGTACTTGACGGACGAAAAAAAGAGTTCGGGATAGGTGGAAAAAAGGGAGTGACGATTACGGTTCCAGAAATGTTACCGCTCGGGGGGTTTCTACTATGTGACAGGTGTCATAGAATGCTCACTGGAAGTGCTACCAAAGGCCGAAATAAGCGTTTCTATTACTACCATTGTCGGTCATCATGCGGCTGGAGGGAGAAGGCTGACGTGGTTAATAAAGCGTTCTTGCTCGAACTAAGGAAGTTCATTCCTAAACCAGGAATGGTAGAAGTTTATGAAGAGGTATTGAAGGATATCTTTAGTAGCTCCAGAAATATCCAGTCTGTCGAAAAACGCAATACGCTCACAGAAATAAAAGAAACCAATACCCGAATCACAAAGTCGAGAGATCTTCTTCTATCCGACGCGATCACGGCTGAAGATTACAAAATTGTCAGATTAGACTGCGAGAAAAAATTGAAAACACTGGACATCAAGTTACGGGATTTGGCGGCAGACAAAACCGGAGAGATTGATAAAGATGGGCTGATCTACAAGGCCGTCGAAAACTTCAAAAAGCTTGATATGATGTATTTAAACGCAGATATTGAAGGCAAGAGAAAAATTATCGGTTCGACATTTGCAGAAAAATGGCATTTTCTGGACGGAAGACATCGAACCGCTCAACTGACTCCAACTGCCCGACTTATCTACCAGATTAACAGACAATTACAAAAGAAAAAACCCGGATTAAAAACTCTTTCGAGCTCTCAATCCGGGTTTGTACCCAGGGCCGGGATCGAACCGGCACGGTTTCCCACTAGTGTTTGAGACTAGCGCGTCTACCAATTCCGCCACCTGGGCTTTTCCTTTTCGGTGCGCAAATCTATCTATTTATTCCGTATCTGCAAAATAAAAAAGAGGAAAGGCGCATATTAAGGAAGCTTGTCCCCTATAGCCTTCATGATGTCGTTGCTCAACGCAAACACCATCAATGCTACAATAATCACAAAGCCAACAATTTGGGCTCGTTCCATAAATCTGTCGCTAAGGGGTTTTCCTTTAATCATCTCAACCAGCAGGAAGAGCGCATGCCCTCCGTCCAGTGCCGGAATTGGTAGCAGGTTCATCAAGGCGAGAGCCATCGACAGTAAACCCACCAGCGTCCAGAATTTTAGCCAATTGACCTCACTGCCAAACATACGAGCTATCCCTACAGGTCCGGACAAAGCCTTATTGGCTTTAACTTCTCCGGTAGCAACTTTACCGAGGCCTTTTGCATTATCTGTAAACATTCCCCATGCTTTACTGGCACCAATGGGTAGTGCAGCCCAGAAATCGTAGTTTACCTTTTCGACGGGTATTGCCTTTTGATCAATTTCAGGATAAAAACCCAGTTTGCCTTCCGGAGTGACCTTGGCCATAAGCGTATCGGAAGATCCATTTCGGCTAACCGTTAATGCGATCTCTTTACCCGCATTCTCCTTTAAAAGGTCAGTAAGCTGATCCCAAAAAATAAAGGAATGCCCATTGATGGCGTCCAGCTTGTCTCCCGCCTTCAAACCTGCCTGATCGGCCGCGCTGTCCGGGAGTACTTCCTGAACCCCAAGGAGCCTGTACCTGGGCGTTATGAACTCTCCGGCTCCGAGATCGGATATCCGGTTCAGCATAGTACCTGGGACGTCAATGTCTACGGTTTTGCCCCGGCGTTCCACCTGAAGAGTTGTATTGCCGAAAAAAACTTTTGAACTGGCGATGTCTTCGAAGCGAACGACTTTCTGCCCGTCAATACTTACAATTTTGTCTCCAGCCTTTAAACCAATATCTCTTCCGATCACTCCAGGTGCAATGCCATCAGCCAATTTATCGTTTGGTATAAAGGTTTCACCCTGACTCAGCGTAAGCATCCAGAAAATAAAAATCCCCAGAATGATGTTGACAAAAATACCTGCCAGCATCACAATTAACCTTTGCCAAGCTGGCTTGGAACGAAATTCCCAGGGCTGCGGTTCGTTTTTCAGTTGTTCGGTATCCATAGACTCATCTATCATACCGGCAATTTTTACATAACCTCCCAGCGGAAGCCAACCGATTCCATACTCGCAGCCTTTATAATTAAATTTAAACAGCTTTATACCCCAGGCATCGAAAAAAAGGTAGAATTTTTCGACCTTAATCCCGAAGGCTCTCGCCGCCAAAAAATGTCCTAATTCATGTAAAACCACTAATATTGACAGGCCTAATATTAGTTGGCCAGCCATAATCAATCCACTCATTCTTACTTTTTATATTAGATGAACGTTGCTTTGTTTTGTTACGATTTCTTCAGCTAAGCGCCTGCTGCGTGAATCGGTTTCCAGGTAATCCTCCCAGGAAGGCTCTCCGAGGAAATGGGTCTTCGCCATCACTTCACTAATCAAGTCACTCATTTGAAGGAAACCTATGCGTTCTGCCAGAAACGATTCAACCGCTACTTCGTTTGCGGCATTCAGTGCACAAGGTATATTTCCTCCCAAAGTTAACGATTTATACGCTAACGCCAGATTGGGAAAACTTTTGGGATCAGGTGCTTCGAAGTTGAAGACTGGATAGTTGAGGAAATCAAACCGCTCTGCTTTATTCTTTATTCGTAAGGGGTATCCGAAAGCATATTGAATAGGCAGCTTCATGTCCGGAAGGCCCAATTGCGCCTTTATGGATCCGTCATTGAACTGGACCATGGAATGAATAACCGACTGAGGGTGCACAACAACATCAATTTGTTCCGCTTCGAGATCAAAAAGCCATTTGGCTTCAATGACTTCAAGCCCCTTATTCATAAGCGATGCTGAATCGATACTGATCTTCTTTCCCATTTCCCAGTTCGGGTGCTTAAGCGCCTGAGCCGGCGTTACCGCGTGCAAACGATCTCTTTTCCAGCCCCGGAAAGGGCCTCCCGAAGCAGTCAGGATAATTTTTTCGATCGATTCCGGGTGCTCACCTTGAAGGCATTGGAAGATAGCGGAATGCTCGGAATCAACCGGCAGGATATTGACACCATATTTTTTGGCTTCGGACATCACGAGCGCTCCGGCCACGACTAGTGTTTCTTTATTGGCTAAAGCCAGCTCCTTCCCCGCTCGAATGGCGGCTAATGTAGAGGGAAGACCTGCAAACCCAACAATGGAAGCGAGTACCAAATCTACATCTTCACGTTGCACTACCTCAATCAGCGCCTCCTCTCCAGCTTTCACCTCTATGTCCAGGTGAGCCAGGCTTTCTTTTAACTGATTATATGCGCTGTGCTTGCTGATAACAACTACTGCCGGGCGGAGCGCTATAGCTTGTTCAAACAACAAATCAACATTACTATGACCAGTCAGTACGGTGACCTCGAACTGTTCCGGATGTTCCCTGATAATTTCCACGGCCTGTGTTCCAATGCTTCCGGTAGCACCGAGAATCGCTATTCTTTTCTTTTTCACTTCAGGTAGGGTTCTAGCAGGCTAACAAGCGTTCGGTCGTTTGATAACCTGGGTAATTTATTCTGTCCGCCGAGCTTGCCCTGGCTACGCATATACCCGACAAATGTATCCCGGGGGAGAGATCGTATGATTAAAGGCTGAAGAATTTTTCCCGAAACCAGGTCGTAATAATAGCTGTTGAGCTTTTGTAAAGCCTCATCCAGGTATTCAGCGAAAGCTGGTATGTCCTCCGGCACCTCTTCAAATTCAATGAACCACTCATGATAAGGGAGCTTTCCGGATCCCGGATCTACCTGAGGAGCTACCGTAAACTCCGTCACCTTTCCCCCTTGTGCAGCAATAGCTAAAAGAAGGGCTTGTTCAACTTCCTCTCCGATGACATGCTCTCCAAAAGCCGAAATAAAATGTTTGATGCGACCGGTAACGACAATCCTGAAAGGGTTCAGGGAAACAAACTTCACTGTGTCTCCAAGGTTATAGCCCCATAGACCTGCATCCGAATTGATGATGAGCGCATATTGCTGATCCAGTTCTACCTCAGACAGCGATAATCGTGTCGGAGTGTCCGAGAAAAAGGTATCAACGGGTATGAACTCGTAAAATATTCCCGAATCCGGAAGTAGCAGCATGCCCTTCTCTCCCTGCCTGTCCTGAAAAGCAATGAAGCCCTCAGAGGCCGGGTAGGTCTCGATGGATGGAATCGATTTACCGATTATCTGCTCGATTTTTGCCCGATAGGGTTCATAATTCACCCCTCCGTAGACGAATAAACTGAAATTTCGGAAAATGTCTTTGATTCTCTTTCCGCCGGTCTTTTTGCTGAGACGATCGAAATACATCTGAACCCAAGGCGGAATACCGGAGATCAGACGCATATCCTCCGTAATCGTTTCTTCTACGATAGCGTCTACCTTATCTTCCCAATCGTCCATGCAGTTTACCTGAAAGCTGGGCAAACGGTTATTTTGTAAATAACCCGGAACATAGTGCGCCACTATACCCGAAAGACGCCCGACTTTTATTCCATTTTTCTCCTGAAGCGTAGGGCTCCCTTGCAAGAAGATCATCTTGCCATCTACGAAATCCGCTTTTCCCGTTGTATCAATATAGTTTAATAAAGCATCTCTCGCAGCTTCAATATGGTGAGGTAGAGAATCCTTCGTTAATGGAATGTATTTTACACCAGAGGTCGTTCCCGAAGTTTTCGCCAGGTAAAGCGGTTTGCCGGGCCATAATACGTCGGCCTCCCCGGATACCATTTTATCGATATAAGGCCTTAGTGCTTCGTAATCTCTGATGGGTACCCTCCTCTTGAAATCTTCGTAACTCTTTATTTCACTAAACTGATGATCCTTTCCAAAAAGGGTTTTACCTCCCCTGCGGACCAGTTCGTGCATAACCTCCTTCTGTAACTCCACCGCCCGTTTATTCCATCTGCGGATTTTTGCTGCGATAACAGCTGCAAAAGGTTTACTTAATAAAGCTTTAAATCCCATTAACACTGAATACTTTATAAGATATGCTGCATAAAGCCGGGATCCTGCTCGCCTTTATATTCCACCATCATCTTTCTGTAGGCTACCCCTATGCAAACGCTGGATAGAGGTATGACAATAAAAGAATTAAGAAGAGCAATTCCAGCAGAAATCAGCATGCTTCCTTTGAAATTGAAATAGATCGTCAGCAGGTGCAAAATTGCAAAAAAGAACAGGAGTAACAATAATTTTATAAAATTGCCCCTCGTAATGGCGAAGCTAAGCCTGATGGACTTAACTGGCTTCTCGTGTCGGTCAATGATGAAGAAAGGATAGAAAGCGACGCGAAGCAAAAAAGCCATCATGAATATTACAGATAAATAGGCGAAAAGGTCTACGGCAAGAGCGGTACTTTTGAAAAGATAGATAAGCGGAAATATTAATACAGCCAGCAATACGAAGCCTGAAAATACCATGACCCCGATAAACAGCATTCCGCAGAAGAAATATACAATTTCCTTCCAGTCTGGAAATAAGTGGACACCGCTGCTGGCTTCTGCGTTTTCGTCAATCAAGTGGAAAATATACTTAAACAGCATTAACTGTAACCCCGCATAAACTGTGATGAAGAAAAATGCCATAAATACGCTGAGCGTCCAGTGAATTTCGTTAAAGAAAGAAGCCAGAATAGCAGAAGCGTTGGAAATTAAAAATAGTAGAAAACACAAACCCGCAATGGAAAAATAATGCGTCCTCAATAAAATCCAGGATTTCCCGATTACTTCGTGTACGGCAAAAGAACTTTTTCTAAGGTATTGGATCATGTATGATAAGCTTTTAAGCTGGCCTATTTCCTACACAAACCTACTACAAAATTTAGATTTTATAACGAAAAAGACCGCTTTACAGCGGTCTTTTTTTAAGTTATTCAATAATTTACAAATAAGGCTCGTCTTCCTTATGCGTCAGTTTATTTCCGATCTGATCCAAAACTGCTTTCACCTCGCAAGTGCCGGCAGCACCTCTGTACAAGAGTGCACTTCCAATGGCCACCTGACCTAAAGCGGCAAGCGGATGCGAAAATAAATCCCGCACGCCTTTGTAAATCATATAAGTACCCGTACCAATGGAGATCACCCTTTCTGAAAACTCAAGGGTTGATTCCAAAGGAACCGGATATTCGGACTGGACTAAATTTCTGTCTTTCATAACTACCGTTGTTTGTGAATGTTATTCTCCATTCTATAACAATTCATAAGTCAACTGGTTTGACCGACGTGCCTTATATTGGCAAAGACAGATCAGGATGAAAATCTTCATCGTGTAAGTGACTGATCTGGGTTGCTTTTTCGTAATTGGTTGATTTTTTAGAGAAGAAATCGTGCTGGGTGGTTTCCACGTTCAGCCCGTTCAACACAATGGAATTGACATCTTTTACCTCGAAAAGCTCATCGAAGCCTAAATTCATCATGGCTTTGTTTGCGTTGTACCGAACATACTCCTTAACTTCTGCTGTTAAGCCCACATCCGTGTAGATTTCCTCGGTATACTTCATTTCGTTATCGTACAAGTCCATCAACAAATCTTCAACTTTCCTTTTTGCACCTTCTTTATCCGATAATTTCTTGTAAATATCCTGGGCCAGCATGCCGACGAAGACACCGTGAATGGACTCATCAGCGACGATCTTTTTAATGATATCCGCACTGGCAACCATCTGTCCTTGTCCGGCCAGCCACAACGGGATAAAGAAACCACTGTAAAACAGGAACGATTCTAATAAAACAGAGGCAGCGAGTCCCAGATAGAGTTCTTCATTGGTGACCTTCTTCTTGTCTAAAGAACGGTAAAACCGGTCGATGGTGGCCGCTTTGTACTGAAGAAATTTATTATTTTGAACCCATTCGAAAAGTTCATTAATTTCCGGCGTACTGGCAACGGTCGTAAAGATGGTGGAATAAGACTTTGCATGGATGGCCTCCATCATACACATATAAGATAAAACTGCTTTGCTCTGCAAGCCTTCTATGTGATCCAGCAACTTCGGCATCCCGGTGTGACTTTGCAGCGTATCCAAAAGCGTGAGGCCTCCGAGTGCTTTCTTATAGGTCTCCTGCATTTCGGGAGCAAGTTTTTTCCATACGTCTATATCCTTTGAAGGTATATATTCGGTATCGATCCAAAACTGGCGAATGTTCTGCTCCCAGAACAACCCGACGTAATCATTCTCGGGTGTATTCCAGTTTACGGCGGTATATTGATTTTCGACCATGGGTATGTGTGACATTAAGTAAGAAAAAAGCAGCTGTTACGAAAAAGTAACAGCTGTTATAGTAAGATTTTAATTTTTACCGGAAGACTGTCTTAAACAGAACAAGAGATGCATTCATCGATTGAAGCTTTTCTAGTTCGCGTATAATACAAGGATTTTAATCCAAGCTGATGTGCATAGATATAGTATTTCGCCAGATCTCTAGTAGTATCTTTTGAATTTGTATGCAGAATGGTTGATATTCCCTGGTCGACATGTCGTTGTATAACCGATATGAGGCGAAGCACATTCTTCTGGTCCATGTCGTATGCTGATTTGTAGTAAAAATAGTTATCGTTATTTAAATACGGCATTGGATAATAGGTGGTACTGTCTCCGTATTCTCTAACCTCAATGGTATCAACAACCGGCATTACAGAGGCCGTAGCGTTCATGATGTAAGAAGTAGATTGATTCGGAGCGATTGCCATCCGGTATGCATGATACACACCATCTTCCATTACCTGTTCCTTTAAAGCTGCCCAGGCTGCTCTGTCCGGCACTTCAACTCCTTCGAAGATCGCCTTGACTTTATCGGTTACTGGTAAAAAGTCCTGTTCTGTATATTTGTCGAAATATTTACCGGTAGCATAATCGGATTTTTCGAACCCTTCGAAAGTCTTGCCTTTCTCCTTTGCTATTTCTGAAGAGCTCTGCAGCGAGTAATAATTGACCATCATAAAGAACACATTACAGAAGTCGAGCGCCTCTTTGCTCTCATACATAATGAAATTCTTAGCCAGAAAGCCATGAAGGTTCATCGCTCCGAGGCCAACGCTATGCAATTCACGATTCGCCTTCTGAATGGTTGGAACCATCGCAATATCCGTCATGTCCGATACTACGGTCAGCGCACGCATGGCGGTTTTAACAACCTCTCCGATGCGCTTGTTTTCCATCGTAGTGGCAACGTTCAGGGAACCAAGGTTACAGGAGATTCCATAACGGATGGTATCTTCCTGATCGTAAGGGTTAATATCCGAAACTTGAGAAAGCTGCATGATCTCTGTACATAAGTTCGAAAATTTAACCGAACCAAGCCCGTTCAATGCATGCCCGCGATTGGCGTTATCTTTAAAGAACAGATACGGGTATCCACTTTCTTTTTGCGTTTGCGAAATTTTGATCAGAAGATGGCGTGCATTCACCTTTCTTTTCTTGACTTTCGGATTGGACACGAGCTCGTCGTAATATTTATCCATATCCAGTTCGTCCAGGTGCTGACCATATTCACGGTAAACCGTATGTGGATAGAAAAGATAACAAACTTCATCATTGGCAGCGATTTCCATAAACCGATCTGGTACTATGACGCCTATGGATAATGATTTTATCCTTAATTTCTCATCTACATTAATCTTCTTGCAATCCAGAAACTCGTCAATGTCGTTGTGAAAAATATTCAGATAAACCGCTCCCGCTCCCGGGCGCTGCCCCAACTGGTTCGCATAAGAAAAAGTATCTTCCAAAATTTTCATTACAGGCAAAACACCGCTTGAACGGCCTTCGACCCCTTTTATAGCTTCTCCCCGGCTGCGGACCTTTGAGATATTGAATGATACCCCGCCTCCAATGGAGGAAAGCTTCATGGCCTCGTCAACCGCGTAGCTGATCCCACTCAGGTTATCACCAATTTCATCCAAAAAGCAAGACACCAATTCTCCGGATCGTTTTTTACCGGCGTTAAGAAAGGTCGGAGTAGCGGGCTGATATTCCTGGTTGATCAGGATCTCTGCGTATTGTAAAGCCCGGTTTTTATCTCCTCTGGCCAGGAAAAGCGAAACGGACACGACACGGTCTTCATAGCGTTCAAGGAATTTCTCTCCGCTGTCGTCCCGAAGGGCATAGCTTTGAAAAAATTTAAATGCACTCATAAATGAAGGGAAACGAAACTTTTTCGAGTATACAAAATCGTATACCTCCTTCATATCTTCAAAGCTATACTGCTCGTAAAAATTAATGTAATATTGGTGCTCGATTAAATAATCTACCTTTTCCTTCAAGGTGTAGAAAAAAACGGTGTTTTTATTTACATAGTCCAGGAAGTATGAACGGACAGCGTCTTTATCCTTATGCAGGCTAAAGGCGTCATCCTTTTTGTTCATAATCTCATTATTGAGCAATATCCATTTTTTTGTTGTAATCATGATAGGTTGCGATCTTATTAATGAAACACTCTACATCCTGGTTTGTCCCAGAAAGCTCAAATTTAAACAATAGCGGAAGGTCAAATTCTTCTGCCAGGCGATCCCCCGCCCTTCCGAAATTCTGACCCCAGTTTCGGTTTCCACTGGATGAAACTGATTTTAACTGATGGCGGTTTAGCCTTACGAAGGCTACCGACTGATCCGGAACATCGCCGAATTTGGTCGTGAACGTAATAAAATGGCCCGGCTGGTTAACAAGTGTACCTTCACCGATCCGGAGGATTTCCCATCCGGTTAGCTCCGCTACTTTGCGCACGAAGCGATCCACATTGCCCGTCTTACTGTCGTAATAAAGTCGTTCGACCATGTCCCGTTTGTTTAACCGGCCGCAAGAACCGATAACTCCTCTGGTTTGTAACCGATAATCCGAACAACTTCTTCCTCGCCTTCGGTTACGATAACCGTAGGCACGGAACGCACTTTGAACTGAACGGCCAGATCAGGATTTTCAAACGGATTAACCCGCTCATAACCAACCCCTTTATTATCCAGATATGCAGACACCATATTACATGGGACACAATTTTCCTTTTCGAATTTAATTACTCTTTTCATGGTATACTGATTGAAGCTTGAGTCCCCTAACATTGGCAGGAACTCAAAAGTCTACTACCATTTTTGGGGTATTACAAAAGTGCGTGATCAGATCAATAAAAGTGCACGGTAGTTTTCAACAACCGTGGAGTAATTCACATTCTTTTTTTAAAAATAAATGACAATCTATAATGGCTTAGCGGTTTGGCACAATACTTACCTTAATTCCCATACTCTCCAACTCCTGACGCGTGCGGGACGATACCCCCTCGTCTGTAATAATTTCATCTA
>JBMDWN010000275.1:0-9400 GCA_048595275.1 Olivibacter sp. | reverse complement strand
CGGAATGATCATCGGAGTACTGGTGGTTTATGGGCTGGTACAATTTATACAGACGTATTTAATTGAACCACTGGTTGTTGGAGACCAGGTGAATATTAATCCTTTATTCACGATCATGGTACTGGTTTTAGGCGAGCTACTCTGGGGAATCGGCGGTATGGTGCTGGCTATTCCCTTGCTTGGAATTGTTAAGATCATCTGCGACCATACGCCGTACCTGCAGCACTTCGGTTACCTCATCGGTACCGAGAAAAAGCAAAGAAAGCGACTGCCGCGTTTGCGTTTCTGATTATAATCTGTAAGTTTGCACCGGAATGAACGGGCTTATCAAATTCCTATTGCCACTTGGATTCCTCGTGCTAGCTGCAGTGGGCTACAACTACGCCCGTGGGAATACTCAGGCACCGGCCGTTAAAGCCCTCAATCTGCACGCTGCACACAGTAAGTTTAATACGTCAAGATCGACTCCCTTACAATTGCTGGAGAATGCCGAACACCTTCAGGAAGAGGATACGGGCTTTTCCGATCATCTGCTTCTTAAAGGCTGCATACTCATCAGCCTCCTCTTCGGAATTTCCTTCGCGCAATTCTGCCGCTTTCAACAAAAATCCTTACCGGGGTTCCGGCATCTATACGCAATACTTTCTACTTCATACCTCCGTTTCAGGGTTTTTCTGATTTGATTTATTCAAAAGGGCGACCAAGCTCCTAACCCATGTTTAATTGGCCGTGTTCACGGCTAAATGGTATTTACTCTTAATCATGTTGCAAGCAACAAACTATGAAACGGAATTTCATTTACCTCGCTGTGTGTATGCTTTCCTGTGCCGCAGCCTGTCAAAACCATCAGGAAGAAAAAGAAGAACAGACAACCTTTACGGCCACTAGTCCGGTGCAGATGGACACGTCTATTACGAAAGATTACGTTTGTCAGATCCACTCCATTCATCATATCGAGCTGCGTGCGCAGGAGCGCGGCTACCTGGAAAAAATATTCGTTGACGAAGGGCAGTTTGTTCGGAAAGGCCAGCTGCTTTTCAAGATCATGCCGAAACTATACGAAGCTGAAATGTATAAGGCGAAAGCTGAAGCTCAAACAGCTGAAATCGAATATGCTAATACCAAATCACTGGCCGACCGGGATGTGGTAGCACCAAATGAGCTCGCGATGGCTAAAGCAAAACTCGATAAAGCGAAAGCAGAACTGGCCTTGACTCAGGTGCATTTGGGTTTTACTGAAATCCGTGCGCCGTTCGACGGAATCATTGACCGTTTTCATGTCCGTCCCGGTAGTCTGGTGGATGAGGGCGAACTGTTGAGCGAACTCTCAGACAACCAGAAAATGTGGGTTTACTATAACGTTCCGGAGGCTGAATACCTGGATTATAAAATGACTTCAAAAGCGGATAGCGCTATGCAGGTAAAGTTGTTAATGGCCAACAACCAGCTTTTCCCGTATGATGGCAAGGTTGAAACGATTGAAGCAAATTTTAACAGTGAGACCGGAAACATTGCTTTTAGGGCAACCTTTCCAAACCCTGACGGGCTGCTGAGACATGGCGAAACCGGGAACATCCGGATGTCGGAGACCTTTGATCAAGTTTTGCTGATCCCTCAGAAAGCAACGATGGAAGTGCTGGATAAGAAATACGTCTACCTGATCGGCCCGGATAAGCAAGTCCGCATGACGCCGGTAACGATAGGCGCGGAGCTGCCGGATCTTTATGTCATCACCGAAGGACTGAAACCCGGCGACAAGATCCTGCTGGAAGGCCTCCGGAAAGTTTCGGACCACCAGCAAATTGCCTACGAATTCGAAGATCCCAAAGAAGTCATGGCTCACCTGAGCCTACCAACAGAATAAAATAGGTCAGACATGTTCAGTATTTTTATGAAGAGGCCGGTATTCGCTATCGTAATATCGCTCGTAATCATCTTTATGGGTGTGCTTTCTATCGTCACCCTGCCTATTTCTCAATTTCCATCCATAGCCCCGCCCAGAGTCATGGTAAGCGTTGCTTATCCGGGCGCCAGTGCAGACGTACTGGTGCAATCCGTGCTCATTCCCATGGAAAAGGCCGTAAACGGCGTTCCCGGAATGCGTTACATGACCTCAGACGCCACCAGTGCGGGGGAGGCCAACATCCAGGTCGTTTTCGATTTAGGTACCGATCCAAACCAGGCGGTGGTAAACATTAAGAACCGGATCGAGCAGGTCACCAACCGGCTGCCCGAACTGGTGCAGCGGGAAGGAATCATCGTGAACATCGTTCAGCCCAACATGCTGATGTACGTCAATGTTTACAGCACCGACCCGAAAGCAAATGAGAATTTTCTGTACAATTACGCCAGCGTCAACATTCTGCGCGAAGTGCAGCGCATCAGCGGCGTTGGGCAGGCCAGCATATTGGGAAGCCGGCAGTATGCCATGCGTGTGTGGCTTAAACCGGATCGCATGCGTGCCTATAACCTGTCGACCGACGAGGTTATGGAAGCACTGGCCAGCCAGAGCGTTATCGGTTCTCCGGGAAGGCTAGGCAGAAGCGACGGCAAACGATCTGAAGCGCTCGAATATGTGCTAACTTACCAGGGACGCTATAACGAAGCCGATCAATATAAAAACGTTATTGTAAAAGCCAATGCACACGGTGAGATCCTCTACCTGAAAGATGTGGCCGATATAGAGCTGGGTAGCGAATTTTACGATATCTACTCCAACATGAACGGACATCCATCCGCGGCGATCGTCCTGAAGCAGAACTACGGCAGTAATGCCAGCGACGTCATCCACGATGTTAAAGCAAAGCTTGATGAAATTAAAGCCAATTCCTTTCCCCCCGGGATGGATTACGAAATCAGCTACGACGTTTCGGGATTCTTAAATGCTTCAATTGACAAGGTGGCGCATACCCTCGTCGAAGCCTTTTTGCTTGTGGCGCTGGTGGTGTTCCTGTTTCTGGGCGACTGGCGGTCGACATTAATTCCGACACTTGCCGTTCCGGTTTCCCTGATTGGTGCCTTTATATTTATGCAGCTTTTTGGACTTACCATTAACCTCATTACCCTCTTTGCGCTGGTATTGGCCATAGGTGTTGTAGTGGATGACGCGATTGTGGTGGTAGAAGCCGTGCATGCAAAAATGGAGGAAGAAAACCTGTCTCCTTACAAGGCGGTCATCCAGGTTCTGCACGAAATTGCCGGTGCGGTAATCGCTATTACGTTATTGATGACTGCCGTTTTCGTTCCCGTGGCTTTCATGACCGGGCCGGTCGGTATTTTCTACCGGCAATTCGCCATAACGATGGCTTGTTCTATTGTTATCTCCGGTTTGGTGGCACTAACCCTGACACCTGTGCTTTGCGCAATGATCCTCAAAAATACGCATGGCAAGCCAAAGAAAAAGAGCCTGATGGACCGTTTTATCGATGGCTTTAACCGCCAGTTTGAAAAACTGACCGGGAGGTACGTGGCTTTGCTGGACAGGGTCGTTACGCGCCGCATGCTTACCTTTGCTGTACTCATCGCTTTCGGTGCGGGTATCATCGGCCTTACCGGCACCTTACCCTCCGGTTTCATCCCGAATGAGGATCAGGGTATGATCTATGCCATTGTGCAGACTCCGCCGGGAGCAACGCTCGAAAGGACTAATGACATCTCCCGCCGCTTACAGGAGATTGCCGAGCACGTTGAGGGAATTCAGTCGGTTTCCGCTCTGGCAGGCTATGAAGTGTTAACCGAGGGTAGGGGCTCCAACGCCGGTACCTGTCTCATCAACCTGAAGGATTGGTCCGAACGTCAACACAGCGTAAACGAAATTATTGAAGAGCTCGAAG
This sequence comes from Olivibacter sp., assembly GCA_048595275.1. Taxonomy (GTDB): domain Bacteria; phylum Bacteroidota; class Bacteroidia; order Sphingobacteriales; family Sphingobacteriaceae; genus Olivibacter. The sequence goes on along the minus strand of JBMDWN010000275.1, from coordinate 5,567 downwards.
AGCGTTCCAGGGAAATCCCGGGAGCAACCATTGAATTTTTCGGTCCGCCGGCTGTTCCCGGATACGGTGCTGCCGGTGGCTTTGCGCTCCGGCTGCTGGATAAGACGAATAACGACGATTACCGGGAACTGGAGCAGGTGAACAACGAGTTCATGGCGGCGCTGGAAGAACGAAAGGAACTCAAAGGACTCTTTACTTTCTTCAGCGCCAATTACCCGCAGTACGAACTGGAGATCGACAACAAAATAGCCATGCAGAAAGGGGTTTCGATCGGCAAGGCCATGGATAACTTATCCATCCTGATCGGAAGTACCTACGAACAGGGTTTCATCAAATTCGGGAATTTCTTTAAAGTTTATGTTCAGGCTTCTCCCGAATACCGTCGCCTCCCGGCCGACCTGATGCAGCTTTACGTCAAGAACAACCGCGACGAAATGGTGCCTTATTCAGCCTTTATGAAAATCAGGAAATCGCAGGGTCTGAATGAAATTACCCGCTACAATATGTATACCTCTTCTGCCATTCGCGGAGAGCCGGCAGCGGGCTACAGCAGTGGTGAGGCGATTGCCGCCATTCAGGAAGTAGCCTCTAAGACGTTACCGCACGGTTACGATATTGATTGGGAAGGACTTTCGAAAGATGAAGTCGGGCGTGGAAACGAAGCGTTGTACATCTTCCTGATCGTGCTTGGGTTTGTTTACCTCGTTCTGGCCGCACAGTATGAAAGTTTCATCCTCCCACTCGCTGTCGTCTGCTCGCTTCCCGCCGGAGTATTTGGCTCATTTGCGCTCCTGAAGATGATGGGGTTATCGAACGATATCTATGCACAGGTAGGACTGGTTATGCTGGTTGGTTTGCTCGGAAAGAATGCCGTGTTGATCGTGGAGTTCGCGGTACAGCGGCATCAGCAAGGTGCCAGTATTTATGAGGCAGCAGTAGAGGGGGCTAAGGTTCGTTTCCGGCCCATACTGATGACATCCTTTGCTTTTATTGCCGGATTGATCCCGCTCGTGTTTGCGCATGGACCCGGTGCGATTGGAAATCGCACCATCGGCGCTTCAGCAGCGGGGGGCATGTTGTTCGGAACCCTGTTTGGAGTCGTGCTGGTTCCGGGCCTGTATTTCATTTTCGCGAAGCTTGCCGAAAACAGAAAGCTGATCAGAGATGAAGAAGAAACACCGTTAACCGAAGAAATTGAACATCATGTTTAAAACCACTTTAAAAGGGGCAGTACGATTGTTTCTGCTGCCCATCTTATTTTATGCCTGTAAAACGCCGGAGCTTGCAGAAAAGATTCCGGAGCAGCCTGTCCCGGAAAGTTACGGCACGAGCGGAGACTCGATCAACGCAGCTCGTATTCCGTGGAAAGACTATTTCAAAGACCCTTATCTGACAGCATTGATCGATACGGCTTTGGAAAACAACCAGGAACTGAACATCACCTTGCAGGATATCGAGATTGCCCAGAACGAGATTCGGCTTCGGAAAGGAGAGTACTTGCCATTCGTAGGCCTCAGAGCCGGGGCGGGACTGGAAAAAGTGGGACGCTACACCAGTCGCGGTTCAAGCGAGGCAACCACGGACATCCGCCCCGGACAAGAAACGCCTGATCCGCTTCCCGATTATGGAGTGGGGCTATATGCCAACTGGGAGCTGGATATCTGGAAAAAACTACGGAACTCGAAAAAAGCGGCCATCTCCACTTACCTGGCTACGGTTGAAGGCAAAAACTACGTTCTAACCCGGCTCATCGCCGAAGTGGCCAATGCCTATTATGAGTTGCTGGCGCTGGATAATCAACTGGAAATCCTTCAAAAAAATATTGACATCCAGCGCAATGCACTTGAAATTGTCCGGCTTCAGAAACAGGCCACACGGGTAAACGAATTGGCTGTAAAACGTTTTGAAGCAGAAGTATCCAATACGCAGAGCCTGCAGTTCGGTATTCAACAGCAAATAACGGAAACAGAGAACAGGATCAACTTTTTGCTGGCGCGTTATCCTCAGCCCATCGTAAGGAGTAGCAGTAGCTTTGAGCAGCTTGTTCCGGCCTCCGTGCAGGAAGGTCTACCTGCCCAATTGCTGGCTAACCGTCCGGATATTCGGCAGGCGGAACAGCAACTTGCTGCTGCCAAATTAAATGTACAGGTGGCCCGTGCGGCATTCTATCCATCGCTGGGGATTTCTGCTTCGCTGGGTTATCAGGCCTTTAATCCGAAATATTTATTAAATACTCCGGAATCCTTACTTTATTCCATTGCCGGAGATCTGGTTGCGCCTATTGTTAACCGAAATGGTATAAAAGCGGAATACAGATCGGCCAATGCCGAACAGATTCAGGCCGTATATGAATACGAACAAACCATCCTGAACGCTTACGTCGAGGTGCTTAATCAGCTGGCTAAAATAGGGAACTTACAAAAAAGCTATGACCTGAAAGCGAAGCAGGTCGATGCACTGATCCAGTCGATTGATATTTCAAATGAGCTTTTCAAATCTGCCCGGGCAGACTATATGGAAGTCTTACTGACTCAACGCGATGCGTTGGAATCCCGTTTTGAACTTATCGAAACGAAGAAAGCGCAGCTGAATGCCTGGGTCAATATTTACCAGGCTCTCGGCGGTGGTTGGAATTGATTTCTCCCTCCACTTATCTTTTTTACCGACTGATGCTGTCTGCATCAGTCGGTTTTACTCAGCCGTTCCGGATGATAGCCGACACATCGGTAGACCAGGAACTTGCGGACCAGTTCACCGTCTTCCCTGATCTCCAAAGGCTCAAGTTCCACCACGGCGTCGAAATATGGCAGAATAGCTGACCGGAAACCCCTTTCATCCTCATCGCCCGTCAGGTCTGGTATGGAATTGATGAAAAGCGCATCTCTTCCGCTCAACTGTGAAAGATCCGTGCCGACAAAGTCAAATTGCAGGGCTCGTCTTCCGATCACATTCTGGCTGTATATAAAGCCTGGAAGATAAAAATTTAAGATAGCGCTGGTTTTATAGTCATCTGCAGAAAAAATAAAATCTTCCGGATAGTTCTTTTTAAGGGAAGCCACTTCCCTCGCCAGATCGTCCCACCCCAGCCAGGTATCATCAGAATAAACGGGAACCGGATAGAAAAGTACCTCCACCGCCAACGCGATGTGAATGACCAGGCTGCACCACCACTGCCAACGTAATGCCTTGGCACGGATATAAGGGCTGATCAGTAATATGCCGGCGATGTAAGAGGGCATCATCCAGTTTAACTTGATCCAGTAGAACAGTGAGAGCAGAAAGAAGCCCGCGAATACCGGCAGAAAAAAACAAAACAAAAATTTTCTTTCCGGATTCAGCCTCGTGAATTTTCTGAGGAGACGGAAAGACATCCAGATCAGCAGAACGAAAAGGATCGGAAGAAGCAGGGCCGCCTGATGACCAACGACTCCGAGAAAACCAAGGGGATTGATCGCAAGTCCGCTCATCCTGCTTTCCGATTGAAAACGGAAGGATGCGAAATGATTATCGACGTTCCACCAGATGACCGGCAAAACGGTTGCAAAGTAGATCAGTACGGCACCCCAAAACCATCCGGAGCGCAGATGCTTCCAGTTTTTTCCCTGGATGAGAAAATAAAGTAATACGCCAAACGGAAGAAAGACGCCTGTGTATTTACTGTTAAAGGCCAAGCCCATACACAGCCCTGCTGCCAGCCACCAGCTTTTCTCTTCCCGGAATAACGCCCGATACAAACTGTAAAGGGAAAGACTCCAAAAAAGCATAAGCGGCACGTCCGGCGTGGAAACCAGCGAAAGAACCGTAATCATCAACGTGGATAAAAGGAGAATCAAAGCACGCAGTGCGCGGTTCTTGCTTAGAAAGCAAAGGGCCAGGCGGAAAAAAACGCCCAAGAAAAGTAACGTGATGAACGTGTCCGCCAATTTGATGGCATATACTTCCTTACCAAAGACAAAAATAAACGATTTAAGCAGGTAAGCAATCGCAGGTGGATGATCGAAGTAGGAGAGGGCGGGGTGTTCACCGTAAAAGGTATAATAAGCATCTTGCGGCATTAGCCCAAGGCGCGGGATGAAGGCAAGCCGGATGAATACAACACTTACTATAAGTATTATTAGTGTGCGGTTTCCAGCTGTAGTTAAAGTGGAATGACCCGCTAACGCCTTGGACGTCATAGGAAACGGTTGATCATAAGTAAAATATGAACAAAGATAGCTATTTCTTAGTCTCAAAGGAAACCAGATCGCTGAGCCGCACTTCCAATGCATCAGCCAGCGCCTTGAGGGTTAACAAGGAGGGGGCGGTCTGTCCTTTTTCAATTCTATGAATCTGGCTGTGGTCGATTTCTGCTAAACTATCCAGTCTTCTGAGGCTAATCTTCTCCGTCCGGAGTCGTGTCCCTTCGCGTATGGCTTTCAAATGGGTGCCGAAAGCCTTTAGGAAAAGCTCTTCTTCTGATTTAGTCATAGAACAAAGAGATTGTTTTTACAAAAAATTTATGTAGGATTATTTGCTTACATTCTCTTGATTTATTATCTTCGCAATACAAGAAGGAAGATTTATTTCATTCAAACTATATAACCGTTTATAAAGAAATCCGTCATGTAGGAGTCGGATCTGTGAAGGCGAGGTCTTCACAAACAACCAAGTTAGCCCGCTTAATCCAAGCGGGCTACTTTATGAGTCCCAAAATCACTTTAGCTTCCTTGCAGTAAATGGACATTGACTGTTCGTATTGTATCGGGTCATCCACCAGGGAGAGATAGAAATAGGCGCCATCCAGCAATATGAACAAACGGTTGGCGGCCTGATGCGGGTCCTGAAGATCCAGCTGTCTGCTCTCCATTAGCCGAATGAGTATATCAGCCAATTCACTGCGCAGAGCGTCCAGAAGAGATTTATATTGTTTTTTGATGTCCTGACTTCGAAAGGTTTCTGCATACAGACCGTAGAACAGGCCATCGTCAAAGAGTTGATCCCACTTTTTTGAGAAAAGGCGGTTGATGATTTCATCCAGATCTTCTTTCCCGACCATAGCAGGATTTTTAAGCTTAAAAATAGTTGAATAGCGATCCAGAATATAATCGACTAAAGCTTCATTTAGTTTATCTTTACTATCAAAATAATGCAGGATAAGGCTGGGATGCATATCCATGGTCTGCGCCAGTTTGGCTATCGATACCCGATCGTAACCCATACGCTTAGATAACTTATAATACGCCCTGACAATCTCACGTTGCCTTTTATCTTTCAGGCTTTTTCTTCCCATTGATCGAATTAAACTTCAGGTTAACATTCAGATAATGCGGCAAGTATAAGAATTAAATAGATTGTATGTTCAGTGAATAAATTTCTTAAAACAGGCTTAATCCAGGCTTAACGCTAAGGTCGGAGATTTGCATTCGAAAAAACACCATTTTTATGCAATCAACTTATACTACCATTCGCATCCTCTTCGTCCTGCTTGGATTGAGCGGTGCAGTTCATGCCCAGGACTTCAATGCCCGCGGTCGTGTTCTTGACGCGCAGGGCGTTCCGGTACCTGGCGTTTCCGTAAAGACGGCAGG
>JBMDWN010000274.1:0-3152 GCA_048595275.1 Olivibacter sp. | reverse complement strand
TTAGCGGTGGTATTTATGGTGTCGGCTTGTAATGACCGCAACGAGCCTGGAGCCAGATTTCCAGAGGCATATTTGCAATTCGTCAATGCCTTTCCGAATGACCGGCCATTAGGGGTAAGGACTGATCGGGGATGGGTAAATCAGGATCCCTTACATTATGGTGTTTATCTCCGGTATCAGGCTTTTATACCAGGCAGCCGGCCGATTTCGGTAGGCTTCTCCGGCACAAGCGAAGCCATTGCCGATACTACGGCTGAGCTGAGGGATAGTTTGAGTTATACGCTCATGGTCAACAGCACGGATAGCGCAGTTCAATTGCTGATGGCTGAAGACCGGGCGCCAGATGACTTCGATGCAGGCAAAGCTTACATCCGGTTTTTTAACATCGCAGACCGGGCTCCACAAGCTACGGTTCGACTATCAGGAAGCGGGGATCCGCAAACGCCGATTACCGGTCGGAACAGGGATAACCAGGCCTCCGTAACAGCAAACCAGGGTTTTATAGCGGTGGACCAGGGTACCTATAGCGTAGCACTTCTCGGAGCCGACGGTGCTGTCATCGCGGAGCGGGACAATCAGGCCGGACATGGCGGTAGCGTAGAAATGCGTGCAGGGCATTACTATACCATTTTATCCCGGGGAATTTACCAGAACCAAAACTTTCCTATGCGGGTGGGTGTGGTTGATCACCGGGCGTGGTAATCGTACTAAAGAGCCGGAACGTTCTACTTGAGCTTTCCGGCTTTTTATTACTGAGTCATCGCATATAGCCACTGTCCGACCAGGTAGCCGAACTTCAGGGAGAGCGCGATGATGACCAGGATCAGGGCTACCCCAAAGGCATATTTGTAGATGGGCTTGCGTAGTTCTTCTCCTAACCGATCCTTAAAACTGTCTCTTTTTTGCTCATTCATCTTTTATCTACGCTGATTTTTCCGGGACCGATAAACAACAGACCTACGAACACAATGCCCAATTCAATGGCATGTGATCCTGAAAGCCACCCTCCTTCTGCGTGATGTTTGAAAGCTGCGATCAGCATGGTAAAGGCCAACAGCAGGCAAGCCGGACGAAATGCCAGTCCTATGATCAGCAGAAAACCTCCGAAGGTTTCTACAAGGGCAGCCATCAATCCCCAGAATGCCGGGAAAAAGTGCACACCAACATGATCCATCGCGGAACCCACGCCTGTCCAAAAGGCCGGCCCGCCCATCAGTTTCGGATACCCATGCGTCATAAACATCAGTCCCAGTCCAACGCGGATAACCAATAAGCCGGTATCTTTGTATTTGCCCAGCGATGAAAGAAGTGCCATTTATGTTGTTTCGTTATACGTAGCCCAAGTTAACCGATTGTTCGCGAACTTCCAAACAGGCCGTTCTTCCGAAAATCAGCGCACAATTATCCGGCTGATGTCCGGCGGGGAAATCAAAGGCGACCGGGTAGCGACCGGCCTGGCTTACCTCGCGGATAATATCCGGAAGGCTGTGGCCAAAAGCGACGGAAGACTCTTTCATATGGGTGAAGCCGCCTACCAGCAGGCCGGCCAGTGTATCCAGCTTTCCTGCACGCTTCAGAGCCCATAGCATACGGTCGACCGAATAATAATATTCTCCCACATCTTCTATGAAAAGAATTTTTCCATCGTAATCCATATCGGAGTCCGAGCCGAGCAGGTTCACTAACAGGGCGAGGTTACCACCAATCACCTGCCCGATTCCGGTGCCGTTGAGCCCTTTTTCCGGGCTTTCATAGCGGTAATTCCAGGCTTTTCCGAAAAGTGCATCGCGCAGGCTGTCCAGAGACCGGCTGCTGCCTTCCTTAACATTAAGCGGCATCTGACCATGAATGCTCTCGATGGCCAGGTTGCGGTGAATATGGCTGTGCAAAACGGTAATATCGCTGAAGCCAATCAACCATTTCGGTTGCTCGGTGAGGACCCGGAAATCCATACGGTCAACAATTCGCATAGCCCCGTAACCGCCGCGGGCAGCAAAAATGGCTTTTACTTCTGGATCATCAATAGCATGCTGCAGATCAGCCGCCCGCTCCGCATCCGTCCCGGCATACTGGTTGTGCTTCAGGTGTACGCTTTTACCCAGTTGAACCGTCAGCCCCCAGCGCTCCAGCAACCGGACAGCGTCGTCAATGGGCTCGTCGATCCGCCACGAAGGACAAACAATTCTAACGGTATCTCCGGGCTTAAGCGGTGGGGGTGTTTTCATGGAACCTGTTTTTAAAAGAACGCGCAATTTGACGTATCTTTGTCATAAAAGCAAATCCGGTGCGCAACGCACGGCATAAATCAATTCAAATTGAAAGCAAAAGAATTTAAGCGCTATACCATTACATCTGCATTGCCTTATGCAAACGGACCCTTACATATCGGACACCTTGCCGGAGCATATGTCCCGGCGGATATTTATGTCCGCTACCTGCGGTTGAAAGGAAAGGAAGTGGCCTTTGTCTGTGGATCGGATGAACATGGTGCGGCCATTACTATAAAGGCTAAGAAAGAACAGACGACTCCCCGTGAAATCATCGATCGCTATCATAAGCAAATCGGCGAAAGTTTCGAGGAGTTCGGTATATCTTTTGATATTTATCACCGTACCTCTTCTGAAATACATCATGACCTCTCCCGTGAATTTTTCCTGAACCTTTACCACAAAGGGGAATTCGTCGAGAAGTTTTCAGAGCAATATTTTGACGAAGAATATCAGCAATTTCTGGCGGACCGTTACATCACCGGTACGTGTCCGAACTGCCACAGCGAAGGCGCCTACGGCGATCAATGCGAGAAATGCGGCACTTCGCTCAGTCCGACAGACCTGATCAATCCGAAATCTACCCTGAGCGGGAAGACGCCGGTGCTGAAAGAAACCAAACACTGGTACCTGCCACTGGACAAATACCAAAGCTGGCTGGAAAGCTGGCTGCTGGAAGGTAAAAAAGACGTCCTGAAGTCGAATGTGTATGGACAGTGCAGCTCCTGGTTGAAATCTGGTCTTCAGGCCCGCTCCATGACGCGTGATCTGGACTGGGGGGTGGATGTTCCGCTGGATGAGGCAGCCGGGAAGAAGCTCTATGTGTGGCTGGATGCGCCAATCGGCTATATTTCCGCCACGAAACAGTGGGGGCTGGATACCGGA
>JBMDWN010000273.1:0-8734 GCA_048595275.1 Olivibacter sp. | reverse complement strand
GCTTGATTGAAAGAGGTTTTGCTGCCGGGACAAATACCTTTCTGGAAAGCATAGATGCAAGAGGTCAGTTGCACGCAGCCCAATTGTCTGTTTCCATACAGGAATATCAAGTGCTAAGTGCCGCAGCGGGTCTTGAAAGAGAAGTAGCCAGTTACGCATTTTCCGACCGCTTCAAAGATCATCATCAAATCCATTAATCTCAGCTTATGAAAAGATACTTTCACTTTCTCCTGATGGGCCTGGCTTCAGTTTTGTTTTATGCATGCGGAAGCACAGAAGAGCGTACGCTCAGAAAACAAGACACCATTCCGGTTAAGTTAATGGGTGCAGAACAAATAGAAACCGGCCAGTCGATTGTTCGTTCCGGTACCTTCACAACAGATGACGAGACGCTTTTATCGTTTAAAACGGGCGGTACAATTGAAGAACTATACGTAAAAGCTGGGGATCAGGTAAGGCAGGGGCAACTTCTTGCACGTATTAATCCCACAGAGATCAGTTCCAGTGCGGAGCAGGCTAAGCTGGGGCTTGAAAAGGCCCGGCGCGACTTTGAACGGGCAAAGCGATTATACCAGGATAGTGTAGCTACGCTCGAGCAGATGCAAAACGCAGAAACAGCCTTTAAAGTAGCTGCCCAGCAGGCACGTAGCGCCGACTACAATCTCGGGCAAGCTGAAATGCGTGCGTCTGGAAATGGTTATGTGCTGAACCGTTTGGCAAACGTCGGGCAAACCGTCGGGCCCGGTACACCTGTTCTTCAAGTTAACGGTGCCGGCAAAGGACGTTGGTTTTTCAATAGCGGATTGAGTGACCGTCAGTGGGCGCTTGTACAAATTGGAGACTCGGCCTCCATATCGACTGATATCCCGGGCAGTGAAGCGATACCCGCCAGGGTAGTCCGTAAGTCCGAAGCCATTGATCCGGCTTCGGGAACCTTTAGTATTCAATTGGAAGTGTTACAGCCGGCTAAAGGAATTGCCTCCGGCTTATTCGGTAAAGCGAAGATCCAATTGAGGGAAGTACAGAAAGGCTGGAAGATACCCTATAGCGCGGTATTGGACAGTGATGGAGAAGAAGCATTTGTTTTCGTAACGGAAGATAAAAAGGTGGCCAGGAAGCAACGAGTTAAAATCTCAGCGCTTGAGCAGGATTGGGTGATCATTTCCGGCGGGCTCAAACCCGGAACAGCGCTTATCGTTTCGGGAAGTGCTTACCTCACCGATGGCGATCCGATCCGAATTGTAGAGTAGTTTTCATATTATCAAATTGTACATGAGTCCAGCAGCTTTTTCAATAAAAAACTACCAGTTCACACTCATCATGGTTTTGATGGTCCTGGTCGTTGGCGTCAGCACCATGATATCGATGCCCAGGGCTGAAGATCCGGAAATGGACAATCCAGCCTTTCCCATTGCTGTCGTTTATCCAGGCACCAGCCCAAAAGATATGGAAGAGCTGGTTGTCAAACCTATGGAGGCCAAAATCTATGGATTAAGCGATATCAAACAAATCAAAACTACGATCTACAATGGTCTTGCCCTGATGTTCGTGGAATACGATTATCAATCGGATGTTGACAGCAAACACCAGGAACTGATTAAAGAGATTGCAGCCTTGCGCAACAGCCTTCCGGAAGACATTTACAGCATTGAGGTGCTAGAGGTTCAACCAAGCGACGTCAATATTCTGCAAATAGGCCTCGTATCGGAAAACGCTTCAGATAAGTTAATGAAGCAATTGGCGGAAAACTTAAAGGACGAACTCGAAAAGGTCAAGCCTTTGAAAAACGTTACCATCAGCGGCCTGCCCGATCAGCTCGTACGCGTAGACGTTTCGTCTGAGCGACTGGCACAGCTTAACCTGCCTTTGGAGCGCGTAGCGCAGGCTATACAAGGGGAAGCTGTGAATATACCCGGCGGAACAATTTATGCGGGATCTAACGCCTATAACCTGAAAACCAGTGGTAATTATCAGCGCATTGAAGATATCGGCAGAACCATTGTGTCCAGTTATCAGGGGAAGGAAATATTGCTTCAGGATGTAGCCAGCATCTATCCTGCTTTTGCCGCGGAGAATCACATCACCAGGTTAAACGGCTTTCGTGCGCTTTTTGTAAATGCGGCGCTGAAGACCGGAGAAAACATAACGAAAGATCAGAAACTTTATCAGGAAGCTCTTGAGTCTTTCCGTTCAACCTTACCGGCGAACGTTGATATGCAGGTTCATTTTGATCAGGCCGACAACGTCAATCATCGTTTAAGTGGTTTAGGGTTAGACTTTGTGATTGCTGTCTCGCTGGTCTTAATCACCTTGCTTCCACTTGGACTCAGAGCGTCAGCGGTTGTGATGATCGCCATACCGCTTTCCCTGTCCATTGGGATTGTTGCTCTGAATGCACTAGGCTACAGTTTGAATCAATTGAGCATTGTCGGCTTTGTTGTAGCCCTTGGATTGTTGGTGGATGACAGCATCGTAGTGGTCGAAAACATAGAACGCTGGATGCGGGTCGGATACAGTAAAGTAGAGGCATCCATTAAAGGGACCCAGCAAATTACCGTTGCCATTATCGGTTGCACCGCCACCCTGGTCATCGCTTTCAGTCCGCTTTTGTTTATGCCTGAAGCGGCAGGAGATTTTATTCGCAGTATGCCGGTTGCGGTTATCTGTACGGTTATTGCTTCTATGCTCGTTGCGTTGACGGTAGTTCCTTTTCTGGCCAGCAACTTGTTGAAACCTCACGAAAACCCAGAAGGAAATGTAGTTTTAAGAGCTTTTCAACGGGGTATACATGCAAGTTACGCCGTGCTGCTTGATAAGGCGCTGCGGTTTCCAGGAAGAACGATTGTAATTGCCGTATTCATTTTCGGCCTTTCGCTTAGCCTCATTCCGGTTGTAGGCTTTAGTCTTTTTCCCTCTTCCGAGAAGCCTCAGTTTCTGATCGACATTACCACCCCCCAGCAAGCGAACATTCAGTATACTGATACGCTAACCCGTCATATTGAAGAAGAGCTAGCCAAAATGCCGGAGGTTTCTTTTTATGCAAGCAATGTCGGCAGGGGTAATCCACGAATCTACTACAATGTTCAGCAGCAAAATCAACGGTCAAATTTTGCGGAGCTATTCGTACAACTTCATCCGGGGGTAAACGCGCGGCGCAAGCAGGAGTTGATAGATTCTTTAAGGCGGGAGTGGACGCCCTATCCGGGGGCGAAGGTCGAAGTTAAGGATTTCGAACAGGGCATACCCGTGATCTCTCCCGTAGAGGTCCGGCTTACCGGAAATAATCTGGATACCCTGCGTACACTGGCGGCTGAGGTAGAGCAGATGTTGCTCAAAACGGAAGGAACGTTGTACGTCAACAATCCGGTCAAGAATAATATGGTCGATTTCCGGTTGAATATCAATAAGGATAAAGCGGCTGCCCTGGGGGTAAGCAGTGCTAGTATCGACCGGACCGTTCGCATGGCGGTTGCAGGACTGGATATCGCCACCTTTAGCAACCCGGATGCGGAACATGATGACTACAAAATCCGGCTAAGTGTTCCTGGTTCCGATTATCCTTCGCTGAAGGTTTTTGACGGGCTCATGGTGAACAATGTACAAGGTCAGGCCATTCCCATTCAACAGCTGGCGGATATCCGATTCGAAAATTCACCAATTAGCATATTTCACATGAATAAAACACGTTCGGTATCCGTGAATTCTTTTGTTCAGCAAGGCTTTCAGAACGATCAGGTAATTACCGAGGTGGAAACGAAGATGAAGGAGATGAAACTACCAGACGGTTATCAGTTCAAGATGGCGGGTGAAGTGGAAAGCCGGGAGCAATCCTTTGGTGGGTTCGGAACCATAATTATGGTAACCGTGTTCCTTTTTATTGCGGTATTAATTCTCGAATTCAGGACATTCAAAAGTACGTTGATTGTGTTATCCGTAATTCCGCTGGGAATCGTCGGAGCAGTACTGGCCCTGCTGGTGACAGGAAATACGCTTTCTTTTGTGGCGACAATCGGCATTGTCGCCTTAGCAGGCATCGAGGTAAAAAACACCATTTTGCTGGTCGATTTTACTAATCAGCTGCGCCGGGAGGGGATGGCATTGAATGAGGCGATCGAAAAGGCCGGGGAAATCCGGTTTCTGCCGATTATTTTGACCACATTGACGGCCATTGGAGGTTTATTGCCTATTGCCTGGTCAAGCAATCCCTTGATTTCTCCGCTAGCCATTGTAATGATCGGCGGTTTAATCAGTTCTACCTTGCTGTCCAGAATCGTGACACCGGTGATTTACAAGCTGATTCCACCAGCAATTGAAGCGGATGGCAGACCCGATGCCGAACCGGGTCCGGAAAAAAAATAAAAGACTAGGGCTTTATCAAAAGTTTCCTATATTTGCACACCCTAAGCGGAGACAATGGTTGAAGCTTTATCAGGTTCGGGGTGTAGCGTAGCCCGGTATCGCGCCACATTTGGGATGTGGAGGTCGTAGGTTCGAATCCTGCCACCCCGACTTTACAGGCCGTAAAAGCCTGCAAAAAGCCTCTAAATATTTTATTTAGGGGCTTTCTTATTTCTTTGCAGAAGACTGTTTAATAATCATATAAAACAGGTAACGTGAAGAAAATTAAAATGGTCATTTTCGACCTTGATGGAACTTTGGCTAATACACTTCCCCTTTGTATTAAAGCTTTTAAGGAAGCCATTGAACCTTTGACTGAAAAAACATTGTCAGATGCTGAAATAATAGCAACTTTTGGGCCTTCGGAGGAAGGTGCTATAAAAGCTCTTACACCAAGCACTCTATATAAAGACGCTCTAGAGGCATACTATTACTTTTATGAAAGATATCACGATATGGTGACGGATTGTTTCGATGGTATTACCGATGTTCTTTCTTTTCTCAAAAAGAGCGACGTGCTGATCACAATGGTTACAGGAAAAGGGGAAAGGAGTACAAGACTATCATTGGAAAAATTTGGAATAATTCAGTATTTCGAACATATCGAGACGGGTAACCCAATCGGTCCAAGCAAGGAGAAAGGCATTACAAATATTTTGGAACAATATGGTTTGAAACCCGATGATTCCATTTACATCGGAGATGCGCCGTCAGACATTGTAGCGTCACGTGCCTGCGGGGTTCCGGTGGCAGCTGTCACGTGGGCTTCAACAACAAACAAACAAGAGCTTATTGATTTAAACCCGGATTATCTTTTTGAATCGGTTGAAGATTTTTCTGCTTTCCTGAAACAACGGATAAATGGCTGGTAGAGACGGATATCTACATCTTACTTACCTTTTCTGAAATCCCTTAATTATATTTCATTCCGTATTTAGCGGAATTCCATGTCCGTAAGTATATTAACCATCGAAACAATTTCGACTCCAACCAGTTTCTTCTTCAACACACATACTAATTAATCATTCGTTATGAGTTCAGAAAATTTGCATGATGAGCAAGCCATCCGCAAGCTGCAGGATATGGTTGATAGCATTGACATCGGGATGCTTTGCTCGAAAGCGTTAGCAGCTGATTACCCTCATGCCGTACCCATGAGCAGGCAGGAAGTCGATGATGAAGGGAATATCTGGTTCCTGATATCCTCTGAAAGCGAGACTCATCAACATATTCAGCAGAATAAAAATGTCAGTCTACTTTATGCGGATATTAGCAGCTATAAATTTCTCAGTATCAACGGGACGGCTGAAATATCCCAGGATCAATCCAGAGTTGAGAAATACTGGAGTAAAATGATTGAAGCCTGGTTTGAAAAAGGAAAAGAAGATCCACGGATTCGGGTACTTAAGGTAGCTCCATTAGAAGCCCATTATTGGGATAACAAAACGAATAAGTTTATCACCTTTTTCAAAGTAGCTTTGAGTGCGGTTTCGGACAAGAAACTAGATATTGGCCGGGAGGGAGATCTGAGTTTATAGATAGCCGTTTTTCACCCCTCATTTGTCACGTAGACACCCCGGTAATCTTTCGGCTTTAAGCGAAATTAGGCATCTGATATTAGCATTATGGACAATTCGAAAATTACGGTTGATGCCTTAGTCGACGCCGACAAGAAGAAAGTTTGGAAATATTACAACGATCCGCTTCACATCCTAAAGTGGAACTTTGCGGACCCCAGCTGGCATTGTCCCTCCGCAGAAAACGATATGCGCGTTGGCGGAATGTACAAGGCCAGGATGGAAGCCAGGGATGGAAGCTTTGGTTTTGATATGGAAGCCACTTATTCGGAAGTTTCGGAAGGCGAAAGTTTTACGTATGAATTCGGCGGCAGAGAAGCCACGGTCGGTTTTAAAGATGTAAACGGACAAACCAAAGTCACTGTTTCCTTCGATCCTGAAACCGAAAATCCCATCGATATGCAGAAAGCCGGCTGGCAGGCTATATTAAACAATTTCAAACAATATACGGAAAACCACTAGTCACATCCAGTCCCTGCGGCAGACGTAAATGCTGGAAAATGCTGAAAATCTGTATATTTAGGCTAAACTAATACGATAGCCATGCAGATGAAAGCCTTTTTCGTTCCGTTGACTTTATTACTGATTATTCTTTTTTCCTGTAAATCCGATTTGCTGGCACAGGGCAATGAAAGTTATCAAAGGGTTTATCTTTCCGGTAGAGACGCTTCAGAGGCAGTGGATTGGGATTTTAAAGTTACAGAGGGGCGAAAAAGTGGTGAATGGTCGAAGATCCCTGTTCCTTCCAACTGGGAACTTCATGGATTTGGAACCTATAACTACGGACACGACCATTCAAAAGACGGTGTCGTTCTAGGTAAGGAAAAGGGCCATTACAGACACCGGTTTCAGGTACCTCAAAACTGGAAAGGCAAGGCAATTTATATTGTATTCGACGGTTCCATGACGGATACTGAGGTGTTGATTAACGGCAAACCAGCAGGAGATGTGCATCAGGGTGGTTTCTACCGATTTAAATACGACATCAGCAAAATACTTTCTTACGGTAAAGAAAACCTGCTTGAAGTACAGGTAGCCAAGCATTCAGCGAATGAATCGGTCAACAAAGCGGAGCGGGAAGCCGATTTTTGGATTCTTGGTGGCATATACAGGCCTGTATTTCTGGAAGTGCTCCCTGCGCAGCATTTTGAACGCATAGCTGTGGATGCGCGGGCAGACGGAAGTTTCAACGCATTCCTGTCTCTTAATAAAGTCCAATCCGGCACCAGTGCCCGTGTCGAATTGTTTAGCCTTAGCGGAGAGAAGATTGGTCAGACGCTTGAAGAGCAATTTGAAACCGATTCGGCACAGCTTAATATTCAGGGTGCTTTTGAATCGGTTAAGTCCTGGAATGCCGAAATGCCTAATCTGTATAAAGCCAGGTTTTCGCTTTTGCGAAACGGACAGGTCCTTTATTCACGAGACGAACGCATCGGTTTCAGAACGGTTGAATTACGAAAGCAAAACGGATTTTTCGTGAATGGAAAAAAAGTGATTTTTAAAGGCGTTAACCGGCACTCTTTCTGGCCCTCGAGCGGAAGAGCGCTCAGCGAAAAAAATCATCTTGAAGATATTCAGCTGATGAAAGAGATGAATATGAATGCGGTACGCATGTCTCACTACCCGCCTGACGAACGTTTTTTAGAGTTGTGTGACTCCTTAGGTCTCTTCGTTTTGGACGAAGTCACCGGCTGGCAGGATGGATATGATACCGTTGTTGGTCCAAAAGTAATAAAAGAGACAGTTCTTAAGGACGAGAATCATCCCAGTGTTATCATATGGGACCACGGCAACGAAGGGGGCTGGGATTTTGCCAATGAAAAATGGTTCCATACCTATGATATACAAAAGAGGCCTGTAATCTACCCTTGGTTGCAGCGCAACGGGGTAGATACGCGTCATTATCCTACCTATAATTACGGTATTCACCGATTGGCAGGCGGGCGAGATGTATTTATGCCAACCGAGTTTATGCATGGCTTGTATGACGGCGGACATGGGGCGGGCCTTCGGGATTTTTGGTTGAATTACTCGTCTAACCCCCGTTTTGCCGGAGGTTTTTTATGGGCTTTGGTGGATGAAGCGATTGTGCGCACCGATAAAAACGATTCTCTCGATGGCGACGGTAACCATGCTCCGGACGGTATATTGGGCCCCTATCGGGAAAAGGAGGGGAGTTTTTATGCGATTAAGGAAATCTGGTCACCGGTACAACCTGGTCCGCTGGTCATCGACAGCAACTTCGACGGAAAAATTATTTTAAAAAACACTCATATCTACACCAACCTTAATCGGTGCCGTTTTACGTGGACGCTTGAACGTGTTGAGGGTTTTGACGACGCCCACGTTATTCATGCTGCTCAGGTCGAAGCGCCTGATGTAGAGCCGGCAACATCCGGAATGCTAACGCTGGATTTACCAGCGGATTTTCCCGACGCCGAGATTCTCCGGCTGAAAGCTACCTACGAAGACGGGCGGGAAATTGGGATCTGGAGCTGGCCCATCAAAAATCAGCAAGATGTGGCGCATGCACTTGTTGAAAAGGATGTGGTTCCAGGCACTTCGGGGGGCGTCACGGTTGAAGAGTTAAACCAACTTTTGATCGTCAAGTCTGCGGGGCTGCAGCTTTCGTTTAACCGCCTGAGCGGTTCGCTTGAAAAAGTGGTTAACAGCCGCGGGAATGTTTCTTTCAATGGGGGACCCCTGCCTGTAGGAGCAACTGCACCGATTGAAGGTAAGTCGGAATGGATAACAGATGA
>JBMDWN010000272.1:0-2782 GCA_048595275.1 Olivibacter sp. | reverse complement strand
CCGCGGATCAACTCAATTTCCGGGATATGCCTGCTCCGCAGGCCATCTCTGAACAACTCACCCATCTTAAATGCATTCTCCGCCACCTTTTCTTCCAGAACAACGTTCACGGCTTCCAAAGCTACCTGGCAGGCCAGCGGGTTCCCGCCGTAGGTGGAGCCGTGTTCACCTGGCTTGATACAAAGCATCACGTCGTCATCAGCCAGAATGGCGGATACGGGCAGCACCCCCCCGCTGAGCGCCTTACCTAAAATCAGCACATCCGGGTGTACGCCGTCGTAATCGCAGGCCAGCATTTTCCCCGTTCTTCCCAGTCCTGTCTGGATCTCGTCAGCCATAAACAGAACATTTGCCGCCTCGCAGTATTGCTTTGCTGCCGCCAGGTAACCATCATCCGGCACTACAATTCCAGCCTCGCCCTGAATAGGCTCAATCAGTAAAGCAACGACATTCGTATCGGTTAAGGCTTGCTTTAGCGCTTCCTGATCGTTGAAAGGAATCGTTACATAACCGGGCGTGAAAGGGCCAAAACCCTGCCGTGCCTGTTCATCCGTACTGAAGGAAATGACGTTAAGTGTCCTTCCGTGAAAATTATCTTTCATAGTCAGCACCACCGCTTCATTTTCGGGAACGCCCTTCTTTGCATAACCCCACTTGCGCGCAAGTTTGATCGCTGTTTCGACCGCTTCTGCTCCGGAGTTCATGGGCAGCACTTTATCGTAACCAAAAAGGGTAGCCAGGTATTCTTCGAAAGGTCCAAGGGCGTCCGTGTAAAAAGCACGTGAACTGAGCGTCAGTTTTTCCGACTGCTCGCGCATTGCCGTCAGTATACGCGGATGGCAATGTCCCTGGTTGAGTGATGAATAGCCGGAAAGGAAATCAAGATATCTTTTGCCGTTCACATCCCAAACGTAAACACCTTCTCCCCTTTCCAGCACTACCGGAAGCGGATGATAATTATGAGCCCCATAACGGCTTTCCAATTGCATTAAATATTCGTCTTTTCCAGATTCCATAAGATTTCGGTATCAATAGGTGGAAAGATAATGGAACAAATTTGATATAAGAAGAATAAAAGACATAATATTAAGCCCACCTTGAGCCCACCTTGAGTCCGGGTTGAGTCCGGGTCGAGAGCGCATTGACAGCGGGTATTCTAACGGAAAGCCGCACTTAACCTGCTATGATCCCTCTGACAGGCAAGTTGCATGGTGGTATTGGTCTTATTTTGTTGGGCACTATTGATTGCTTTGGTGCCTAAATAAACCTAAAAAAAAAAGCCCCACCCTTTTCGGATGAGGCTTTATACTTAAATAAGCGTTGTTAAACGTCAAATCTTAGCGTTGTCCTGGCAGATAGATCTGGAAACCAAGGTTTACACCCAAACCATTCTGAGCAGTTGAATTAGCCGCACCAGCTTTGGTATAGTTATATCCTAATATGGCTTCCAGGGCTACACTTCTTGTGATAAAATGAGCATAACCCAAACCAACACCAGCAGCGAAATCTACGTCGCTACCACCTCTTGCGCCTGCGATCCCAACATCAGCCTGGCCGAAGAAACGACCTGTCGAAGAAGAACCTTCCGGGAAAAAGTAACGGACAAATGGTGCTATACCATAGTTCCAGTCATTCTGAGTGTCTCCAGGGTAAGACTGGAAACCACCTCTTAACGATAAACCTATTGCAACACCATCAGAAACGAAATATCCTGCTCTGGGATTGATGTTAATGTTAAACGATTCCCCCTCGAAGCTGTAACCAATCGATCCCAGGCTACCACCTACCATCCAGTTTCCCTGGCGAATAGGCTCCATACCGACGGCTTCTGAAGTCTGCGGGCGTTCAACCTGCATGTCTTGAGCGTTTACGGCAAGTAAACCGCTCAGTAAAAAAACTGAAAATAAAAATAAACGTTTCATACTCCTTCTTTAAATGTTAAAAGTTAATTATTAATTAGCTCTTAATAAACATAAATTGTGCCACAATGTTTACTCAGGTGTAAAGGAGTTTTGACCTCAAAAACCAGGAACTCCAGGCAAAAAAGACTAGTTCTTAACGTATTTGGATTCAGCGTGATAATCTTTCCGAAAGCGTTCCAGCAATACTCCAGCTTCCTCATGCCGGTCGGTGGCGATGAAGTCCGCCCCCCGCTCCACCAGCTCGTAATACAATTCGTCTCCTCTGGTTTCAGCCCGTTTATCAAGGTTTCCAATGGTTCCGAGGATACAGAGGATACCATGCTCGTGCAGGCGATCATACAATTCCTGCTCCGGCTCACTGACTCCGACAAAAGCGATAATACGGTTGTCTGGAACGCCGTAATCCCCCAGCCTTAACAGATCGTCCAGCTGGCGCACGCTTGCGGAAATCATCAGTTCGGGCGCTTCTTTATAGACCATCGCCGCCTGAGTTGCATTATAAGTAATGATAGCCGAATAAGGTTGTGCGTGCTGTTTCCTCACTTCATCGATTACCATTCCATAAGGTACCCCACTCTTCACGTCAATAGTGAAAAGAACTTTCCCCTTTCCCCACTTCAGGGCCTGTGCCAGCGTCGGAATACGAAATTCTGTCTTCTGCCCGAAATTATCTTTAAGATGAAGGTTTTTTATATCCGCATAACTGTATTCGGAGACCAGGCCTTTACCGGTAGTCGTCCGGTCCAGTCGGTCATCGTGCATGAGCACCAGGACAGAATCCCGGGTCATGGCAACATCAAACTCGATAATCATGGGTTGATTTTCTGCGTTTTCCGCAAAAGTCTCTATGGCATTTTCAG
>JBMDWN010000271.1:0-7770 GCA_048595275.1 Olivibacter sp. | reverse complement strand
GTATGAATGGAATACAAAAACAGGGACTTTCTCTGATTTCCATATTTTCAACCGCATAAAGGAATAAACCGCTAATTCAAATCGACTATCTTTGCAGCGGTTAACCCTTTTCAAATGGTTTCAGATAAGTTATCAGCAGATCAATACCTCAGGATACTTGCTCAGTCGGCCGATGCCACAGCTGTATACGTTAGTAAAGATTTGCATATCGGTTTTATAAATGAGGCGATGCTCATTCTCTGGGAAAAGAGCAGCAACATTGTAGACATGCCCCTTGCTGAGGCCGCTCCCGAGTTCCTTCCTTTTATACCCATACTGAACCAGGTTTGGGAGACCGGAGTGAGTTATGTGGCCAAAGAAACACCAGCAAACATCGATACAGATGGCGTCCTGATCGAAAATTATTTCGATTTTGAATATCGACCGGTATTGGATCAACAGGGTAAAACCATTGCGATTATCAACACCGCTACGAATGTCACGGAGCGGATGGAGAATCGTCAGATTATGAAAGATAAGGATGCGCTGCTGGCACAGTTTATTGAGCAGGTGCCTGCAGCAGTGGCCATTTATGAAGACGCCGATTTCATTATCCGTTCAATCAATCCTGCCTATCAGAAGCTATTACCAAACCGACTTCTGCTTGGACGCCCTCTGATGGAAGCGATACCAGAACTGGTGGGTACCCAAAACGATGAAGCCCTGAGAAACACATTCGAAACGGGTAATGTTTTTTATCGGGAGGACATGCTGATTAAGGTTTCGGATCATGTAGGGGGTGAAGCTCGAGGACGATATTTTAATGTGAGCTATCTGCCCCGCCGGGATGGTCTGGGAAACATTGACGGCATTTTTGCTTTTGCTGTAGAAACATCTGAAAAGGTGGGTGTAAGGCAACAGTTAGTAGAAAAGGAAGAGAATCTCCGAATGGCCATTCAATCCGCAGACCTCGGAACCTGGCATCTTAATACGAAAACCAGGCGGCTCGAAGCATCTCTACGCTTGAAAGAACTCTTTGGTTTTAATCCCGATCAGGAAATGTCCTTAAACGATGCTGTAGGCCAAATTCCGGAGACTTACCGGAATGTTGTCATGGAAGCCATTGAATCAGTCATCGATGAAGGCGGGGGCTATGATCTGGAATACCCGGTAGTCGGTCTGCAGGACAAGCAGACGAGGTGGCTGAGGGCTACGGGAAAGCTGTTCCGGTCGGTTGCAAACGATTATGAAAGTCATTTTTCTGGTACTGTCGCGGATATCACGGAGCGGAAGCTGGATGAACAACGCCGTAACGATTTCATAGGAATGGTGAGCCATGAGCTTCGTTCCCCTTTAACTTCGCTAAGCGGATATATTCAGGTACTCCTTACGATTGTGGAGAAGAGTAACGACCAACTGGCTAGTACGATTGCGAAACGGGCCAAACGACAGGTCGACAAAATGAATGCGCTTATTGCGGATTTTCTAGATGTTACCCGCCTTGGTGAAAGTAAAATCCGGCTTAGTCTTAAGCTCTTTGATATGGCTGATCTTATGAAAGATGTGAAGATGGAAACGATAGCGACAATAACGTCTCATTCAGTTGAGTTCCTGCCGAATGATCTTATTCCGGTACAAGCGGACCAGGAAAAAATCGAGCAAGTCTTGACTAATCTGATCGCCAACTCCGTTAAGTATTCGCCTTCAGGCAGCAGGATCCAGGTTTTCTCAAAAGTAGAAAACTCGATGGTCAGGGTTTTTGTCAAAGATGAAGGTATGGGGATTGCTCCGAAGGATCAGATCCGTATCTTCGATCGTTTCTTCAGGGTTGAGACGGAGCAAACGGAAAGCATAAAAGGTTTTGGTATTGGTCTCTATCTGTGTAAAGAAATTATTGAACGGCACGGAGGGCGCATCGGTGTTCATAGTGAATTGGGGCAGGGCAGTACTTTTTGGTTTGAACTACAGCTTATGAGTACCGTTCCCCTTGCCAGTTAATTTGTATTAATGATGAAAAATGTAGTAGTTTTCTGCGGGTCCAGTTCAGGAACCGAGAAAATATTTGAAGAATCGGCTTACAAACTCGGAGAGGCCCTGGCAAAGAATGGAATCGGGCTTGTTTATGGAGGAGCGAAGGTTGGCTTGATGGGGGCGGTCGCAAATGGCGCCATAGAACATGGCGGTTCAACCATCGGCGTACTGCCGGGCTTTCTTAAGAAAGTAGAGATCGCTCACGAAGAGTTGTCAGAACTTATCGTAGTTGAAACCATGCACGAGAGAAAGAAGAAAATGGACGAGCTTTCCGATGGCATCATCACGCTGCCGGGCGGCTATGGAACACTGGAGGAATTTTTTGAAATGCTGACCTGGGCTCAGCTTGGCCTGCATAAAAAACCTGTAGCCATTCTTAACATCAACGGGTTTTACAACGATTTGCTGCAGTTGCTTAAGTCGATGGTCCATAACGGTTTTTTGAAGCAGGTGAATTTCGATATGTTACTTGTCAGCGATAATATAGAGGATCTGTTGCAGCAAATGAATAATTATCAGGCGCCATCTATTGGGAAGTGGATCAGTAAGGATGAAGTATAGCAAGAAACGGGTTTCTTCTATAGCGTTTTTAGATGAGCTTTGTAAGCAAGATCAGAGCATATGGCAAATAACCAGACACAACATGAGGTAGATTATCAGCGAATCGCTTCCGCGATCTCTTTTCTCAGAGAACACTACCGTGACCAGCCGGGTTTAGAGGAGCTTGCCGCACATGTCCACGTTAGTCCATTTCATTTTCAGCGTATGTTTCAGACTTGGGCCGGAGTAAGCCCTAAACAGTTCCTCCAATACATCAGCATCGGGCACGCAAAAAAAATACTTAAACAGACCAGGGCAACCTTATTTGATGTCGCTTCCGATACCGGATTATCTGGAACCGGCAGACTGCATGATCTATTTATGAACATCGAGGGAATGACGCCGGGAGAATATAAAAACGGAGGAGAGGCGCTTCATATCAATTACGCTTTCGCAGGCAGCCCTTTCGGAAACATTCTGGTGGCTTCCACGGAAAAAGGCATCTGCTACATGGCTTTCGCAGATGAAGAGTCCGCGGAAGCCCTGACAAAATTAAAACAAACTTTTCCAAAAGCAACCTATACGAACCAGTCAGATCAGAATCAGCAGAATGCCTTATTCGTATTCAATCAGGACTGGAATAAGCTGGATGATATCAAGCTTCACCTTAAAGGAACGGCTTTCCAGCTGAAAGTCTGGGAGACCTTGCTGAAAATCCCTGTCGGAGGACTGACCACCTATGCCGATCTGGCTGCGAGGTCCGGATATGAGCGCGCCCACCGGGCGGTAGGTACGGCTATTGGGAAAAATCCCGTAGCCTTTCTGATTCCCTGTCATCGGGTCATTCGATCCACCGGTGAAATGGGCAACTATCATTGGAATCCTACTCGCAAACATCTTCTTATTGGCTGGGAGGCTTCCGGAACTCAAGTATAATCTTTATAGAGCAGACTAACTTTTTCCTGTTCTTCGTGTTGTCTTTCAGCTATCATAGGGTAGCATCAAGATATGATACACACAAAATGGTCGGAAACTGAAACGACCCATAATGGAGAGCGGGAAGGGATACTGCGTTGTATAGGAAATACTCCTCTAATACGTTTGCAACGCCTGTTGCCTGGAATCCCGCAGCGGATTTACGCTAAACTGGAAATGTTCAATCCGGGGGGCAGCATTAAAGATCGTACCGCGTATAACATTCTGCTGGGCGCCATCGAGAGCGGTCAGATTGGAAAAGATACCTGTATTGTTGAATCAACATCCGGTAATATGGGGATTGCGCTCGCGCGACTTTGCCATTATTACGGTCTGCAACTTATATTGGTTACCGATCCGCATTTGAATAGATCAGCTGAAAAGTTACTCCGGGTATTTAACGCACAAATTGTCAAAGTAGACCAGCATGACGGACATGGCGGTTATCTTAAAATGAGATTGGAGAAGGTAAAAGAATTACTTGACCGCATGCCTAATGCTTTCTGGCCTGACCAATACCACAACGTTGCGAGCCCTGAGGCACACCTCAAAACCTATCGGGAAATCCTGGAACAAATGCAAGCCGCACCAGACTATTTGTTTATTCCGACGAGCACATGCGGAACCCTAAGGGGATTTGCAGAGGCGATAGTGGCCAATAAGACTGCTACAAAGATCGTCGCTGTTGATGCGGTTGGCAGTGTTATTTTCGGTGACCAACCGGGTCCTCGACTCATTCCCGGAATGGGCGCAAACAGACCTTCTTTTTTTCTTAAAAGGGATCAGGTCCAGGACGTTGTTCACGTTAGCGACTACGAAAGCGTTAAGGGCTGCAGGGATCTGTTGTTTCGGGAGAGCATACTCGCCGGAGGTTCATCGGGTGCGGTGATACGCGCCATCGAAAAATCACTACCCCAGTTGCCCGGTAACACAAGTCTTGTGGCGATCCTGCCAGATAGTGGTGAACGCTACCTGGAAACGATTTACGCTGATGAGTGGGTAAAGGAGAAGTTCAGAGAGTTACCAGATGAAAATTAAGGTTTATGATCTGGACCCAGGGCGACTTACTATCTACGCACTATAATCAGGAAATACCGGACTGTTGCGAATGCCCTTCCGAGGCCAATCGTAATATCGGTCCGGTACCATTTAAGACCGCTGTTATAGGGGGTGGCCCGAAAGGCCTCTATGCACTCGACCATCTTATCACCGAATTAAGTCTTTCAGGTATTACAGAACCAGTGGAACTCTATTGGTTTAATGCCGCAGATGACTTCGGAAGCGGTCCGAATTACCGGAGAGACCAGCCCGAATACCTGCTGATCAACTATTGCATCGCAAATATTGATGCCTGGTATCCATACGTGAATCGAAGTGCGGGGCAACTCAACCTCGCGGATTGGATCCGAAAGAATAAAGCTTCCGAACGCCCCGTACGTCCTGAAGATTTTGCTTCCAGAGCTTTGGTCGGACGCTATCTTCAGGAGGTTATGAGCCAGATAATGCAATCCCGGCCATCCAATTTACAGATTAAGTTAATTAACGCTAATGTCTCCGGATTGAACTACCAGGATGGCTTCACCATCAAAACGAATGACCCTGCAAATACGTTTTATGCGGATAATGTGTTATTGGCTACCGGACACTGTTATACCAATAGCAAACTCCTGAGCAATTCATTCGTACTGACTCCATCCAAAACAAATGATCAAGGTTGTTACATAAACAATGCATATCCACTTACCGGGCTTAAGAAAGTTGAGGATCAGTCGAAAGTCGGAGTTCTGGGACTTGGTTTAACCTTTATCGATGTAGTACTGACGCTAACGGAAGGGCGGGGTGGGCATTTTGACGAGCAAAACCGATATCAGTCGGGTGGTCGCGAACCCCTCATTTATGCCTGTTCCCGGAACAACTTGCCTATACTTGCCCGTGGACCAGTGTACACTAACCAGGGCTACCAGCTCTTTTATTTTACCGGTGCCTGGAGGCAGCACATGAGCGCGCTTAGAAAAACACGTAAAATCGATTTCAAAGAAGAGATCCTGCCACTTGTCGAGCAAGAAATTCAATTTGCCTATTATAGCACCCTCTTGGAAACAAGGGATCCGAAAGCCATCCAAAAATACCTTAGGGATAAGCCAGTTCAAAAACAATTCGGCTTACAAAAGCTTCTGTTTGAGTTGCCGGCACCCGAGGATGCCGCAGGAGTTAGTCTTTCCGAATCCATCGAATACAACATCCGTGAAGCGGAGAAAGGAGAGCTAAAGAGCCCATTGATGGCCGCCGCTGCTGTCTGGCGAGAACTGACACCAATAATAAGGGAATTTTATAAAGAGGGGGGCTTAATAGGCGCATCACAGCAATTTCTCCACGAAGAACTGATGGGCGCATTCTGCCGAACCAGTTTCGGCCCGCCGGTAGACAATATGAAGAAAATACTAAGCCTGATAAACGCCGGCATTATTTGCATTCCCCAGCCTCCGGCCCATGAACAAGTTGAAGTTGATTACATAGTCGATGCGAGAGTCGGAAAGCCCGCTCTGGCCAAAGGAAATGCCAGCTTGTACCAACAATTGCTCGACGATGGGTTAATTACACCGTTTGATAATGACGGATACCAACCAGGATGCCCCGATATGGATGCAACCGGCCAGGTACGAAACGAGTCTAAAAGCCAGATACCCTTGTTTTGCTACGGTACGAATACTGAGGGGGTTCTGCTTGATAATGACTCCCTTTCCAGGACAGCTAATAACACAGGCTTATTATGGGCGAAAACGGTAATCCGACAGCTGTCAAACAAAAATGAAGTAGAATATGCAGGAAAATAAAGATCAATTTTTACCCCTAAGCCCGATAACACACCCCTGGGTAGAAAAATTTATGGAGGGAAAAATAGCTCTCAGAGAATTGATGGATAGGGAAGCATCGCCCGTTAATATGCACAGCCTCGATCCTTTCGTCGAAAACATTCAGGCCTATAAGGAAGTTTTCGAACGCTATAAGCTTAAATACAAGATATTTTTTGCCAGGAAAGCCAACAAAAGTATTGCCTTTGCCCGAAAGTCTTTTATGGAACAGCAGGGAGTCGATACCGCAAGCTATCGGGAACTGAAGCAATCTCTGGATGCCGGGATTGCCGCAGAGTCCCTCATATTAACAGCGGCAATTAAAAACGAGAAGCTGATTGAGCTGGCAGTGGGCGCCGGAGTAATGATCGTGATCGATAATGAAGACGAATTGACGATGCTTCAGAAGATCGCAGAGCACCAGGCAGTCAGTGCACCCATTAGCATCCGGCTCGGAGGATTTAAGCTTGAACGTGAAACGCTTCATTCTCGTTTTGGATTTTCGCCGGAGAAGGCCTTTGGTCTGATTAAAGACCTGAGCAACGAAGGATACCTGGATTATAAAGGTCTTCACTTTCATCTCAATGGTTATTCTACGGAACAACGGGCTCTGGCCATTGAACAATGCATCGAACTCATCGACCGGCTTGAAAAAGAAGGTATAAAAACCGGAACCCTGGATATTGGCGGAGGCTTCCTGATCAACTATCTAAAGGAGAAAACGGAATGGGAGAATTTCCATAAAGCATTGAAGGATGCAGTGCTTGGGCAAAGAGAGCCGATTACCTATGGAAATGATCCTTTGGGAATGGTGCATATTGAGGGTAAATTGTACGGAGAGCCAACGGTCTATCCCTATTACAATGAACTCAATAAACAGAATTTTCTGGATGCTATTTTGCAATACCAATCTACTGTCTATGGCAAACCCTTATATCGCCTGATTGAAGAACGCCAATTGACGCTTCATATCGAGCCGGGTCGGTCCTTATTGGACCAGGCGGGTGTGACGCTGGCAAAAGTAGCGTTCCGTAAGCAGGATTCGCAGGGGAATCTACTTGTGGGATTGGAGATGAATCGTTCCCAGCTGAAAAGTTCCAGCGCAGATTTTTTATTGGATCCCGTCCATATTGCCTTCGGAAGCGAAGAAAAGCAATCCGGCGCTTGCGAAGGATATTTAGTAGGGTCTTATTGTCTGGAGCAGGAGCTGATCCTTAAACGCAAAATTAAGTTTGATCGTTACCCCGCTATTGGTGATATTATACTATTTCCAAACACGGCGGGTTATATGATGCATTTTTTTGAGTCGGAAGCCCATCTGTTTGAGCTTGCAAAAAATTTATTCATCTAGAAAATAGGGCCAGGGAGCGCGGGAAGCGCTTTAAATAATATT
>JBMDWN010000270.1:0-3354 GCA_048595275.1 Olivibacter sp. | reverse complement strand
GACGGGATGTCCAGTCAATCGTGGATGAATTACAGGGAAAAGTTTCTAAAGACCTGAAATTCGACGCGGGCTATACGATTACCTATGGCGGAGCATTTGAAAACCTGCAGGAAGCGAAGGGGCGACTGGGTGTCGCTGTTCCGGTCGCCTTGTTGCTGATCTTTATTCTTTTGTATTTCGCATTTTCTTCTGTTAAGCAGGCAACGTTAATTTACACGGCTATTCCACTTTCGGCCATTGGTGGCGTCTTCGCGCTAACCCTTCGCGGGATGCCTTTCAGCATATCGGCCGGGGTAGGTTTCATAGCCTTGTTTGGCGTAGCGGTTTTAAACGGTATCGTACTGCTTTCGGAATTTAACCGCCTTCGAAAGACCGGCGAAATAAAGGACTTGTATCAGCTGGTTATTCAGGGGGCGAAAAACCGGCTGCGTCCTGTTCTGATGACCGCTTCCGTGGCTTCACTGGGTTTTCTCCCCATGGCGCTCAGCAACGGAGCGGGGGCGGAAGTACAGCGTCCCCTTGCAACGGTGGTTATTGGCGGCCTGATTACCGCTACCCTGTTGACGCTCTTTGTGTTGCCGGCCCTCTTTCTGCTGGTCGATAAGCTGGGAAAAAAGAGCGCGATTCCCGGAACCATTTTAATACTGATTTTTCTGAGCTTTATGGGTACAAAGGTCAAGGCTCAGGAGCAGGTATCGGTTGCACGTCCGGTGAAGCTGGAACGGGCAATAGACATCGCCCTGGAAAATAACCGGCAGCTTAAGGGGCAACGTTTTGCAGAGTCGTCCAGCCAGACGCTCCAGCAAACCGCTTTCGATTTGCCCAAAACTGAGTTTACAGCAGACTATGGTCAGATGAATACGGCTGCAAACGATACGAGATTCGGGATTGCCCAAAGTTTTTCTTTCCCTACTGTATACGGCGCCCGGAAAATGGAGTTGAAAGGTATGTATGAGGCCGCTGTGGCGCAGACGAGCCTCACGGAACAGGAACTCCGGGCAGGTATCCGGACGATTTATTTCCAATACCTGGCTCTGGAAAAACGGGAAGAGCGGCGCCTGCGGGCAGATAGCATCTACCGACTCTTCGAGGAAAAAGCATCTTTAAGATTCCGCGTTGGGGAAGCTAACATTCTGGAAAAAACAGCGGCCCGGTCGCGTCGCCAGGACATCACCAATCAACTGAACTTATTGAAGAAAGATCTGAGTATAGCCGAAAAGCAATTCAATTTGTTTTTGCAGGATTCCCTCTTTTACCGACCGGCGGACAGGATCTTAAAAGTGGAGCTGCCGGCCGATTTATGGGCAGAAAGCAAGGCGGCGAAAGACGTACCCCTGATGCGGCTGGCGGAATCTCAGGAAAAAGCAGCGGAAGGACGGTACCGGGTGGAGCGTGCCCGTATGTTGCCCGATTTCACCATCGGTTATAATAACCTTAGCCTCGTCGGCACCCAAACCGTTAACGGAGCCGATCTTTTCTATGGGACAGGAAATCGATTTCATTTTCTAAATGCGGGTATTGGGATCCCTTTGTTCTTTGGTGCTCAGTCGTCCAGGATCAAAGCAGCCAGGCTGGAATGGCAAAACCGCGAATGGCAAACAGAATATACCCGAATACAACTTTCAACAGAACTGCTGAAGCTACGGGACCAGGTAATTAAATTTTACGAAAGCCTGTCTTACTATGAGGAAGAGGCGCTGCAGAATGCAGACATTATTATCAAAACGGCTGATGAACAGTTTCAGGCCGGCGAGATTGACTACCTGCAATGGGTGATTCTGGTCGATCAGGCTATAGCTATACAAAATGCATTCATCAACACCCTGGATAATTATAACCAATCCGTTATTCAGTATCAAAAACTTTCAAATCAATGAAAAACGTCATAAAACTTTTAAGCCTTTTACCGGCTTTGTACCTGGCAGGTTGCCATCCTCCCAGCTCTTCGGAAGAAGAAGCGGAGGCAAATGTGGATACCACTGAGATGACAGAGACCCGATTAACCGGTGATCAAATGAAGCAGATCGGACTGGAAGTAGGAAATCCGTCGCAGGAAGAGGTTAGTGGCGAACTTGTGCTGCAAGGCAGCATTGATGTTCCGCCTCAAAATACCGTGAGCCTGAGTTTCCCGATGGGAGCTTACGTGAAATTTACGGATATGCTTCCCGGCACAAGAGTCAGGAAGGGGCAACGCATTGCAATAATGGAAGATATGGGTATCGTTCAGTTGCAGCAGGATTACCTGACAGCCAAAACCAACCTGGAACTGTCCAAAACGGAATTTGAAAGGCAAGAGAAGCTAAACAGCAGTAAGGCGAGCAGTGATAAGGTGTTTCAGCAGGCGAAGGCTCAAATGCAGAGGGAAGAGATCTTACTACATGCGCTGGCGGAAAAGCTGGGTGTCATTGGAATCCGCGCCGCAGATCTGACGCCTGATAACATCTCCAAATCCGTCATCCTCGCAGCCCCGGTAAACGGCTATGTGTCCAAGGTAAACGTAACCACTGGAAAATACGCGGCACCTACCGATGTGCTTTTTGAACTGATGGATCCGACGGATGTTCACCTCCGGCTTAATGTTTTCGAAAAAGATCTTGGTCAGATACAGGTCGGTCATAAAGTGAATGCCTACACCAATGCGCAACCGGAAAAAAAATATGCAGCAGAGGTTATACTTGTCAATCGCTCACTCGATCAGAATCGAATGGCAGAAGTACATTGTCACTTCGATCGCTACGATCCGGCGCTCGCTCCAGGCATGTTTATGAATGGAATCTTGTCCTTCGATAGCCGCCCCGCACTGACGGTTCCGGAGGAAGCCATTGTTCGCTGGGAAAATAAGTACTATGTGTTTCTCGAAGACTCGCCGGGAACTTTTGCGATGACGGAAGTGGTGCCGGGTACCTCAAGCAACGGACGCCAGGAGCTCAGCATGCCCGGAGTGGGTACGGATACCCGGCTCGTTGTGAAAAATGCTTTTGCTCTCCTCATGAAAATGAAAAATACGGAAGAAGAAGATTAGAAGGCTGTATCTGCGAGTGCATGCCAGTTCCGGGTGCATTCGTAGATATAATTTTCCAACTCTTCGGGAGTCCTCGGCGAAGTGTCCAATTCCATGCTGGCTTGATGGAAAAAGTTCAGAAACTGGCCGGAAATATCTTCAGTCAGCATTTCGGCGAAATTCTTCCCCCATTTTAAAATCCAGAGATACTTGCGATAATCCAACTCCACCCTTCCGGAATTAAAACGTTCCGACAACTCTCTTAACCCCTCGGTTTTGATCAATACCTGGACATTATCCTGTTGAGAAGGCGAGAGTGTAGGCGCAAGGTTCAGCGACTCACGCAGCACCAG
>JBMDWN010000269.1:0-9435 GCA_048595275.1 Olivibacter sp. | reverse complement strand
GTATGACTTCTCATTAGCGGGAGGAGTCGGTTCCGGCCTCTACCTGGCTATGCAGTTAGGCCGGGCCGTTCTTCTGACCGATAAGCGCGTGCTGATTATTGATGCCGATAAAAAGACCCGAAATGACCGTACGTGGTCATTCTGGGAAAAGAATCAAGATTGGTATCAACCGGCCGTTTCTAAAGAATGGGACGTGCTGCATTTCCATGGGAAATCGTTCAGTAAGCGGTTGCAGATTTCGCCCTATAAGTATAAAACCATACGGGGTATCGATTATTACGAATACTGCCACCAGGAACTCAAGCAATACCCGGATATAGATTTCCTTCATAAAAGAATCCGCTCGATTAAATCTGATGGCCGGATTTTGCTGGATGAAGGAGAAGTGATAAAGGCCGAATGGATCTTTGACAGCACGCCTAAGCCGGCGCGAAAGCTGGAACGGGGTGAGCACGTATTACTCCAACACTTCGTAGGATGGGAAGTTGAGGCCGAAGAGGATTATTTTGACGGCAACGAAGCAACGATGATGGACTTCCGGTTTGGCGACTTTGATGACACGGTTTTCGTCTATGTTTTACCGTTTACAAAAAGAAGGGCCTTGGTCGAATTTACAGTTTTCAGTGAACAATTATGGGAGAACAGCGCCTATGAACAATATCTGCAAAAGTACATAGAGCAGTACTGTCCGAATCTACGCTTTACCATACAACATGTAGAAAAAGGGGTGATTCCGATGACGAATCAAAAACCTGCTGAAATAGGCGATCGGGTCATCCCGATCGGGTTGGCAGGGGGTATGGTTAAACCTTCCAGTGGTTATGCCTTTCGGTTCATTCAAAAACAGAATAAGGAACTTGTTAAGTTCTTGAAAAGCGGAAAGTCGCTCAGTCGTTTTTCCGCACTTTCAGGCAGACATCTGTTTTACGACGGGGTGTTTTTGCGTATTTTGCGAAATCACCTGCTGAGCTCAGATCAGATCTTTACACCATTTTTTAAGCATAATAACGTGCAAAAAATCTTTAAATTTTTAGATAACGAAACCAGCCTGATCGAGGAATTACCCATTATGGCAAGTTTGCCGTTCTGGCCATTTTTAAAAGCCGCCTGTCAGCAGGTGATTAGATCCAGGTAATCCATAAGCTTAACAAAAATGCCATTCACGCAACAGAATAAAAAGTCTGAGAAGAAAGCTATAGTCATAGGAAGCGGATTTGCGGGACTTTCTGCCGCCTGCTTTCTGGCCAAATCCGGATTCCGGGTTACCGTATTAGAGAAAAATGAAGGTCCGGGCGGGCGGGCACGCAAATTTGAAGCGGAGGGCTTCAGCTTCGATATGGGGCCAAGCTGGTATTGGATGCCGGACGTATTCGAGCGCTTCTTTCAACAGTTCGGTAAAAAGGTCTCTGATTATTACGAACTCAGCAGGCTGGATCCCTCGTATCGGGTATACTGGCAAGAAGGTTTTGACGATATCCCGGCGGATCTAAGCGCCCTGAAAGCACTGTTCGAGCGATATGAACCGGGAGCTGCCGGACGTCTTGATCAGTTCCTGAAAGAAGCCGCCTATAAATATGAAGTAGGCATGAAGAAGTTAGTTTATCAGCCTAGCTTGTCGGTAGGGGAATACATGGACGCGGGACTGATGAAAGGAATTTTGCAGATGGATGTCTTTCAGTCTATGAAAAAGCATATCCGCAAATATTTCAGTCATCCGCACCTGTGTCAGCTTCTTGAATTCCCGATCCTATTTTTAGGCGCACTTCCCCGGAATACGCCTGCTCTGTACAGTTTGATGAATTATGCGGACATCGTTGGCGGAACCTGGTTTCCAAAAGGGGGAATGTATGAAATTGTTAAAGCGATGCATCAGCTCGCCGAGGAGCTTGGTGTCCGCTTTCACTTCAATGAGGAAGGGAGCGGATTTCAATTCGATAAGGACCGGATAACCACTGTTAAAACCAATAAAGATAATTACAGCGGCGATGTGGTGATCAGCACGGCTGACTATCACTTCACCGAAACCCGCCTGCTGCCTGAAGCTAAGCGTCAGTATTCGGAAAAGTATTGGAACAAGAGAGCTATGGCACCCTCAAGCCTGTTGTTTTATGTCGGTGTAAACCGCAAGCTGGAAGATATCCCACACCACTCGCTTTTCTTCGATGTGGATTTTGAACAGCATGCAGCGGAGATTTACAGCGATCCGGTTTGGCCGTCTGATCCGCTTTTCTATCTTTGCGTTACGTCTTCCACGGACCCAACGATGGCTCCGGAAGGATGCGAAAACCTGTTCTTCCTCATTCCCCTTGCGGCAGGAATCGACGGAGATACGGAAGCGCTGCGGGAGCGTTACTTTGAGCGTCTTTTAGAAAGACTTAAACAGCACAGCGGAGTCGATCTGAAGGATCATATCCTATTTAAAAGATCGTACTGTCTGAAGGATTTTCAGGAAGATTACCATGCTTTTAAAGGAAATGCTTATGGATTAGCTAATACATTGACACAGACCGCTTTTCTGAAGCCCAGGTGTAAAAGCACCAAAGTCTCGAATTTATATTACGCAGGCCAGCTGACGGTACCGGGACCAGGCGTTCCTCCGTCGCTTATCAGCGGAGAGTTGGTGGCGGATTTAATTAAAAAGAAATATAATGCCCATGTTGACTAAGCAGGATTCAGTTATTTTAGTGGATGAGCAGGATCGGATGATCGGGACGATGGAGAAAATAGCCGCGCATGCGAAAGCAAAACTACACCGTGCTTTCAGCGTCTTCCTTTTTTCGGACGATGGCCGTATGTTACTTCAGCAACGCGCGAAAGATAAATACCACAGCGGCGGACTCTGGACGAATACATGCTGCAGTCATCCGAAGCCTGGTGAAACCGTTAGTCAGGCGGCCAGCCGTCGTTTGGAAGAGGAAATGGGTATACGGGGCTTTGTAGCGGAACCCCTTTTTAGTTTCATTTATCGGGTCGACTTTAACGATGGTCTTACGGAGCACGAATTTGATCATGTACTCGTAGGGTCTTATAACCTACATGTACTTCCGAACCCGGACGAGGTGCAGGCATTCCGTTACGTATCCTTTGAAGAACTCGATCAGGAGGTCAGACAGCATCCTGAACGTTTTACCTACTGGTTTCAGCAAACCTATAAAGAGGTATTTGAGCGTTACCAAATACAAAAAGAAAATTCTGAAAATCCTTCCCGATGAACTATAAAATTCAATCCCTGGCCTTGCTCGTTGTACTGAGCATTTGTGCTTTCAGCAAACTAGATGCGCAAACAAGTAAAAAGCCGAAAATCGCTATCGCAGGGCTCGGCATTGAATCCAGCACCTTTTCTCCCGCAAGAACGGACGTGGCTGCTTTCCACCCTCAGTATGGAAGCGATGTCTTCAAACGTTATTCGTTCTTCAACGAAGACTCCATTGTTCGTAAGTCGGCGCAATGGGTGCCGACCCTGGTTGGCAAATCTTTACCCGGTGGTATGGTTAAGCGGGAGGCTTATGAATCTCTCGTGAAGGAAACGTTGGACCTGCTTCAGAAAGACGCGCCTTACGACGGACTCTTTTTTGACATTCACGGCGCGATGAGCGTCGAAGGACTGGACGATCCGGAGGGAGACTTCATTCAACGGATACGAAAAGTAATCGGTCAGGAAACCATGATCTCCACAGCCATGGATCTGCACGGCAATGTTTCGGAGCGTCTCGCAGAACAAAGTGATCTGATTACCTGCTACCGTATGGCCCCCCATGAAGATGCCTGGGATACTAAAAGACGTGCTGTGATCAATCTGATTGATCGACTGACAAGCGGAAAAGGCAAGCCGCTTTATAAAGCGCGTATACCGATCCCGATCCTCCTGCCGGGCGAAAAAACAAGTACTCGTATTGAACCGGCCAAGTCCGTTTACGCAGCGGTTGCTCCCGCTGCCGCTAAACCGGGTGTGATTGATGCGGCTATTTGGGTCGGATACGCATGGGCAGATGAACCCCGAAATCATGCAGTGGTGATGGTCACCGGAGATGATCAGCAGCAAGTGGCTTCTGCAGCGGAGGACCTGGCAAAACGCTTCTGGGAAGCGAGGGACAAGTACGCTTTCGTTGCGCCTACCGGCGACCTGAAGTTTTGTATGGATCAGGCGCTTGCCAGCAAAAAACGACCTTTCTTCATCAGCGATTCCGGTGATAATCCGACCGCTGGAGGAGCGGGGGATGTAACCTGGACACTGACTGAGATTTTGAAACGGCCGGAGTTCAAAAAGGAAGATGGCCCGACGGTAATCTACGCGTCGATACCCGGACCCGAACTGGTCGAAAAAGCCTTGACTTTAGGAGTAGGGAAACAGATTGACGCTTATGCCGGTGCAGAAGTCGATGATCGCTATGCGCCTCCTGTTCATCTTGTTGGAACCATCGAATCGATCGAGAAAGGCGACCGCGATGCAGAGGTGGAAGTAGTCGTTCGTGTGGGAAGTGTCCGTGCCATAATCACGAAGAAGCGGAAACCTTATCATAAAGAGCGTGACTTCACCCGCCTCGGATTGAATCCCAGGAAGGCTGATCTGGTTTTCGTGAAAATCGGTTATTTGGAACCGGATCTTTATAATATGAAAGCAGACTGGTTACTGGCCCTTACGCCGGGTGGGGTCGATCAGGATCTGGAACGTTTACCCTATAAGCGCATCCAGCGTCCCATGTTTCCATTGGATAAAGATATGCCCGAGCCGGATCTGAAAGCAAAGTTCATTCCACTGTCCGGGCCATCCAAAAGTCGCTAAAGCTTGCTTCGATAGCGTCTCTTCCAGAATAAGAACCAATTCTTATTTTTCGGATAATGCCGCTTTTTTGTCATGTTATTGAAAAGCAGCGCAACAACGAAAAGAATCAGAACGCCGCTTAACACAGGACTCAGCACATAACCGAAGCCAAGGTTCGTAATGTTTTCTCCTCCGGTTGTGGCAATCAAGGCGGTAGCCCCACCCGGAGGGTGCAATGTTTTCGTTATTTGCATGCACACGATCGAAAGGGCTACGGCTAATGCTCCGCTCAACCAGACTTCACCCGGTATCAGTTTTTGAATAGCTACCCCTACAATAGCAGAAATCACATGTCCCCCGATCAGGTTCCTCGGTTGAGCCAGCGGACTATTGATGACACCATAAATCAGTACGGAAGATGCTCCAAACGAACCGATGATAAAAAGTTGTTCATGAAGGATAAATGACTCCCGATGAAGAAAGCCAATAAGGCCAATACCGGTAAACGCCCCCAGAAAAGTCCAGAAATGTTCTCTCCAGTCTACGAGTGTTTCTCTGTAGAAGATATACCGTGCTTTCCGATAATTTCGCTTGATGGTGTTTCGCATAGCAGTCGCGCAAAGATGGGAAATATACATCAGACTTGCACCCCTTGCACCGACCTGACTTGTTGCGTAGCTTTGCATCCCTATGCATACGAAGAAAAAGGTATTAACTATTATTGTTTTGGGCTTACTGTCGGCCATCGGCCCCTTCTCCATCGATATGTATTTACCCGGCTTCAAGACCATGGCCGCGGACCTCAATACGGACGTTTCCCGCATTCAATTATCCTTAACCAGTTTTTTTCTGGGTATAGGCATCGGGCAGTTATTATACGGACCCTTACTGGATCGTTTCGGCAGAAAATGGCCGTTGCTCATAGGTCTGACGATTTACTTCGGCGCATCGATTGCTTGTGCGCTCACGCAATCTGCTGAAGAGCTTATCATATACCGATTTATACAAGCCTTGGGAGGCTGTTCCGGTATGGTCGCCGCCAGAGCGCTCGTCAGAGATTTATTCCCACCTTCGGATTCCGCAAAGGTTTTTTCGCTGCTCATGCTGGTCATCGGCGTTTCGCCAATCATCGCGCCTACCGTAGGCGGATACATCATTACCTATATGGACTGGCACCTGATCTTTTTGATCCTGTCCGCATTCGGAGCCTTGCTCATTGCCTGCGTTCTCTTTTTACTTCCGGAAGGACGTAAAGCCAATCCCGGCCTTTCCCTGAAACCCATCCCAACGCTTAAAAACTTTTGGGAAGTGCTCGGCAAGAGGCAGTTCTTTATGTATTCCTGTTGCGGAGCACTGGCCGCCTCCGGAATGTATGCCTATTTGGCGGGGTCATCCTATGTTATGATTGAAATTTATGAGGTAAGCGAGCAGCAATACGGTTGGATCTTCGGTTTCCTGGCTTGTGCACTTGTTGCCTCCAGCCAGTTAAATGTTTTGGCGCTGAATCGCTTCAACAGTGCTGATATTGCAAGATTAGCACTTTTCGTACAGGTGGGGGCAGGATTATCGCTGGTACTGCTTACGCTGACTGGACTCATTAACCTATACCTCACCATGGCGCTGATTTTTCTGGTAATGACCTGTCAAGGCTTCATCTTTCCGAATGCATCGGGATTAGCCATCAATCCCTTTTCCAGGCTGGCCGGGAGTGCCTCCGCTTTACTCGGCTGTATGCAAATGAGCATCGGGTCGCTTTCATCCGGCGCGGTTAGCTGGCTGCACAACGGAACGGCTTTACCCATGGCGATTGTAATGGCAGGCTGCAGTTTTTTAAGCTTGATTTTCCTGTTATCAGCCCCGAAGAAGATGTTGGAGAACGGAATGTATTAGCCGGATTCCAGGCATCCCATCACGATTACTTAACGAAAAGCAAAGCCACACGCGTCGGTTTCCGGATCAACTCATTCGCCACACTGCCCATAAAGAGTCCGGTGAACGAAGTGGCGCCTTGTACGCCAAGCATTAATATCGCCGCTTGCTCCAGTTCCGCATAATCCATCAGCGCAGAGGCAACGTTACGGTCTTTGGCATCTTTAACCTGCAAATCGGGGCCTTCCGGAAAACGCTTTGCCCATTTTCGTTGCTTGGCACCCGCCTCTTCTTCAAACATTTTTTTAACTTCCCTGCCTCCCGTTCCTGAAAGAAAAGGTGTAAACATTTTTACGATATGTACGGGTTGGAAGGTCAGTGAACCAAGCCTATCCGCCTGAATCATCTTCTTGCCGAGCGATTCGACCAGATCACTTTGCCGGGAAAAATCAATGGAGCCAACAATTCTTGTCAGTTGTTTGGTAAAGGTATCGGGGACAAGTAAGGAATATCCGTTTAGAACACGGACAAGTTTTTGAGGCAGACCTCCGCTGCCTTCCAGTTGCTGTTTGTTCCCAAGAAGGATCAGGTCCGGCTTCAAGCTTGCGTGCTGCTCCTGGAAGGCCTTTTCGCTAAACGCATGAGTCGTGACAACAATATGAAGCGAATAGGGAAGGAATTCCGCGGCATCTGACGATAGCTTTTTATAGATGCGTAACTGAATTTTCTCCAGCATATCCGCTGAACGGAGTTCTTCAGGTAGCTCATCAACCTTTACGTTGTGCAGACAGGTCACAGACGAGATGGCAAAATGCTCCGCCATAAGCAAAATATAATCGTAGAGCACACGGTCCATTTCAGACAGATCCAACCCAACGAGTAAGTGAAGTCCGCTGCTTACATCCTTGTTATTCAAATCATTCCGATTTATCGTTAATCAAATCCTGTACAATGTCCCGGTAACTCTTCTCGCGCTTAATCTCCTGTGTTTTACGTTTTCTACGGTGGGTTTGCTCCAGTCCTTTAAGCAGACTATAACACATCATCAGCAAAATAACAGCAAAGGGAAGCCCGGTAATAATCACCATGGTCTGCAAAGCATCAAGTCCACCACCCCACATCAGGATAATAGCGATTAGCCCTTGTATCACCGCCCAGAAAATCCGTTGTATCACCGGAGTATTTTCTGCATTTCCGGAAGTGATGTTATCAATAACCAAAGCCCCGGAATCGGAAGAAGTGATAAAAAAGAAAGCCACTAAAAGCACCGCCAGAATAGACAAAGCTTGTGAGAACGGGAATTGTTTTAGAAAAACGAATAACGCGGTAGATAAATCATTTTCAACGGCATGAATCAATTCGGTCTTGCCTTCCAGAATACTGTGCAAAGCCGTACCTCCGAAGACCGTCATCCATAAAATAGTAATCAGTGCCGGTATAATCAGCACGCCAAGAACAAATTCCTGAACAGTTCGTCCTTTTGATATCCTGGCAATGAAAGTACCGACAAAAGGCGACCACGAAATCCACCAGGCCCAATAAAAAACGGTCCACTTGTTTTGCCATCCGCTATCTCTGTAGGCATCATTCCAGGTGCTGATGTCAACCAGGCCGGAAAGATAAGACCCTATATTCTCGACATAACTCTTCAGGAGAAAAATGCTTGGACCAAGGATGAAAATAAAAAGCATCAGCAAAAAAGCCAGAATAATATTTCCCTGACTTAGCAATTTAACACCTTTATCGAGACCGGACGCCACCGAAATCAGCGCTACAGAAACTACTACCGCAATAAGCAGAGCTTGAATACCGATGGAAATGTCCCACCCGAATAAAAAGTTAAGTCCGGCATTCATCTGTTGAACGCCCAGACCTAAAGAAGTTGATAGTCCAAAGGCGGTTGCGATAACGGAGAAGATATCAATTGTATGCCCCCACCAACCGTGAATCCGATCTCCGAGGAAAGGATAGAAAAGCGAGCGAAATGTCAGCGGAAGCTTCCGGTTAAAGGAAAAAAATGCAAGTGCAAGGCCGACTAGCGCATAGATCCCCCAGGCGTGCAGACCCCAGTGCAGCCCGGTGAACTGCATGGCCTGCAGGGCTTTCGAAGCATCATCTGCCACCGGTCGCGGCGGGTTTGCAAAGTGAGATACAGGCTCCGCTACGCTGAAGAACATGATTCCGATGCCCATACCCGCGCTGAAGAGCATGGCGAACCAGGCCATTGTCGAAAACTCAGGTTCTGCATCATCACCACCTAAACGAATATTCCGATATTTGCTGAAAGCAAGGTAAAGGCAATAAATCAAGATGAAGTTTACGGCAAGTATGAAGAACCATCCCAGATGTTCAGACAGCAACAGCTGTCCGCGTTCGAACCACTCATCTACCGAATCCCGGTAAATCAGGCAAAATACTATGCTTGCAACGATAAAAGATAAAGAGCTTATTAAGACCGGCTTATTAACAACCAATTTCATTAATAAAACGAATTAGACTAGCTCCCGGAAAACGCTCCTATAATCGTAGTTCTGTACTGAGGATCTTTCTCCTGAAAAGTAATAATCCTTTTATACGTGTCGAAAGTGAAGAATACCTCACCGGGTGTAGGAGAGTCCGGATCGAAGAAAAGCTTGAAGCTGTAAGTCGCCGATTTTTCAACATCGACGTCTCTTTTATTCGATGAAAATGCCAGGGGAACGACCGGCTCGGCAGACATTTTCTCCAGGCCCGGAACCTGCCAAAGCTCTCCCAGAACCTTTACAAAACGATCGCTCTCCGGACCAGATTTTTTGAAACGGATA
>JBMDWN010000268.1:0-5984 GCA_048595275.1 Olivibacter sp. | reverse complement strand
GATCAGCCTAATATATTCGACTAACCTCAAAGAAAAGTCCAATTTATTTCAATTTTTTATCCAATTTTTTTTTAATTTTGGTGATACCTCGGTTAGCCCGCGGTCACTAACCTTTATAGAAATCAATTATGGCAATCATTAAAAATGGTATTTTCGATGCTCCTTCCGGTAAAGTTGGAAACCTGGTCTTTTGTCAGTGGAAATCAATTTCCTATATCCGCGCAAAACCTAAGCGTAAAAAGGTCAAACCGCGAACACCCGCTCAGGAGCGGCAACGGGCCCGTTTTCGATTCATGCAAAAATATCTGACGCCCATCATTCCCTATATTCGTCTTGGCTTTCAGCACGATGGGAGCAGCCGTTCGGCGCATAACGCTGCTATGTCTTATAATCTGAAGAATGCGCTTCAGGAAACCGATGGCGGTCTATCGATCATCCCTGAAAAATTCATGTTCAGCAGAGGAACGCTGGCTCCAGCTTTAAGAGGAAGTGCTGTCTTCGAGGGAACCGAATTGGTGGTTCGTTGGGATCCACAAGTACCGGATTCAACTCGTGCGCCTGTAGCCTTGGTTATGGCATACGCTCTGGAAGGCGACGGCGGGGGGTGGCTTTCAAAAGCATTTGGAGAGGGCAGTGAAAAAGGGATTCAGCGTATCCCGGTAGAGGAGGAAGATGTTTTTATCCAAAGTCCGGCTTACCACGTTTACCTGGCCTTCATTGCTACAGACGGCAGCAACGAAACGTCTGATAGCTTATATCTGGGATTAGTAACTTATGAAGGGAAGCCATAGCCAATTCACCTGTCGACAAACGATTTGCATGTAAATACGTTGTTAATTAATATTCTAAATTTAATTGCAGCTTATGAAACCAATCGCAATCGTCAGAGGCTTCGTTGTGGCTAGCCTTTTGCTGTTCCTGACCTTTCAACAGCTCAATACTTCAGCTTGCACCCGGGTTGTATATAAAGGTACAAATGGGATGCAGCTGACGGCAAGATCTATGGACTGGAAGGAAGCGATTCTGACTAATCTTTGGATTTTCCCGCGTGGAATGGACAGAAATGGAGAGGTCGGCTCGAATTCTGTAAAATGGAAATCAAAATACGGCAGTGTAATCGCTTCGGGTTACGACATTTCAACAACCGACGGGATGAATGAAAAAGGTTTAGTAGCAAACGTCCTTTGGCTTGCTGAATCCGAATATCCGAAATACGATGGGACGAGTCCAGGCTTGTCCATTGCGGCCTGGGCACAATACGCGCTGGATAATTTTGCGAACGTAGCCGAGGCCGTTGAAGTGTTCGAAAAAAACGAGTTCACGATTGTTACGGCTAACGTTCCGGGTATGGACAGGCTGACCACGCTTCACCTCTCGCTGTCGGACGCCGGCGGGGATAATGCGATACTGGAATACATCAATGGTAAATTGGTTATTCATCACGATACTTCCTACGATGTCATGACCAATTCTCCCGTCTTTGATAAGCAATTGGCACTTGATGAGTATTGGTCTGAAATAGGAGGGACCGTCATGCTCCCGGGAACGAACCGCGCGGCCGATCGTTTCGTGCGGGCTTCTTTCTATAGCAACGCCATCCCCAAGACAGATGACCAACGGACAGCTGTAGCCAGTGCCTTCAGCGTAATTCGGAACTGTTCGGTTCCTTATGGAATCAGTACACCAGATCAGCCTAATATTTCTTCTACGCGCTGGCGGAGCGTCTCGGATCAGAAAAACCTGGTTTATTATTTTGAAACGGTTCTGACTCCAAATACTTTTTGGGTAAACCTCAAAGACATCAATTTTGGCGATAACGAAGTTAAGGTTCTGAAAATCGATGAAGGAATGAGTTATGCCGGAAATTCGGTGAAGAATTTTGTTAAGGCGAAACCTTTTAAGTTTGAAGGGATTTAATCTAAAGTATCCGGAACAATAAACCAGCGGTCTCTGTTGTTAGCAAAAAGGATTATCATGAACTTTATCACATCAAAGAACGCAAAAGGGGCAGAGACAAAAATTTTCTATCAGGACATCGGCGAGGGTAAGCCCGTCGTATTGATTCACGGCTGGCCCCTGGACAACACCATGTGGGCCTATCAGGTGGCTGCTTTGGCTAAAGCGGGTTATCGTTGTATTGCCTACGACAGGCGCGGATTCGGTAAATCGGACAAACCGGCCGACGGTTATAATTATGATACATTTTCCGACGATCTGAAAGCGCTTATTGACGAGCTCGGCTTGCAGGACGTGACACTCGTCGGTTTTTCCATGGGTGGAGGCGAAGTAGTCCGCTATTTTAGCCGACATGGCGGTGCAGGTGTCTCAAAAGCCGTATTGATCAGCTCGATCGCCCCCTTTATGGCCCAAACGGATGATAATCCGGATGGAGCTCCGCAGGATGTTCTGCAGAGCATTGTTCAGAGTCTTGAACAAGATCGTGCCGGTTTTCTGGGAGATTTCGGTAAACAATTTTATGGCGTTACCTTACTGAACAAACCGGTTAGCGATCAGATCCTGACTACTGATCTGATTACCGCTATGCAGGCTACTCAGATATCCACGCTTGGTGCCGCCGCCGCTTTTTCCAGCACGGACCTGCGAAGTGAAATGGCCTCGGTGAATGTGCCGACTTTGGTTATTCATGGTGATGATGACCAGACGGTGCCGATCAAAGCTACCGGAGAACAGGCCGCAAAACTTATACCCGGAGCGCAGTACATCGTTTATGAAGGCGAACCGCACGGGCTGTATTATACCTCGAAGGATCGTCTGAATACCGACCTGATTACGTTCATCGGCTCTTGAGGACATCGTAATCGAGCATAACTGTTTGTTATTTTAAATAGAAAAGCAGCTGACGCGTAGCCAGCTGCTTTTTCTTTTGGTCGCTAATACCGATAAGAGGTTAAAACTCGTCCGAGAAGGAGTAAGGACGATCCGCTTCGCTGGTTCCCCGGC
This sequence comes from Olivibacter sp., assembly GCA_048595275.1. Classification (GTDB taxonomy): domain Bacteria; phylum Bacteroidota; class Bacteroidia; order Sphingobacteriales; family Sphingobacteriaceae; genus Olivibacter. The sequence goes on along the minus strand of JBMDWN010000268.1, from coordinate 3,023 downwards.
TTTTATTGGGTTCTGAGCCCATATTATAACGAATTGTTCCTCCCTTCAAAAGGTTTTCATGCGAAAAGTAATTTGCTGACCATGCTTTCCCATTGAGTTCAATAGCTTGAATATAGCGGTTTCTTGAGCTATTGTTCTGTGCTTCCAGGACGGTCTTTTTTCCACTTGGGAAGTTCAGCGTCACTTTCCGGAACAGCGGAGATCCAATGGCATATTGATCCGACCCTGGACAAACTGTATAAAAGCCGAGCGCAGAGAAAACATACCAGGCTGAAGTTTGCCCATTGTCTTCATCGCCGCAATAACCATCCGGGTTGGCGTGATAAAGTCTTTCCATGATTTCCCGCGCCCAATACTGGCTGCGCCACGGTGCTTTGGAGTAATTGAATAAGTAAGCCATGTGTTGAATAGGCTGGTTGCCATGGGCATATTGTCCCATATTCATCACCTGCATTTCCCGCATTTCATGGATCATGCTGCGGCTATCCATACCTTCACTGCTTGGGATTTTGAAAACGGAATCCAGCATCTGCGTGAAGGCTTCGTCGCCGCCCATTAGCGTAGCCAAGCCTTTCGGATCGTGCAGAACGGCCCAGCTGTAGTGCCAGCTGTTCCCTTCAGTAAAATCCCGGCTCCAATCGGTTGGTTTGAAGGGGCTGACAAAGGTACCGTCTGCCTTCTTTCCGCGCATAAGCTTATGTTCCGGGTCAAACAGATTTTTATAGTTCATGGCCCGCTGCGCATAAATTTTGATTTCTGAATCAGGCTTTCCCAGAGCTTTGCCAAACTGATAGATCGACCAGTCGGAGAACGCGTATTCCAGCGTCCTTGCCGCGGTTTGGTTTATTTTCTGATCGGAAGGGATAAAGCCGTATTTGTTGTAGAGCTCATAGCCTTCGCGACCGGTTTGTTTAACGACAGGGTGCACATTATTCGCGCCATGTATAACCGCTTCCCAAAGCGTCTCGACATCGTATCCTTTGAGGCCTTTGATATAGGCATCGGCGACTACAGAAGCGGAGTTGTTTCCGATCATGGATACGCGGTGTCCGGGACTTGCCCATTCCGGCAGGAAGCCACTTTCGTTATACGCGTTGACCAGTCCTTCCTGCATGCGTACGGCAACATCCGGATACATCAGGTTAAGGAAAGGGAAAAGACTTCGAAAGGTATCCCAAAAGCCTGTATCGGTAAACATGTTGCCCGGAAGGACCTTGCCGTTGTAAGGGCTGTAATGAATGCGTTCCCCTTCTGCGTTAAATTCTGAAAAATCCCTCGGGAAAAGAAGGGAACGGTAAAGACAGGAATAAAACGTGCGCTTATTGTCGATGCTGGGATCATCGATTTCAATCCTGCTCAGGACTTCATTCCAGCGTTCACGACCCCGCTCTTTTACCGTCTCAAAGCTGTCCGAACCAATTTCCTGTAAATTCAGTTCTGCTTGTTCAAAGCTGATGAAAGAGGAAGCGACGCGGGCTTGTACTTGTTGACCTTTTTTGGTTTTAAACCCGATGATGGCTCCGGCATGGTCACTTTGTATTTCCAGCTTTTGCTCGGATAGATTCCCTTGGTCGACTACAGATTGATACGTGTAGGGCTGATCAAAGACGATCACGAAATAATTTTTGAAATTATCCGGAACGCCCCCGCTGTTTTTCGTGGTATAGCCGATGATTTTGTTCTCTTCCGGTATAAGCTTGATGTAAGAACCTTTGTCGAAGGCGTCTACCACCAGGTAGGAAGATCCTTCCGGATAGGTAAAGCGGAAAAAAGCCGAACGTTCCGTGGGCGTGATTTCCGTGAGGACGTCGTGCTCCGCCAGAAAGGTCTGGTAATAGTAAGGCTTGGCGACTTCCGCCATATGTGAAAACCAGCTGGCCCTTTCATCTTCATCGAAGACGGGTTTTCCGGTAACCGGCATAAGGGAGAACTGACCATAATCGTTGTTCCATGGGCTGGGTTGATGCGTTTGCTTGAACCCCCTGATCTTATTTTCTGTATAAACGTAGGCCCAGCCATTCCCCATTTTGCCGGTTTGCGGGGTCCAGAAGTTCATCCCCCAGGGAAGAGCGATGGCTGGATAGGTATTTCCGGTAGATAATTCGTAAGTGGATTGTGTTCCGACGAGTGGATTAACGTAATCCACTGGTTGATCCTCCGCTGATACCAGTCCGCCGAAGGAAAGCCCCAGGCTTAGGGCCAACGTTAAAATTGGTGACTTCATAGCCCCGAAGATAACAGAAAGAATTGGATACTAAAACCTTTTACTGAAACGGAAACAGCGTGCTTGGCTGATGAGCTTCTTTCATATAGGCATCTATTTTCCGTACGATATGAGGGAATTCCCGGGCGACATTATGCTGTTCGGATGGGTCCTTTTTAAGATCGTACAGCTCGATCTGCCCATCCGGATTTTCGTTTACCTGTAAACGGACTCCCTTCCATTTATCCATTCTCAGGGCCTGCCGGCCTCCGCTTTCATGGAATTCCCAGTATAGATAGGGATGTGCTGGTTGTTTGTCTTCTTTCCCGAGTAAAACGGGCAGGAAAGAAATACCGTCTGTATGCCGGGCTCTGGGCGCACCAGCGATGTCTGAGAAGGTAGGCATGATGTCCCAGAAAGCGGCAAGGTGTTCAGAAACAGTGTTTGCCTGGACTACATCCGGCCAACGCACAATGAAAGGCGTTCGGATTCCACCTTCGTATAAATCTCTCTTGAAGCCCCGGAGATTGCCTGCACTGTTGAAGAATTCAGGATCGGCGCCGCCCTCCTGATGAGCCCCGTTGTCGCTGGCAAAAAGGACGATGGTGTTTTTACTCAGATTAAGCTCATCAAGCTTGGTCAGGACTTCGCCGACATAAGCATCCAGTCGGCTTATCATTGCCGCGTAGGTTGCTCTTGGCTGATCAACGCTGGCGTACCCTGCGACCTTTGCTTCGGGTCCATAATCATCACCTTTATAGGGCGTTTCCTGAAATTTTCCCGAGTATTTTCTGTAATGTTGGTCGTCGGGGCCTTGCAA
>JBMDWN010000267.1:0-4440 GCA_048595275.1 Olivibacter sp. | reverse complement strand
ACCTCAGCCGGACATTTTTAAAAAAGCGTTAATGGAATAATTGCATAAAGGCCACGCCACTGCTGGATTCATAAGACTGAACTGGTCCTTCCGGGCAAGGTTTCGTGTAGTCCCGATGCATAATTCCTCTTTGCGGATCTCTGTTGCTCCAGGCCAGATCAATATTCCTATTGATCCAGTCCAGATACTGCTTTTGCTCCCCCTCATAAATCAGCATATGCATGTAGTGCGCAAAAATCGACTTCAATACCCCTTGCTCGTTCCAATCGCCTTCCGCAGGTAAAATGCCATCCGCATTACACATACTGTTTTTGGTATAGTTTGCAGCCCGCTTCGCATCATCCAGGTAGGATGCGTCACCGCTTTGCTTAAACAGCATGACCGCAGCGCCGATACAGGTTCCCTGATTATAGGTATAATCTTCAAATCCAGGTTTTCCGGCACCCATCTTATGATCCGCTACCCGACCGCTTTCCGGATCGAACAGGTTCTTTCTTGACCAGCTGTATATCTCCTTTGCGCGTTCAAGGTATTGCTGCTCGCCCGTAATATCATAGAGTCTCATTGCCGCGATCACCGTTGGATAATTGATGCAGGCGTTTTTCCCTTTATGATCAAACGCCCAGAACATGCCGCCTTGTTTCGGGTCGTAGGAATCCCGCCACACCCGCTCAAAACCGCTGATTGATTGTTCAAGGTAAACAGAGTCTCCGGTGAGCTGGTGGGCCCTGGCCAAAGCAATGACCCACCACATAATGTCATCGTAGATAAACCATTCCTTCGTATTTTCCCAGTTGTAGGCATCGTATTGCTGATATGCCCCCTGGTAAAGGTCCTGAATAGCCCTCAAGCCCCCTTCGTCTTTGACTCGCTCATAGCGATGCATCAGGATATCCCAATAAATCGCCTGCGTCCAGATCGAAGCCAGTGCATCTTCCTTCGTCGTACTGTAATAAAGCTTCTTTTCCGGACTGTAATAATATTTGTTGAAAGCTTCCAGTGCCATTTCTTTCGGGTTTTCAATACGGAAACCCGATGAAGACAAGGCCAACTGTATACAAAACCCGCTAACCATCAGGAGAACAAAGCGTTTAAAATTAGAATATATAGTCATGTGTATTATGTTTTGCTGTCCCATAACGCCAGCATATCCGAAAGATCCCGGTATTGCTGGGAATTAGCGCCATCCGGCACCTGAAACTTATCCTTAAAGCCGATGAAATAATTCCTTGCCTCTGCGCTTCCGGATATTGCAGCGATAAACAAACGGTTCAACAAGTCCATTTTTTCATCCGTTAGCTCCGAATCCGATGTCTCATACTCCGTTAAAACCTGTTGAATTTCATTGGCGTTGTAAGAGGCCAGCTGTCGGTTCACTTCAAGCTTTCTGCTGACATGATTATCCTGGACAAATAACTTTTCTGTTGTCCACACTTCTTCACGAACCTTTAGGCTATCCCCGACGGCAAAATATCCCAATTCCTCCACTAAAAGAGTGTCGTTAACCGCCTCCAAGCGGCAGAATTGTGTGGCATCCCAAAAATCAATGATAACGTCATCAGCACAGCGTGCTAAAATAAATTCCGAATAAACTGATGCGCCCGCTCCTTCCAGCTGGTGTCCGCACAAGGCAATCGTTTCGCCATCCGACAAATGAAACAGCGTATCTCTTTTTGAATCCGTATATTTATTCTCCGGGCAGTCGCATTCCGCTTTGCGTTCTGTGCAGGATGAAATAAACAGGGCAGAAAAAGCTATTAATATAATAAGTATTCGCATAATTTGAGTTATATCCGCAACATACGAACTATGACTGGAAATAACAATCCGGTTTGCTTAACTTACAACCAATAGGGTTATGATTACCTGTCAACAACATACACCGTCCGGCCCGATTTCACTTTTCGTAAAAAGCATATGGTCCTACGAACGTTCAGAGGATGGTCCTGTTATCCATTTGCCCTTTTTCGCCGATGGTTACCCCGGACTGATTTTCTACATTTCGGAGCAAGGACTTCGCGTCAGGCCGCATGACCAAGAGATGCCACCCCTCTTCCTTTACGGTCAGACCATATCACCCGTTAACCTGGAATTTAGCGGTCGCTTCTCTTTTGTGCTCTTTCAACTTTATCCGCTAGGTTTAAAAAGTCTGTTCGATCTTCATCCGGAAAGACTTAACGACAACTGCCATCATCCAACGCAACTGGGCAACTACGAGATGAACGCCTTGGCAACCAACCTGCTCCTTCAGGCCGGGACAGAACAACGCATCGCGTTAATCAGCCAGGTCATTCTTGATCTTATCAGGCAAAAAGAAGCCGAATTTGATCCGCTGATCAAACAATCCGTTGATTATATTATAAAACGAGAAGGAAAGGTATTCATTAACGAAATCGCTCAGCGATTTCAGGTTAATATAAGGAGCCTGGAACGCAAATTCAGAAATGAAACGGGTCTGACAGCTAAGCAGTTTGCTAAAATTATCCAGTTCAGCAGCTCGCTGCATTCCTTAAACAAGATGGAATGTAAAAAGATGAACCAGCTCGTTTATGATCATGGTTTTTCTGATCAATCGCATTTCATCCGGGTGTTCAAATACTTTACTGGAAAAACTCCAAGGAAATTTTCCCGCTAGTGTCGTATTCGTTCTATTTTCCTGTATTTTGAAAGCTGAGCTTTACCAAAAAATACAAAGATTATGAAAATAGTTATTTTTGGCGCAAGCGGAAGCGCAGGTAAAGTAGTATTGGAGCGAGCTCTATCTGATGGTCATGCGGTTACGGCGTTTATACGTAACCCGGAAAAATTTAATAACCTGAACCATCCCAAACTTAAGATATTTCAGGGTGACGTACTTCAGAAGGAAGACGTTTGTCTCAGCATCCGAAATCAGGACGCCGTATTATCGCTGCTCGGAGATGGCGCAAAAGGGAAAATCAGGGCTGCCGGTACCAAAATCATTTTGGAAGCCATGGAACAGGAAGGAATAGGCCGTTTGATCACCCTTTCTACGCTGGGTGCGGGAGACAGTTATCAAAACCTGAACTTTTTATGGAAGTATTTTATGTTTGGTCTACTGTTAAAGAATGCCTTTAAAGATCATCAATTGCAAGAACGCTATGTTTTCAACAGCAATATTTCTTTCACCATTCTGCGTCCAAGTGCGCTTACGGACGGTCCGGCAACCGGCAACTACCGGGTTGGCTTCGGAAAGAATGAAAGAGACCTATCATTAAAAATTAGTCGTGCAGATCTTGCCGAATTCATCCTCACGGAGTTAAAGACCCAACGCTATTTAAACCGTGCGGTCAGTTTGTCCCATTAGCTCATTGACAGAACAAAGGGATAGATTTTGCTGTTGTATGGATGAAACAACATATCAAATTATGGCTTATACAGAAAAAACTGTGGGAATTTTGAACGATCTGGTTGAGATTAATAACGACCGGGCTGAGGGCTTTAAGAAGGCTATCGTAGATTTAAAAGAAGAGAACACGGACCTGAAAGCGATCTTTGCTGACTATGCAGCTCAAAGCGAGAAGTTTAGTAGGGAGCTCGGGTTCATTGTAGCCGGTGCCGGAGAGGAAGTGGAAAAAGGTGAAAGCGTAAGCGGTACACTTCACCGGGCCTGGATCGACATCAAATCCATCTTTGGCGCGGATGATCGCAAAAGTATACTCAATGAAGCGGAGCGAGGGGAAGACGCAATCAAAGCAGCCTATGAAAAGGCCATCCGCGACGGATCGTTGGACGGGCCTGCTTTGGAGAAAGTAAGTACGCAAGCCATAGAAATCAAAGCTGCGCACGATAAAATTAAGTCGCTGAGGGATGCCTCACGTTAAGTAAGTGCACTGAATAAGAGGGCTCTTCGCCCTCTTATTTTTTAAAACCGCACCGCCTCAAAAATTATTAAGCCCGTTAAATGTTCGAACTTCAGCCATTAAATCCTGGCTAAGCTTTGTATTTTATATGATCTATATTCTTAGTGCGCTTATTTTGGTTTTGCACTTACTTCCTTTCGTACGCAGTGATTTCTGGACTTTCCGGGTCATGGAGTACCCCCGTTTGCAAAAAATGGTTATAACGGCTGCCCTGATTATATGGTGGCTTTTTCAGGAACACAGAGCCTGGTACGACTGGCTGCTGATCGCAGCATTAGCAGGCTTTCTTTTCAACCTCTTAAGGTTGATCTTTCCTTTCACCATTTTCAGTCGTAAAAAGGTTCCATCCGCAAGTAATTCTAAGCTTTTAAATGGTCAAAACAGCAAAAGCATAAAGCTTATGATTTCGAACGTTTATGAGCCAAACGATAATTACGCCGGCTGCCTCCAGGTCGTTCAACAATATGATCCGGACATACTTCTGGTTCTGGAAGTAGACAAGAAATGGGACCGGGGATTGTCTCCACTGGACCAGCGCTATAGCTTTACAGTAAAGCAA
>JBMDWN010000266.1:0-31181 GCA_048595275.1 Olivibacter sp. | reverse complement strand
TTGAAGTTGGTCGCCAAATCCACCTGAGTGGTCAGACGGTCGTTAAATCCTTTTCCGTTGAAATTTGCCCGTACACCGTATTCAGTCCTCCCATTTTCCCTGGCTACAGACTGTAGATCACGATAGTATGTGCTAACACGGAAGTTGTTATTCTCTCCACCACCGGATATGGCCAAGGTGTGATATTGACTCAGGTTATCCTTTCGGATTAATTGGTCAAAAGCATCTACGTCATCTCCGCGGTCATTTACATCTGAAATTACGCCTTCATTGATTTTTTGACGGTATTGAGCCGCAGACATAAAGTCAGGTTTTCTCTGAACAAAATCCCGGTTGAAGTAATTGGCATAGTCAAAACGCGTTTTACCCGGAGCTCCTTTTTTGGTGGTCACTAATATGACACCTCCATTGGCTTGGGTTCCATAAATGGCAGCGGCGGATCCATCTTTCAATACGTTAATAGACTCGATATCTTCCTGCTGTAAAAGATCAAGATTTCCACCGGGGATTCCGTCGATGACAACCAGAGGGGAGTTTGTTCCGGAAATAGAAGTGGCTCCGCGCAATTGAATCGATACACCGGTATTTGGATTAGAACCGCTCCGGCTGATCTGTAATCCGGCTACTTTTCCCTGGAGGAGATCCATCGCATTTCTGGCGGCACTTTGTCGGAAATCCTCTGCCTTTACATTGGTTGATGCCGCAGTAATCTCACTTTTTTTAGCCGTACCAAAACCCACTACAACGACTTCGTCCATACTCCGGGTATCAGTTTTTAGCGTAACCTGGATGTTTTTACGAGATCCTACTCTGGTTTCCTCTGGAGTATATCCAATATAGTTGAATTGAAGAATAGCATCGTCGGTTGCCTCAATGCTAAAACGACCGTTTTCGTCAGTGGTAGTACCCTTAGACGTCCCTTTAATGATAACGGAAACGCCTGGAAGGGGTGTTTGATCGGTAGCACTGGTAACAACGCCTTGCACCGGTCTTTCCTGTGCAAAGCCAATTCCGACCAGTCCGAAGAACAGGAACTGGATAAAAATAGCGGAAATAAAGATTTCCTTAAAAAGATGGCGGAAGCCAAGTTTTCCTACGTTGATTTGTTTCATACGCTTTAAATAATTCTTGTTTGCTGGGTTGGTTAAATAAAAAGGATGGTGTAAAATTTAAATCATAGATATCTATTCAAGTGCTCACTAAAACATTTTAGTATATTTAAAAGCTAATTTTCTTGTAGCGGCTAAATCAGTATATCAACGGCTTCGGCGTAAAGATTAATAGTTTAGTGTTGATACGTCGTAAAAGTATTAAAGGCCGTCGGGGAAAGTTGTCAACCAAAACTTAAGATAATGTTAATAGATTCTAAACGGGCACCAGTCAGACCGCAAGTGCTGAGTTTACTCGCTTTACTTATCCTCATTTCAGTACAGGTAAAGTTGATTTACAACACTTACGAGCTGAGAAATAAGGAATACTTTCTGAGGGAGAAAGGGATTATTAACAGAGCATATGTATCCAGTATCAGAAATGATAAATTGTTCCCGGGAGGACGTCTTATCATCGACACCGTTATTTATAAAGAGATTGACCACCTTGAAGCTGCGTTCCGGGATGATGCAAGCCGATTCAGAGCGATAGCTACGACCGTCTGTAAAAGTCTGTTTGAACAAACCCGGAAAGGCAGTTCGATGGATTCTCTTTTTCGTTCTATTTTAAGCACGTATAAGCTGGCAGACGACCTTCGGTATTCGCTGATTGTAGATGGTATCAGCGTCAATTTCAACGGGAGAGATTTCATTCCTCTTTTTAATCCGGGAGATCTTGTCTGGACATCCGACTTGAATAATTTCAAAGGGATAGGGATGCGAATCGATGGCGATCTTAAGAAGCCGGAACGTCAAAGTCTGACTACTTCATTAAATATAAGTGCGGATTCCGGACATTCCTATCAGATGAGTTTTAAACTGTATGTGGATCATCCGGCGCGATTCATGGGTATTGTGAGAGAAATGCTTCCGATGTTGCTGTTGGCGGTATTTTCAATCGTTCTCATTATACTGATCTACTACCGAACCTATAAAAACTGGCTTAAGCAAAAAACGCTCTCAGAGATGCAGGCAGATTTTTTGAATAGCATTCGTCATGAATTCAATACACCAATCACAACGATTATGGTTGCTAACAAAAACATTGAGAATTCCATGCTAGGGAAGGAGACTGAATTCTTTCGATCCTGCACGCAAATCGTCAACCGTCAGGCCATGCGTTTGAAATTGCTTGTCACTCAGGTCCTGGCAGATACTTCTTCACAATCGGTCGAAATGGATGTAACAAGTACGCCTTTAGACCAGGTTACGCAGGAGGTCGTGTCTGACTATAAAATTCAGACTTCAGAAGGCGTCGAAATTCAATTCAAAGCCGGAGCCGGAAGGAGCAGCGTATCCATGAATAAATTTTTATTCACCACGTTGATCAATAATTTACTGGACAATGCGGTTAAGCACAATAATGCCACCAGGAAAATAATCTTAGTGAAAACGGAACAATTAGATAACTCCGCCATTCTCTCAGTCGAAGACAATGGAGTGGGCATTTCCAGGGACGATCTCGAGAAAATATTTAATAAATTTTTTAAAAGGAACACACGCAAATATCCCGGTGGCCTTGGCCTTGGTCTGTATTATGTGAAACGCGCTGTTATTGCACATGGATGGAATATTAATGTGGAAAGTGCTGAAGGGGCAGGCACTACTTTTTTGATAACCTTTAAAACATCTCAACTATATGAAGCCTAAACTTTTATTCATCGAAGATGAGCGTGATCTGGGGCATGTGCTAAGTCAGTATATCATGGCTAATGATTTTGACGTGACCTGGTGCCGGACTGCCGATGAGGCATATAATTTTTATCACGCTGACACGAAGTTTAACTTGTTAATGATCGATGTACAGCTCCCTGATTACGATGGTTTCGAGTTGGCCAGAAAAATTCTTTTGATCAGTCCGGATCAGCCCATTCTGTTTTTGACCGCCCGAAGTGAAAAAGATGATCGTCTCCGGGGCTTAAGGATAGGTGCGCACGATTACATTTGTAAGCCATTTGATGTGGATGAGCTTTTAATCAGAATTCAAAATATAGTCCGCCGCAATGAAGATCCAGCCGCGTTTAACGAGAATAAACGAAGCTTACAAATAGGAGATATGCTTTTCAAAAGGAGTCTCTTAACGCTTCGCTTTTCCACCGGCGAAGAAATAATTTTAACGCCAAGGGAAGCAGAACTCTTGGAATATTTGCATAAACATCAGAACCAAACACTTAAAAGGGAAGAAATTTTGGTTAGTCTCTGGGGAGATGCGGATTACTTTCTTGGTCGAAGCCTGGACGTTTTCATATCCAGAATTAGAAAACATGCTGCCAAATCTCAGAAAGTTCGTATTCAAAACGTATATGGTGTAGGCTATATTTTTCGAGTGGATTAAGCATCTTTCCGGATCAACTACCATCATATTTCAAGGGTAAATTCGTTGTGTATTCTCCCAGAATTTGAAATGCAGCTAAATAACCGTAAATTTGCAGTACTCGCGATAGAAATCGCAAATTGTTTGAGAGCCAAACCCCATTTGTTTTTTTGCATAATGTGCGTCATTTATAATGAATGGGAATTTTTTAATTTTAGAAGATAGGAATCACTTTGGGAAGAAGTCAGGAAAGTTTTAGAAAAAGAGAACAGGTTAAGAAACGTGAACAGAAGAAGAAGGAAAAAGCGTCCCGCAAAGAAGCCAGACTAACAGACTCGGATAAAGGTAAATCTTTAGATGAAATGTTTGCCTACGTTGACGCAGATGGGAACATCACCACAGAAAAGCCTGAAGAAGTAAAAAGGGAAGAAGTCAATCCGGAGGATATTATGATCAGCATTCCCAAATCCGAGGAGGAGGATAATCTTCATAATGGCAAAGTCAGTTTTTTAAATGCCGAACGTGGCTGGGGTTTTATAAACAACGAATTTGGCGAACGTGTCTTTTTCTTATTAACTGACGAACTTCCATCGACGATCAAGGAAGGTGATAAAGTCCAGTTCAAGGTTTTCAAATCGCCGAAAGGATTGCAGGCGGCGGAAGTTCAGCTTGCCGACGCTGTTAAATAAGAAATATTAATGTAATATGATCTTATTTTGACTTTTTTGTAATATTTGTCTTATTTTATTCATTTTTTATTATCGTTTTAGGATACGTGTTGATATATTTGCTATTATTGATTCAAATATTGATCGCTATGAAACGAAATGATAGTCAACAATATGCTGAACCAGAAAAAAAAGGGCAAAATGACCTCAAGGCACTTCTGGCAGTGGCCAGAGGAATGAAAAAAGATGGATTTTCCTTCCCTGAGATTTCAGATATCTTAGGGTTGTCATTAAACGAGTTGAAAATCCATTTTTCCTGAAGCCTGGAAGTTTTCTGATGATGCTTGTTTACTGCTTTCGGGGCAGCACAAACAAGAGAAATGGCGTTTTAACTTTTTTTTACTTTATTCGTTCCTTTCTTTATATTAGGCCTCCGGATTATGGTATCCTTTTTGTTATGGGTAGCCATAATGATGGTTGACCTGAAAAGGTTGAATTTTTGTCAGTAAACTAATTAAGCATATGTATTGGACATTAGAACTAGCATCACATCTGGAAGATGCACCATGGCCAGCAACCAAAGAAGAGTTGATCGATTACGCCGTCCGTTCGGGCGCTCCGGAAGGAGTTCTGGAAAACCTGGAAGAGATGGAGGACGATGGTGAGGCTTATGAGTCCATCGAAGAAGTTTGGCCGGATTATCCAACGAAAGAAGACTTCTTATTTAACGAAGACGAATATTAAAAAAGGGCTGCAATTGCAGCCCTTTTTTAATAAGGTATCTTATTCAAAGATGTATTAGTCACATTTTATGCTGATCATCAAACACAGATTGATTCGGATCTTCATTGGATGCCAGAATAATTTCATGCGGCATACGGATGCTGGATAACTCGGCTTGTTTTTCGATTACCACGGAATTAAAAGCAGTCATATGCTCTTTTCCAAGAGGTATGCTGTGGTTGATCTTCTGTCTTAGGGGGTCAACTTGTTGTCCATTCTTCCAGAATCGATAGCATACATGCGGTCCCGTTGCCAGGCCAGTACTTCCCACATAACCGATAACCTGTCCCTGTGTAATTCGTTGTCCAACCTTTGCGGCTCGTCTGCTCATGTGCAAATACTGAGTAGTGTAGGTTGCATCATGCTTAACTTTTACGTAATTGCCATTCCCTCTGGTAAAACCAGACTCAACCACAACCCCGTTTGCGGTAGCAATAATAGGAGTGCCGGAAGGAGCAGCATAGTCCGTTCCTAAATGTGCTTTCCATACTTTTTGAACGGGATGAAGGCGGCGTTTGGAATACCGTGAACTGATGCGGCTGAATTTAAGAGGTGCCTTTAAAAAAGCCCTTTTCAAACTGTTTCCATCCTCATCGTAATACCCGCCTTTTCCCTCTTCGGGCTCAAAATAAAAAGATTGAAATGTTTCACCTTTGTGCGAAAATAAAGCCGATTGAATTCTGCCTTGACCAACGGGTTTATCTTTTACATACTGCCTTTCATACTGAACTTTAAACCAATCACCTTCTTTGATCCGGTAAAAATCTACCGTACTGCCGTAGATATCAGCAAGCTGAATCGCCAGATCCGGACTGGCTCCATTATTCTGCAATGCCTCGTAAAGGGAGTTTGCAATTTCACCAGATACCGACTCCACTCTTGTTTCTACATCATGTTTCCCGGCATAAACTTGTACGCTGTCGCGTAAATCATAGACAATGTAATCGATCGCATTGGGCTCGTAAATAAAATATGCAGCCCGTTCCGGATTTTCCCGGGTCGAATAGACAGTAAAAGGATGACCAGTAGAAATTTTGCGGACATCAAAAACAGGTTTGGATTTTTTTACAACTTCTGCCATTTCGACAGAATTGATGCCATATCGTTCCAGGATCAGGGACAGAAATTCGTTTCTGGCTACAGATCCCGTTTCCACCAGGAAGGAGTCGATCGCCAGCCCGTATTCAATCGTCGGGGGAGCGGGTTCGGCAACAGCTTTAGTAACTTCTGTAGTTTTCGTTTTTTCTTTCGTCTGAAATCCGGAAAAAGCGACGAAACCCACACCAAGCGTAAGCGTTGAAGCTGCCAGGAGTGGGAATGTATATTTCTTTAATTTCATCAATTAAATAGTTTCTGTTGATGGAGACGGGTGAATGCTGTCTTCGAAAAATGTGACTGTTTAGAAGGTTGATTCACAGCTCGCTGATTTAAGTTTTCGCTAAAGTCGAAATTCTTATAAGAAATAACAAGAAAAAAAGAGATTTATTGTCCGTCGCTTGTTTTTCTTATCCTTCTTTCCGATTTTTATCCGATTACCACTTCAATGGTCTGCTAACCAAGACTATTATAAACGGAGAGAGGGGATGGATGAAGATTAAGCTATTACTGACCAGGCTCTGTTTTTTGAACGCAGTTCTTTCATTCGTGCAGCTTTCCTTTGCGCAGCAAAAACAGCCCATACTATTATCGCAGGCTCCGTTTATGACCATCACCGGGGGAGTTGTCATTGTTCAGGCTTTTCTGAAAGAGCAGACGGATACCTTGAATTTTGTGTTGGATACCGGCAGTGGAGGGATTTCGCTGGACTCAGCTACCGTTGCCCACATGGGCCTCAGGCCCGAGCCTTCGGAGGTGAGTGTAAAAGGATTAGCAGGCATTCGCAAAGTTCCTTTTCTGTATAAAAGGACATTGGTTCTTCCCGGATTGGAGGTGGATAGTCTTGATTTCCATGTAAACGACTATAGTTTTCTATCGGCTGTCTACGGCATTCCGGTCAATGGAATTATCGGTTATTCCTTCTTTTCCCGATTCATCGTGCGACTAGACTACGACCAGGGGCTCTTGTCCGTATTTAAGCCCGGTTCTTTCGTCTATCCGAAAGGCGGGACCTTAATCAAACCGAACCTCAGACGCCTGCCTATTCATGGAGTCGACTTATACGAAGGTAAACGGACTAAGCCGCGTATATTGCATGACAGCGGCGCTGGCGTATGCCTGATGCTGTCGACCGAATTTGCCAGAGACAGCGTCGTGCTATCAAACAATAAGAAAATATTCAAAAAAGACGGACATGGATTGGGTGGGCGCATAAAAATGGATCTGACGACGGTCAGGGAGGTGCGCATTGGCCCTTATCGATTCAGACGAGTGCCCGTTTTGTTATTTGACGATGTCTTCGAGGTAACCAATTACCCGTATCTGGGCGGGCTCCTGGGAAATGACCTGCTGCGCCGCTTCAATGTGGTCTATAATTACCCGGATCGCGAAATTCATTTGAAGCCAAACTCGCATTTTAAGGACCGTTTCGACTATGCTTATACCGGATTGGATTTGATGTTTACGGATGGAAAGACTTACCTGGGCGGTGTAATAGAAGGCTCCCCGGCGGATCAGGCAGGATTGAAAGAAGGCGATCTTATATTCGCGTTGGATGGGAAATTAAACCCCGGTTTTCATGAAATAAAACGCAGATTGCAATCCCCGAAAGCCAGAGTAAGGCTGATCGTAAGACGGGGAAATCAGTTTTTCGATACCCGTATCCGTATAGCAAGCATCCGGTAGGAACTAATAATTTCTGCGTATCGCCGTCATAATCCTGACCATTTCCTGGCGAACCTCGGCCGTCGGACGTACATAATTGTTATTCATAAAGGAAAATATAAAACGCTTTCCCTTTCTGGTGGTGAGGTATCCGCTTTGATTGTGGACACCGTTCAGGGAGCCTGTTTTACCCCAGACAAAAACCGAACCCCTATCCGTCTGATATGCATTTTTCAGTGTACCCGTCTTACCCCCGGCGGGCAGGAGATTGTGCAACTGGTTCTCGTCACCTACTTTGGTCCATAATTTTTTAAGCAAGGCAACGATGGAGGCCGGCGTGAAAAAGTTGACTCTGGATAAGCCTGAACCATCTACCCATTGGCCTTTGTCGGGAAGATCAGCCAAAAGAAACTTTTCTGCATGGCGGATGGTGGCCGCTGCGTCGAGCTGTTGTCCCCCGTTCAGCAGGCTGGAACAGACAAGCAATAATTGTTCGGCAATGAAATTATCACTCGGAAGCATAAGAGCGCGGTAGACGGTGTCTGCAGCAACACTGTAAAATGGGACAGCGGTAGCAGGTTTTAACTCATCCACCAGCGTAACAGAGCGCTTAAGGGTATCCTCCAAAAGCTGGGTAGTTAATTCAGGACTGGTTTTGAAAGGTGTGTATTGGTTAAGCGGTGGATAGCCCGGGTCGTAACTCAGACTGAAATCATTTTCCATCAGGGTACGTTCTACAGAGATCCTGGCCTTCCCTTTTTCCGGATAGGCGTATTTCAGATGCCGGCTGAAAAGCTTCGGATGGATAGACAAAGTTTGCTCCCCGGAACTGCGCTTAAAATGCACCAGGTTGCCCCCGAAGGGGAAGGCGTTGATCTCCGCCTGGTAATACGCATCGTAATCTCCGTAAGGCCATGATCTTCCGTAAAAGTTCCCCGCGTAATTATTATGACTATAATAGAGCTTTCCGGGGAAGTCTTTTAGAAATGAATAGAGTTTTTCGGAGTCGAAATCTTCGCGAAAGCTGGTTGGATCGCCCGTACCCCAAAAAATCAGGGAATCGCCCTTAATTTGATAATGAATGGCCGGGATGGAATCTCCGAGCAATTCCAGGGCGGCGTATAGCGTAAACAGCTTGGTATTCGATGCCGGAGAAAAATAAAGATGTTCATTTTGTGCGTAAACGACTTCATCCTCATCCAGGTCATAAAGCATAAATCCGGTAAAGTGAGAATTACATACTTCAGAATCGGTAAACAAGGTCTCGATCTGCTTTCTGGTTTGAGAAAAGACGGATGGACAACTAAAAACAAAGACAGATAGACAACACAGAAGATTTAAACGCATGCGGAGTGTAGTTATGCTACGAATATAATGATTTGCAAAGCCCAAATGTAAAAACTTCGCTATTTGACTGATATTGGCCGAGATTATAAATTTTCCTCCACGCCGTTAAGGGCAGATTGACTACTTTAGCACCAGAATCTTAAACTTTCGAACCAGATAATCAATTGCTATGGTAAATTTTACGCGCATTACTACTAAACACCTGGCGGCGACGGCCCTTTTAATGGCCGGCATCGGGCTGACTAACGGAACTTCGTCCATCGCACAGGAGCCTGATAAAATTATTAACGGAATAGTTGAAGAAGCAACCGAACATTCTCAGCTCAAACAACTTGCGCATGAGCTGCTCGACGGTGTCGGGCCGCGCCTTGTTGGATCTCCGCAAATGAAGCAGGCGCATGACTGGGCCGTACAGCGTTATCAGGATTGGGGAATCCAGGCAAAAAATGAACAATGGGGTGTTTGGCGTGGATGGGAGCGGGGGATAACCCACGTAGATATGACCGCCCCATGGGTAAGATCGCTGGAAGCCCGGCAACTGGCCTGGAGCCCGGGTACCAAAGGAAAAACCGTCAGCGCTGACTTGATCTTGCTCCCGGATGTGGCAGACTCGCTCGCTTTTGAAAAATGGCTGCCTACTGTTAAGGGTAAATTCGTATTGGTATCCATGCCTCAACCCACAGGTCGTCCAGACGAAAACTGGGAAAAATACGCACAGGCCGCTTCCTTCTCGAAAATGAAAGCGGAAAGGGATCAGCAAATGGTCGATTGGGCCGCCAAAATGAAAAAAATAGGGGGAAATGCCCAAAGCCTGCACGAAAGACTGGAGAATGCCGGAGCAGCCGGGATTATCAGCTCCTATTGGTCTCAGGGTTTTGGTGTCAACAAGATCTTCCGCGCCTTTACTAAAAAGGTTCCTACTATCGACGTAGCACTGGAAGATTACGGGCTGATATACCGTCTAACCGAAAGTGGGAAGACACCGAAGCTTGAGATTCGCGCCGATTCCAAAGAATTGGGTGAGCAACCCACCTATAACACTGTCGCAGAATTAAAGGGCGGAGAAAAGGCCGATGAGTATGTCGTGCTGTCTGCGCATTTTGATTCCTGGGATGGCGGAACGGGTGCAACCGATAATGGAACCGGAACGCTGGTAATGATGGAAGCCATGCGCCTGCTTAAAAAATTCTACCCTAACCCTAAGAGAACCATCATCGCGGGTCACTGGGGAAGCGAGGAGCAGGGTTTGAATGGCTCGCGCGCCTTTGTAGAAGATCACCCGGAAATCGTGGCAAAAGTGCAGGCGCTGTTCAACCAGGATAATGGTACGGGCCGGGTTGTAAACCTTTCCGGCCAGGGATTCGTTCACGCATACGATTACCTGGGCCGCTGGTTAAGCATGGTGCCCGACAGTATTAAAGCAGAGATCGAAACATCTTACCCTGGCTTTCCAAGCGGTGGCGGATCCGATAATGCATCTTTTGTAGCAGCAGGTGTACCAGCATTTTCACTGAGCTCCCTGAGCTGGGACTACTGGAATTATACCTGGCATACCAATCGGGACACCTATGACAAAGTCGTCTTTGACGATGTGCGCAGCAACGCAATTTTAACGGCTATTCTCGCGTATATGGCAAGCGAAGATCCGGATTTCGCCTCTCGCGAACGGGTCATCATGCCGGTCGATAAAAAGAGCGGTAAACAAAGACCTTGGCCGGCTGAACGGTCGCCTATGCGTCGGGGTTACCTCGAAAAATAAACGTTAAGCGAGTCTGCTCAAACAAAAAACGTCATCCAGGGCTTTAAGCTGTAAAGCAAACAAGTTAAAGATGACGTTTTTTGTTTCGATTATCATCCTGATCTCAATCCTCGGTGTAGCGCTCTTTTTTCTAAGCCGGAAGCGGCGTGCGCGCAGCTTGTCTGCGAACACAGTCCCAAAAGATATCCTGCGCAATACCCTCGAAGATCGGGTAGAATTTTACAGAAGCCTAAACGAGGAAAGTAAAAAGTTATTTGAAGAACGAGTGACTGAATTTCTCAGTCGCACAAGTATCGAAGGCGTTGGAATAGATCTCTCTGAGACCGATCGCATTTTGGTTGCATCCGGTGCCATCATTCCCATATTCGCCTTTCCCGGCTGGCATTATCCAAACCTGACCAACGTGCTTATTTATCCGCGAACCTTTGATGAAAAATTCGATTTTGAAGAAAAATCCGCCAATATTGAGGGCATGGTAGGTTCAGGCTTTATGAACGGTCAGATGATCCTGTCCAAAGAGGCGCTGGATAAGGGCTTCAGTAAAGCATCAGGTCCACACAATACCGCCATACACGAATTTGTCCATTTGCTGGATAAAGTTGATGGGAGTGTAGACGGTGTGCCGGAGCTTCTCTTGAATAAAGGATACATCGCACCCTGGATCAAACTTATGCACGGGGAGATGAAACGCATACAAAGCGGGCATTCGGATATAAATGCCTACGCCCTGACCAACGAAGCAGAATTTCTTGCCGTCGTGTCCGAATATTTCTTTGAGAAGCCGGAACAGTTCAAAAACAAACATCCCGAGCTGTACATCTGGCTGGAACGGTTTTATATGCAGCAAGATAGCGCGTGAGGAGATATAGAAGATGAGAAACAATTTTGTCGTTCAGACGGTTATGCTCTTACTAACTGAGTAAAATAAAAAGATCATGACTACCACACACAAAACGGCAGAGGTGCTGAACGACCTCATTAAAATTAATCACGACAGAATTGAAGGTTACGAAAGGGCGCTCAAGGAAACCGATGCGCTCGACCTGGATCTCAAAGGTTTATTCAATCATTTCGCAAGCCAGTCAAGCGGGTTCAACGACGATTTGGCTTACCTGGTAGAGCGTCTTCCGGAGAATGAGAAGCCAGCCTAAGGGGCAACGGTACTCGGTACTTTGCACCGCGCCTGGATGGATGTAAAAGCCACGTTCACGGGTCATGACCGGAAAGCTATACTGGAAGAATGCGAGCGTGGAGAAGATGCAGCGAAAAAGGCCTACAAAGATGCGCTGGCAGAACCGTCGATATTGGGTGAGGTGAGGAAGGTTATCGAAGAACAGGCAGCGCGCCAAAAGGAGGCGCATGACGAAGTTAAAAAACTTAGGGACAGTCAATAAAACATCAATTCAGGCATTACCTAGCTGATCAGTTTTTTCCAGAGTTGGTCTTTTAGCTGGGTAATGCCCTGATTGGCTACAGAGGAAATAAAAACTGCCTCTATTCCTTCCGGCAGCGTAGCACGCATCTCAGCAGTCAACTCCTCGTCCAGCAGATCCGATTTTGACACCGCCAGCAACCTCGGTTTATCCAGCAATTCCGGATTATAGGCCGTAAGTTCCCCAAGTAAAATATTGTACTCTTCGCCAATGCTTCTTTCCGTATCCGCAGGGATCAGAAAGAGCAGAACAGCATTCCGTTCAATATGCCTTAGAAACCGGTGTCCAAGACCTTTGCCTTGCGAAGCGCCTTCAATGATGCCGGGAATATCGGCCATAACGAAAGATTTGCTATCCCGGTAGGAAACAATTCCCAGGTTCGGAACCAGTGTGGTGAACGGGTAATTCGCAATCTCGGGTTTAGCGGCGGAAACGACCGATAATAAAGTCGATTTTCCAGCGTTTGGGAACCCCACAAGTCCCACATCCGCCAAAACTTTAAGCTCCAGGACAATCCATTGCTCTTTGCCTTCTTCTCCCGATTGAGCAAAGCGGGGAGTCTGCTGCGTCGGACTTTTGAAATGCCAGTTTCCTAAACCTCCACGACCGCCCGCGGTAAGGATCTTCGTTTCGCCATCCTCGGTGATGTCAAACAGAACTTCACCACTCTCGGCGTCCCGGGCTACCGTACCCAGCGGGACCTCGAGCACCTCATCCTTACCATTTTTACCGTGCTGCAGAGCTGAAAGACCTGGTCCGCCGTTTTCCGACAGCACATGTTTCCGGTATTTCAAATGAAGCAAGGTCCAGAGCTGGCTATTGCCTTTTAAAATAACATGCCCGCCCCGGCCACCATCACCCCCGTCCGGACCACCTTTCGCCGTATGTTTGTCGCGGTGCAAATGAGCGGAACCTGACCCGCCATGTCCAGACCGGCAACAGATTTTTACATAGTCTACGAAATTAGATCCTTGTGCCATCCTGCCGACTATTGCTTACCGTAACGGTCAATTATTGACGTCAACTCGTTAAAGATAGCGTCTATATCACCAATGCCATTTACTTTGGAAAGCTTTCCCTGATGCTCATAATAAGGAAGCACGTGAATGGTCTTCTGGAAGTACTCATCGATGCGTTTCTTAAGCTTATCGGCCTCATCATCTGCCCGGTTGCTCGTCTTCTTACGCTCGGCAATACGCTTGCTTAATTCTTCCTCATCCACGTCCAGGGCAATGACACCCGTAATGGAGGTTTGTAAACCCGTTAAGAATACATCCAGCGCTTCCGCCTGAGCAACGGTGCGGGGGAAACCGTCAAAGATAAAGCCTTTACTTTCCGGATGCTTCCTGATTTCATCCTCCAGCATGGCAATGGTAATGCTATCCGGAACCAGCTCACCATTAGAAATCAACTTGCTGACCTGCTGACCTAAGTCACTTTGACGCTTAATGTGATCTCTGAAAAGATCACCGGTCGATATGTGCACCAGTTGATAGTGTTGGATTAATTTGTCAGACTGAGTACCCTTCCCTGCGCCCGGAGGGCCAAATAAAACCAAGTTTAGCATGAGGTTAAAATTTAAAAAGCCTAATCGTGAGATGATTAGGCTTTAGATTAAAAGTGCACTTGAAGGGAGTCGAACCCCTAACCTCCTGATCCGTAGTCAGGTGCTCTATCCAGTTAAGCTACAAGTGCGTTCCGAATTGGACTGCAAAGATAGAAAGCAGATCGTGATTTCCAAAATATCAATTAAAAAAAGTGAAAAATAATTCGGTGTCTGCCAATGCCCAAAACAAATGCCTGGTATCGTCGTTAATAGCTTTTGAATAAATCAGACGAGCATGATCACAGCTAAGACTTTACAACGAAAGAAAACAAGAATCAATGACATCAGTGTTTCTTATCTGTTGAAAGACGCGGCTCTCGCAAAACATACCGTCATCTTCATTCACGGATTTCCATTCAATAAAAATATGTGGACGGAACAATTGAATGCCCTCGGATCGGATGTAAAGGGGATTGCCTATGACGTGCGTGGCCATGGAATAACTACATCCGGCAGGGGTTATTTTACCATCGATCTTTTTGCGAACGACCTGATTGAATTAATTCAGCAACAAGGAGGAGAACCGGTCATTGTGTGCGGGATTTCTATGGGTGGATACATTGCTCTAAGGGCACACGAATTGCGTCCCGAATTATTTAAAGGCTTAATTCTCTCCGATACCCACGCAAGATCGGATGACAACGAAGGTAAAATCAAGCGGTTCAATACACTTGAGTCCGTTTTGAAATACGGACGACGCGCATTCGCCATTGGTTTTAGTGCCAAAGTCTTTTCTTCGGCCAGCCTTGAACATGAAATTGATGCCATCGAACTGATTCGAAGCAGCATACGTCGCAACGACGTCAGGAGCATCTGCGCTACCTTGCTGGCGCTGGCCTCCCGGACAGACACCACCGGGACACTGAAAAACATTAAGGTTCCGGCACTCGTTATCCGGGGTGTTGAGGATCAGATCACCGCACGCGAGCAGGCCGAACAGTTGCAGCGGGAAATCCCGGAAGCAGAGTTTGTTGAGCTGGAAGCTTGCGGTCATCTTCCTAACCTGGAAGACCCCGTGGCATTTAACAAGCTTATTGAAAGCTTCCTTGCCGGAATCTAGTCGCCGGCTTCATATCCTTTAGCTGCGGTTGTTTTGTTCGTTGGGCGGCTGTTCGCTGTATTTCCGGGCCTTTTCCGGGTTTTTCATCTCGGGCTCCTTGTGGCTGTAGGACTTGTCTTTATTCTCCTTCACTGCTTTTCCGCCTTTGGCTTCTTTTTCCGAGCTATCGTCCGGTTCGAACTTTTCTTTCTTCGACATAGCAATTTAATTTTCAAGGTAACAGCACCTTATTCACTTTGTTTTGCACCATTTTTACTTAAGTTTGTTATTCAATACAAGACAGATAAAGATCCTTATGAAGACTATTGATGATTTTAATTTTTCCGGTAAAAAGGCGTTGATCCGAGTAGATTTTAATGTGCCGCTGGACGATCAGTTTCACATCACTGACGATAACCGGATCAAAGGCGCGAAGCCTACGATAGAAAAAATATTGAAAGACGGAGGAGCTGTAATCTTAATGTCTCACCTGGGGCGCCCGAAAGATGGGCCAGCTGATAAATTTTCGCTGCGTCATCTCGTCGATCATTTATCAGAAGAGCTTGGTGTAAAGGTCAAGTTCGCTGATGACTGCATTGGTAAGCAAGCGGAGGAGGAAGCCAAAGCGTTAAAACCAGGCGAAGTGCTGCTGCTGGAAAATCTCCGTTTTTATAAGGAAGAAGAAAAAGGCGATAAAGCCTTTGCCGAAAACCTGTCCAAGTTGGGCGACATCTACGTGAACGATGCTTTCGGTACGGCGCACAGGGCGCATGCCTCAACAGCGGTTATCGCACAGTTTTTTTCGGATGCCAAATACTTTGGCTACCTCATGGCTTCTGAGCTGAAAAATGCAGAAAAGGTACTCAACAACCCAGCCCGTCCGTTTACCGCAATTATGGGCGGTGCTAAGGTTTCTGACAAGCTGGATCTGATTGACGCGCTCCTTGATAAGGTCGACCATCTGATCATCGGCGGAGGAATGGCTTATACGTTCGTTAAAGCGAGAGGTGGGGAGATCGGAGAGTCTCTGGTGGAAATGGATAAGCTTGACCTGGCCAATGAGCTGGTCAAAAAGGCTAAGGAAAAGGGGGTGGACCTGGTTCTTCCGGTTGATGCTCAGATTGCGGATCGCTTCGCTAACGATGCCGACGTCTATAATGGTCCAAATGACCAGATTCCTTCCGGCAAAATGGGTCTGGATATCGGAACCGAATCTTCTGAGACCTTCAAAAAAGTGATCGAATCGTCTAAAACAGTGCTCTGGAACGGCCCTATGGGTGTTTTCGAGATGGATACCTTTGCGAAGGGAACCCGCGCGGTTGCAGAAGCGGTAGTGGAGGCAACAAAAAATGGCGCCTTCACGCTTATTGGTGGTGGCGATTCCGCCGCGGCTGTTTCGAAATTCGGAATGACCGAGGAGGTGAGCTATGTAAGTACCGGTGGGGGCGCGCTTCTGGAATATATGGAGGGTAAGGAATTACCCGGCGTAAAAGCCATAAACGCATAACGCTTACTGGCCTACATTAAAGCAGGTCGTTTTTTTGGTAAATAATTCATCAAGCCCAGTTGAGGCAGTCTCAGATCAGACTGCCTCAACTGGGCTTTTTTATTTTCTATTAATTCTTTCTTTAGGTCCTGCTATCAGGCGTATCATATTTTAGTTAACTCCGGAGATCACTCGGCTTTTACAAAGTTTTTACAAGGCTTATACTAGGCCAATGGCCCTGTTTTAGCCCTGTTAAAGCCCTGTTAAAGCCGAGTATAAGCCTTGTAAAATTTGAAAATAATCCTAATAAAATTCTAATGAAAAGCAGCCTCCTTGTGACGGGTATCCTGATGTTTTTTCATTAAAAAACCACTGGTGAAACCCCTGGTGTTTGTGGAAAACTTTTTTGTGGGGGAAAGTGGGAGAAAGTGGAAGTTTTATATACTTTTACATTTGATTAAATGGCAAAAGTGTAATTATGGGACACTTTCTTGGAGAATTCGAATGTAAGCTGGACGCAAAAGGGCGCATGGTCCTTCCTGCTGGTCTCAAAAGGCAAATGCCTGATGTAGAGCGGGAAGGGTTGGTTGTGAACCGCGGTCTGGAAGCGCATTTGGTTATTTATACAAGAAAGGAATGGGATCGCATAATGGAAGAGCTGAGTCGCCTGAACACATTTGAACGCCGTACCCGCGAATTTGTAAGAAAGTTCATGCGTGGAGCTACCGAGTTGTCGCTGGATTCAGCCGGCCGGGTTCTGCTTCCTAAAGGCTTATTGGAATACGCCGGAATACAGAACGAGGTGGTGTTGGCTAGTCAGTTCAATAAAATTGAAGTCTGGTCTAAGACGGCCTACGACGAGCAGTGGCAGGAAGAAGGAGAAGACTTTGCCGTGCTGGCAGAAGAAGTCATGGGGAATTTGAACAGGAGGTTAGATGGATAATATGGTTTACCACGTTCCTGTTCTTTTGAGCGAAAGTATTGACTTGCTTAACATCCGTCCTGATGGTGTTTATGTTGATGTGACCTACGGTGGCGGTGGGCATTCCAAAGCCATTTTAGACCGTCTTGGTCCCAATGGAAAGCTTTTTGCTTTCGACCAGGATCCGGATGCTCTTCAGAACCGTATTCCGGATGAGCGTTTGACGCTTGTTCATCAAAATTTTTCTTTCCTGAAAAACGGTCTTCGTTTTCATGGCATACGCGAGGTAGACGGTGTATTGGCAGATCTTGGAGTATCTAGTCATCAGTTCGATGTTCCGGAGCGCGGCTTTTCTACCCGTTATAATGCTGTTTTGGATATGCGGATGGACCAGCAGGGAGACTTGGATGCCAAGTCGGTATTGAACGGTTATCCGGAAGAAGAACTGCATCGGATTTTTGGTATGTACGGAGAAATCGCCAACGCAAAAACGCTTGCCAGGGCAATTGTCGCTGCCCGTTCTGTAAAGGTGATTTCTACAGTAGACGAATTGAAACAGGTGTTGAGTGGCGTTGCACCTCGCGGTAAAGAACATAAATATTACGCGCAGCTTTTCCAGGCTTTGCGCATAGAGGTTAACGGGGAATTAACAGTCCTGCAATCCATGCTGAGCCAGGCTAAAGAAGTCGTCCGTCCGAAAGGGCGCCTGGCAGTCATCGCTTACCATTCACTGGAAGATCGCCTCGTAAAAAATTTTCTGGCGAAGGGAAAGTTTAGGGGTGAGGTGGACAAAGATTTTTACGGAAATGACTTGTCGCCTTTTCGGCTGATCACCAAAAAGGCAGTGGTTCCGAAGGAAGAAGAACTGGTTCGGAATAGCCGTTCCCGCAGTGCAAAACTGCGGGTGGCTGAAAAAAAAGAGGTAAGTACTGAAGAAGGTTAGCAAACAGCACGATGTTGGGTAACAGTAAAAAATCAGATGGATTAAGCGAAGAGCAGCAGGAGCAAATGCAGGTAGCTGTTGAAGAAAAGGCAGATGCTTCGAAAAACTTCTTTCGCTCCCTGCTTTCTGCGAGAGGTTTTTCATCGCAACGGGCTGTTCGGGAAATACCCTTCGTTTGTTTTTTAGCTGCGCTGGCGCTGATTTATATTGCGAACCGGCATGTCGCCGAGGATTACGTCCGGGACATGGAGAAATTGAACAAAGAGGTGAAGTCTCTAAGCTGGGAATATAAATCGCTGAAGGCAGATTTAATGCTGAAAAGTACGCTGAATCAGGTTTCGAAAAAGGTGGATACGCTGGGTTTGAAGGTGTTGACTGTCCCGCCGCAAAAAATTGTAATGACTAAGACAGAAGGTAAATGAATATTCGGACAGACATATTGCTGAGGGTCTACATTTCATTCGGAATGGTAGTCGTTTTTGCGCTGGCGGTGTTGTACAAGCTGGGTAGCATGCAGGGGGCTGAAGGGGAAGAATGGAGCGAACTTGCCGAAAAAATGTCGGCCAAATACCAGACCGTGGAAGCCGTACGTGGTAATATCTTTTCTTCCGACGGTAGTCTTTTGGCTACCTCTGTCCCTGAGTATGACGTCCGTATGGATCTTCTGGCGCCCGGAATCCTTTCTGATGATCTTTTTTATAGTAAGCTGGATTCGTTATCTGCGTCACTTTCTTCGTTTTTCAGGGATAAGTCGGCCGACCAGTATCGCCGCCTTTTAGTCAAAGCCAGAAAGGACAAGAATCGCTATTACCTGGTAAAAAGAAACGTTAGCTTTCAGGAAATGAAGGCGGTTCGGGCATTTCCGATTTTCAATTTAGGTAAGTACAAAGGCGGTTTGATTGCTGAAGCCAAAAATAAGCGAATTCGTCCTTTTAATAATTTGGCTGCCCGTACCATAGGCTACAAAAACGAAAATGTCCAGCCGGTGGGTCTCGAGGGGGCTTACGCCAATTATATCGACGGGGTGAACGGCAAGCGTCTGGTGCAACGCATCGCAGGCGGGACCTGGATGCCGGTAAACGAGGATAGCGAAGTTTCACCAACCGATGGAGCCGATATTATTTCTACTATTGATATAAATATACAGGATATCGCACAACGTGCGTTGGAGGGTCAGCTACTGGCCAGTGATGCGGATAACGGTTGTGTTGTGGTGATGGAAGTGCAGACGGGAGAGGTAAAAGCGGTGGCGAATTTCACGCGTGAATCTGAAGGAGTGTTTCGTGAAAAGTTCAATTATGCGATCGCGCAGAGTGCTGAGCCCGGATCTACCTTTAAGCTGGCCTCCTATATGGTTGCACTGGAAGATGGAAAGATTGATACGGGAGATATCGTTGACACAGGAGATGGTACTTACCGCGTTTACCGGCATACGATACGCGATTCGCATCACGGTGGTTATGGAAAAATTACCGTGAAGCAAGCTTTTGGGCATTCGTCTAATACAGCAATCACCAAGCTGATCAACACACATTATAAGGACAGTCCGGCAGCGTTTACGCGGCAGCTTTATAAGATGCACCTGAACGAAAAGCTGGATCTTCAGATTCCGGGAGAAGGTGCGCCGCTGATTAAGAATCCGTCCAGCAAAAGCTGGAGCGGTCTTTCGCTGACGCAAATGTGCTGGGGTTATGAGTTGAAGATGACGCCGCTTCAAATGCTGACTTTTTATAATGCTGTGGCAAATGACGGGCGCATGGTTGCGCCTTTATTCGTGAAAGAAATCCGCCGCCTTGGCACCACTGTCGAACATTTCGGCACGCGCGTCATTGACGAACAGATCATGTCTGCCACGACCATCTCCAAAGCCAAGGACATGCTGGAAGGGGTTGTACAGGAAGGAACCGGCGGAGCGCTGAAGACCTGCTCCTTTCCGATTGCGGGTAAGACCGGAACGGCGCAAATAGCGCAGGGTAGTGCCGGATATAAAGTCAAACGAGCTTATCAGGGATCTTTCGCAGGCTACTTTCCGGCGAATGCACCAAAATACTCAATGATCGTTGTGATTCAGAATCCGCGGAAGGGGGGCTATTACGCCGCTACCGTTGCGGTACCGGTATTCAAGGATATTGCTGAAAAGGTGTATGCTATGGATACAGAAATGTACCGGGCCTTGCCAGAGCTGCAGTATGCTCAGGCGTCTGCGGTACCCACGGTGAAGAAAGGTTTGCAAAAAGAATCGGAATTCATGCTCGCGAGTTATGATCCGTCCGAAGATAATCTCAGTGAGCTTCCGTCAGAGGGAGAGGACATTCCTGAAGGATCGCCTAAGGTGCCTGATCTGAAGGGAATGGGACTTCGCGATGCTCTATATGTATTAAACAATATTGGTCTGCGTACGGTGGTGAAGGGAAAAGGAAAAGTAGTGAAGCAATCGTTGGAACCTGGCGTGCAGATAAGACCGGGTTATCCCATATCTATTGAATTAAATTAAGGAACATGAAGCCCTTGTCGGAACTTCTGGAACAAATTTCTATCCTCCATCTGGAAGGGTCGGAACAGGCTATGGTCCGCGAAATCCGGTTCAACTCGCGCGAAGTGGAGAAGGGCGACCTTTTTGTTGCCGTCAGAGGTGTTCATGCAGACGGTCATCTCTTTATCGGTCAGGCTGCAGATTCCGGAGCGCAGGTGATTGTTTGCGAAACGATGCCTGATGAGCGGAAGGCTGGGACAACCTATGTTCAGGTTGAACAGTCGGATGTTGCCTTGGGCTTGTTGGCTTCCGCCTTCTATGGCTATCCCTCCGTGAAACTGAAATTGGTTGGTATTACGGGAACGAACGGGAAAACTACCGTGGCTACCTTACTGTATAAGCTTTTCCAGGAACTCGGCTTTAAAGCCGGTTTGATTTCGACCGTTCAGAATTTTGTTGATACGCAGATTTATCCCGCTACGCATACTACTCCGGATCCCGTAGCCCTTAACGCGCTGCTGGCGGAGATGTTACACCGCGGATGTGATTATTGTTTTATGGAAGTCAGTTCGCATGCGGTGGTTCAGCACCGGATCAGCGGGTTGAATTTCGCCGGCGGCGTTTTCACAAATCTTTCGCACGATCACCTCGATTTTCACAAAACCTTCGCGGCCTATATAAAAGCTAAGAAGGCCTTTTTCGATGAGTTACCAAAAAATGCTTTTGCGCTGGTCAATGCTGATGATCGTAATGGAACCGTGATGCTGCAGAATACGAAAGCCTACCCGAAGACTTACGCGCTGAAGTCTATGGCCGATTATCGCGGCAGGGTCGTAGAATCCCACTTCGATGGCATGCTACTTCAACTGGAAGGGCGTGAACTGTGGGTCAAGCTGGTTGGCGAGTTCAACGCGTATAACCTGCTGGCGGTTTACGGGACGGCTCTTTTACTGGAACAGGATACGATGAAGGTCTTGACCATTCTGAGTCGCATTTCCGGTGCCGAAGGACGCTTCGATGTTTCCATTTCCCCGGAAGGCGTTATCGGTGTTGTCGATTATGCACATACGCCAGATGCCGTGGAGAACGTATTGAAAACAATCGGGTCCGTTCGGGGAGGCAAAGAACAGGTGATCACCGTGATTGGCTGCGGAGGCGATCGCGACAGGACGAAGAGGCCGGAAATGGCGGAAGTGGCCTGTAGATTAAGCGATAAAGTGATCCTGACATCCGATAACCCGCGTTCCGAAGATCCGGCGGTCATCATTCAGGAAATGGAGCAGGGTGTACCGGCTTCGGAACGGAGGAAGGTATTCTCCATTACGGACCGCCGGGAGGCCATACGTGCCGCCTTTCATCTGGCCACGGCGGGGGATGTGATTTTAGTGGCCGGGAAAGGACATGAGAAATATCAGGAAATAAAAGGCACGAAACTGCCTTTCGATGATAAAGAATTATTGCGTGGATTATTTTTTCCACCTGATCAGACGAAATTGAAATAAGATAAAATGCTGTATTACCTCTTTACCTATTTACATGATAAATGGCATCTGCCAGGGGCGGGGGTATTCCAGTATATATCGTTCCGTTTTGGTCTTGCGGTTATTTTATCGCTCATCATTACCACGGTTTTCGGGAGCCGGCTGATCCGGTTGCTCAGGCTTAACCAGGTAGGGGAGACCGTTCGGGACCTTGGGCTGGAAGGGGAGGCTAAAAAGCAGGGAACGCCTACTATGGGCGGACTGATCATCATCGGGGGCATACTGATTCCTACACTGCTTTTCGCCAAGCTGGAAAATGTATACGTTATGCTGATGATCGTTACCACCTTATGGATGGGAGCGGTTGGATTCCTGGATGATTACATCAAGGTGTTCCGGAAAAATAAGGAGGGCCTGGCCGGGAAATTCAAGGTTGTAGGTCAAATTGGTTTGGGGATCATTATCGCATGTACGATGTATTTCCATCCGTCAATCGTTACCCGGCAAAAGGTCAGCGGCCCCCTGGCCGGCTCTTATGTCGAAATGCAGCAGAACTTTGATGGTACGAAAAGTTATTACGACCTGGAGGTCAAGTCTACGAAAACGAATATTCCTTTTTATAAAAATAACGAGTTCGATTATGGTAAAGTCCTGAGCGTATTCGGTCTGGAGGATGGTAAGTATGTGTTTTGGGTTTTTCTCGTTTTTGTGGTATTCATCGTTACCGCAGTTTCCAACGGAGCGAATATTACGGATGGAATCGACGGACTGGCAACAGGTACTTCTGCGATTATCGGCGTAACGCTGGCTATTTTGGCCTACGTTTCCGGCAACAGTGTCTTTGCTGACTACCTGAATATCATGTACATCCCAAACTCAGGAGAACTGGTGGTTTTTGCGGGAGCCTTTGTAGGTGCCTGCATTGGATTTTTATGGTACAATTCCTACCCAGCTCAGGTTTTTATGGGCGATACGGGCAGTCTGGCCATCGGCGGGATCATCGCTGCATTTGCTATCATGATTCGGAAGGAGCTGCTGATCCCCATTCTCTGTGGAATTTTTCTGGTGGAACTGGTTTCGGTGATTATGCAGGTTTCGTACTTCAAATACACAAAAAAGAAATTCGGAGAGGGTAGAAGGATTTTTCTGATGTCTCCGCTGCATCATCATTATCAGAAACGGGGTTATCATGAATCGAAGATTGTTACGCGTTTCTGGATCGTGGGAATCATCCTGGCGGTGGTTACGATAGTAACGTTAAAGGTGAGATAAAAAACGGATGGAAAACAACGGTCATACATCGAATGAAGCACCGTTTTTAGTAGTGCTGGGTGCCGGCGAAAGCGGTTTGGGGGCCGCTTTGCTGGGCTCCAGGCAGGGCTATTCCGTATTGGTTTCTGATGCCGGAAAGATTGGCGATAAGCAGAAAAAGCAATTGGAAGCATGGGGACTGGAGTTTGAGGAAGGAGGACATACTGAAGAGCGCATCCATCGGGCTGATCTCGTAATCAAAAGCCCCGGTATACCGCAGACGACTCCACTAGTCGTTTCGCTACGCGAGAAGGGAATACCGGTTATCGGAGAAATTGAGTTCGCCGGGCGTTATACGCGCGCAAAGTGTATCTGCATTACTGGATCCAACGGGAAGTCGACCACTACCATGCTGACTTATCATATGCTCAAAAAAGCCGGACTGAATGTAGGACTGGCAGGCAATATAGGACGGAGTTTTGCCCTACAGGTGGCTACGGAAGCTTTCGAGCTGTATGTACTGGAGATCAGCAGTTTTATGCTGGACGATATGTTTGATTTCCGGGCGGATGTGGCGGTCCTGCTTAACATCACGCCGGATCACCTGGATCGCTATGAACACCGCATGGATAAGTACGCCGACTCTAAATTCAGAATTATCCAAAATCAGCGTCCGGAAGATGTTTTTATTTATTGCGCGGACGACGAAGAAACACGGAAGGCCTTATCGCGCCATGAGATCGTAGCCCGGAGTTACACCTTTTCCATTCTGGAGAGGGTAGAACAGGGCGCTTATTTGAATGAGAATAATGAAATTAATATAGTAATACCAAATCGTAACGAATTTAATATGTCTATCAATGATTTAGCGCTGCAAGGGAAGCATAATGTGTACAACAACATGGCTTCCGGGATTGTCGGAAAAGTATGGCAGCTCAGAAATGAGACGCTTCGGGAAAGTATGACGGACTTCGTCAATATCCCGCACCGTTTAGAATTTGTCAGCCGGATTTCGGGAATTGATTTTGTTAACGATTCCAAGGCAACAAATGTAAATTCTGTTTGGTATGCGCTGGAAAGCTTTCCGGATAAAGTTATACTGATCATGGGGGGGGTAGACAAAGGAAATGATTATTCCATGTTGAAGGACCTGGTTCGAAGCAAGGTACGTGGGATTGTTTGTCTGGGAAAAGACAATAAAAACATTCACGCTGCTTTCGACGAAGATACGGATGTTATTGTCAATACGCAGAGTATGGCAGAGGCGGTAGATTTAGCCTACCATATGGCTAATAAAGGAGATACGGTTTTGCTCTCTCCTGCCTGTGCAAGCTTTGATTTATTCAAAAATTATGAAGATCGCGGCGATCAGTTCAAGGCGGCCGTTAAAGAATTGTAGCAGTACGAATAATTAAACTCCTGAAGGAGGGGGCGTAGAAGACTATGGATGCAATTTTCAGTAAGTTAAAAGGCGATAAGTGGATCTGGATCATCGTTATATTTTTATCGATATGGTCGCTACTGGCCGTCTATAGTTCCACGGGAACACTGGCTTTCAAAAACGGGAAAGGAACAGAGACTTATCTTGTCAAGCATTCCATGATGGTGTTTGCGGGGCTTGCGCTCATGTACTTTTCGCATTTACTGGATTACCGGTATTATGCCGGTATATCGAAGGTGCTCATGATGATTACGATCCCTCTGCTTCTTTACACGCTCGTTTTTACGGACTCCGTTAATGATGCTAATCGCTGGGTGACCATCCCGGTGATCAATCAGACTTTCCAAACGTCAGACATGGCCAAGCTGGCCCTGATCACCTTCCTGGCCCGCACCCTGACCAAGAAGCAGGAAAACATTAAAGATGTTAAAAGCGCCTTTCTGCCGATCATGGGATCGGTCTGTATTGTATTCATCCTGATTGCACTGGCGAATTTATCTACCGCCATCATGTTGTTTGCCGTTAGCATTCTTCTGTTGATTATCGGCAGGATCAGCATTAAACAGATATCTTATGTATGTGCTGCCGGAGCGGTACTTTTGCTGCTGGTCGTATTTCTGGGACCAAGGAGGCAAACGTATATTTCAAGGGTTCAAACCTTTATGGGAGAAGGCGTTCCTGACCCGGACAAGTCGTTTCAGGCGGATCAGGCTAAGATTGCCATCGCCTCCGGCGGACTTTTCGGAAAAGGACCCGGAAACAGTACGCAACGAAATGTTCTGCCGCATCCCTATTCGGATTTCATATTTGCTATTATCGTTGAAGAATACGGAGCCGTAGGAGGGGCTGTTCTGGTCTGTCTATACCTGGTTTTCATGTATCGGTGCATCCGGATCGTAACACAAAGTCCGAAAGCTTTTGGTGCTCTGCTGGCGGCGGGTCTGGCGTTCAGTCTCAGTTTGCAGGCTTTTGCTAATATGGCAGTGGCCGTAGGCTTGGGTCCGGTGACGGGTGTGCCTCTTCCGCTGGTCAGTATGGGGGGGACTTCCATCCTTTTTACCAGCGTTGCCTTCGGTATTATTCTGAGCGTAAGCCGGAATATTGAGGAATTAAAGAACCGGCCGGGACAGGCCGGGGGAAGCCAGGGGGGCGCAACAGCTAAACAGACAAAGGACAAAATCATTGTCGGGGAGATACCGGCGGTGGCTTAATATAGTATTATGTACGAACCGAAACGAATTATGATCAGTGGCGGTGGCACCGGCGGGCACATTTTTCCGGCAATTGCGATAGCGAACGCCTTACGCGTGCTCGAACCGGACTGTGAGATTCTTTTCGTAGGCGCTGCGGGTAAAATGGAAATGGAAAAGGTGCCGGCGGCGGGTTATAAGATCGTGGGACTGGATATCCAGGGCATAAACCGGAGTTCCTGGTTGAAAAACCTTGCGCTCCCTTTTAAGCTGGTTAATAGCCTGCGGAAGTCTTATGCGCTGATCAGAAAATTCAGACCCGACGTGGCTATCGGAGTAGGTGGTTACGCTTCAGGTCCATTATTGATCGCTGCGGGACGCCGCAATGTGCCAACGGTAATTCAGGAACAAAACTCTTACGCAGGCGTGACCAATAAGCGGCTTGCGGCCAAGGCCAGTCTGATCTGTGTAGCTTTTGAAGGAATGGAAAAGTTTTTCCCGGCAGACCGTTTACTGATTACCGGAAATCCTGTTCGCCAGGAGGTAGTTAATATTCAGGGAAAAGATTTTGAAGCAAAAGAGCTGTTTGGTTTAAACAAGTCGAAGAAAACGGTGTTAGTAACCGGTGGAAGCCTGGGCGCAAGAACACTGAACCAAAGTCTGCTAGAGGGATTACAAAAACTGGACGAAGCAGGTATACAGGTGATCTGGCAGACCGGCGCTTATTATTATGAAACACTAATGGCCGATGAACGCGTTAAGAACAGCGCGCATCTTTTTGCTAAACCTTTTCTTTACAGAATGGATCTGGCCTATGCGGCTGCTGATGTTATTATAGCGCGCGCTGGTGCCGGCACTATAGCGGAGCTAGCGGCAGTGGGCAAAGCGGTTATACTGGTGCCTTCGCCGAATGTTGCCGAAGACCATCAGACCAAGAACGCAAAGGCACTGGCGAGCAAGAACGCAGCCCTGCTGGTTTCTGATGCGGAAGCCGCGGAAAAGCTGATTGATCAGAGTATTGCCTTATTGAATAATCGGGCACAGATGGAGCAGCTGGCAGCGAACATCAGATTATTTGCAAAGATTAAAGCCGATGAAGTGATCGCAAAGGCGGTATTAAAAATTATAGAGCATCGTAGAGAAGCGTAATATGAATCTGGAAGAGACAAAAGAAGTATTCTTCATAGGGATCGGCGGAATAGGAATGAGCGCCCTGGCGCGTTATTTCAAGCATCTAGGCCTTCCCGTCTACGGTTATGACCGGACTTCCACGGTTTTAACAAAAGCGCTGGAAAGGGAAGGGATAACCGTTTTCTACGAAGATCGCACAGATCTGATCCCACATGCTTTCCGCAATTTTGACGAAGTAAATCTTTTGATCTATACACCGGCTGTACCAGCAGATTTGACCTTACTGAAGGCGCTCAGGGAAACCGGTTACCGGGCACTAAAACGTGCTGAAGTCCTGGGATTGATCAGCCGGAACAGTTACACGATTGCTGTAGCTGGAACACATGGGAAGACCACCACTTCTACGCTTATTGCACACGTACTACTCAGCAACGGACTGGAGTGTGCGGCATTCCTGGGAGGGATTTCCAGTAACTACCACACCAACACCCTCTTTAAGGGGGAAGGCAACCGCCTGATGGTGGTTGAGGCAGACGAATTTGACCGTTCTTTCCTGCATTTGCATCCGGATATTGCCGTGGTAACATCTACTGATGCCGATCACCTGGATATTTACGGAGATCTCGACCACGTGCAGGAATCGTTCCGGCTTTTTGTTGACCAGGTCAATGCACAAGGATTACGCATTATCCGGAAAGGACTGCATCTGCCCGCGGATCGCTCTTATGCAGCGGGGGAGGTGGCCGATTGTTATGCTGATCAAATACGCGTGCAAGAAGGTAGTTTTTGGTTTGCTTATAAAAGCCAGGGCGTGGAAATTGATGATATACGTCTTGAGGTGCCGGGTCTGCATAATGTCGAAAATGCTGTTGCCGCTATCACTGCGTGCCTGAAGCTGGGCGTGTCACCTTCAGCTGTAAAGGAGTCGATAGCAAGTTTTAGAGGTGTTAAGAGACGATTTGAATATCAGGTGCGCAATGAGGAGCAAGTTTACATCGATGATTACGCCCACCATCCCGTGGAGCTCAAAGCGTGTATTCAGGCAGCTAAGACACTTTATCCGGAACGGCAGCTCACCCTAGTGTTCCAGCCACATTTGTTTAGCCGCACGCGGGACTTTGCCGCAGAGTTTGCTGAGGCATTGGCTATGGCGGATGAATTGATCTTATTGGATATTTATCCGGCCAGGGAAAAACCGCTCGAAGGTATTACGTCCGACTGGTTATTGAACAAAGTGCCGCTGAAGCGCAAAATGCGCTTATCCGCTCAGGAACTGCTTCATTATGTGGAAGAAGACCGTCCGGCATTGTTGATAACCGCCGGCGCTGGTGATATTGATTTATTGGTGGAGCCTTTAAAACAAATCATGACGCATGGCTAAGGCAAAACTTCATATAAACTGGAAAAGAGTAGGATTGCTGCTGGCTTGGACATTCTCGTTGGCGGGAGTTTTTATCCTGAGCGGGTTTATCACGGGAAAAAGCGCAGACCTGGCTTGTAACCGTTTGGAGGTTATTATACCAACCGGTCAGAGTTTTGTTACCAGAAGCCATATAATGGACCTTGTACAAAAACATCAGGGAGATTTGGTCGGTCGCACCTTGAAAAGTATCGAACTCCATAAACTGGAGCAGCAGATAGAGGCTAATCCTTATGTGTATTCTGCTAATGTCTACCGGGAAATGGATGGAAGCGTGAATATGATTGTCCGCCCTAAAGAAGCCGTTCTACGGATAATTGGTCTGCAAGGGCAGGATTTTTATGTGGATACAGAAGGAACGACCATGCCGGCATCAATGGATTACGCTCCGAGGGTCATTGTTGCCAATGGCTTCATATCCGCTAATCCGGAGACACTGGAGCGCGACTCCCTGCAACATGAACTGGTTGCCGATCTGTACCGGACAGCATTATTTCTTGCGTCCGACTCCTTATGGAATAAGCAGATTGAACAGTTATATGTAAACACAGATTCAGATATCGAATTGGTACCCAGAGTCGGTGAGCAACGGATCATACTGGGGCGGGCAGATTCGCTTGAACAGAAATTCAGGAAATTATCCCTTTTTTATAAAGAGGTTGTTCCGAAAGTAGGCTGGGGCATGTACCAGGCGGTGAATCTCAAATTTGCCAATCAACTGGTTTGTGAGAAGGCCGACAGCATTTGGAAAAAAGAACAGAAACAATAACAGCATAACAGGCAAAGACATGGAAAAACGAACTACAAGCACTAAAGACGCACCAATTGTGGTTGGTCTAGACATCGGGACAACAAAAATATGCGTTACGGTCGGTCGTCGTAGCGAGCACAACAAAATTGAAGTCCTGGGCATCGGCAAAGCGGAATCTCTTGGCGTGAGCCGGGGTGTCGTGGCGAACATTCAGAAAACCGTTACCAGCATTGTCAAAGCCGTAGAAGAGGCGAGTACGCAGTCGAATGTAGACGTCAAAATTGTCAATGTTGGAATTGCCGGGCAGCACATTAAAAGCCTTCAACACCGGGGTATCCTGACCAGACGTGACGATAACGAGATTTCGCGTAAGGATATCGAGAAACTGGTAGAAGACATGTACAAGCTGGTGTTGCCTCCGGGCGAGGAAATTATTCATGTTTTGCCGCAGGAATTCACGATTGATAACGAACCGGGTATTAAAGATCCGATCGGGATGGCTGGTCGTAGAATGGAAGCGAACTTCCACATTATATCCGGTCACGTTAGTGCTGTACGCAACATTAAGCGATGCGTTGAATATGCCGGACTGGAAGCTCAGGAGATGATCCTGGAGCCGCTGGCTTCTTCCGAAGCTGTGCTGAGTGAAGAAGAAAAGGATGCGGGAGTCGTGTTGGTGGATATTGGGGGCGGGACCACCGATGTTGCCATCTTCCACGAAGGCATCATCCGCCATACAGCCGTGATTCCCCTCGGAGGTAATATTGTTACAGAGGATATTAAACAGGGTTGTTCCGTGCTTAGGAATCAGGCGGAACTCCTTAAGGTGCGCTTTGGTTCGTCACTTGCCGATGAGAACAAGGAAAACGAAATTATTTGTGTTCCGGGCCTGAGGGGCAGAGAGCATAAGGAAATTTCGGTCAAGAACCTGGCGTATATAATACAAGCCCGGATGGAAGAAATCATTGAGCATGTGTATTACGAGATCAAGTCGTCCGGATACGAAAGAAAACTCATCGGCGGGATCGTGATAACAGGGGGGGGAGCGCAGCTCAAGCATCTTGTTCAGCTGGTCGAATACGTTACCGGGCTGGAATGCCGGATCGGTATGCCGAACGAACACCTGGCTAAAAATGACGTCCTTCCTAAGAATGTATACGACGACCTGAAAAGCCCCCTGTATGCAACGGGTATCGGTTTGCTGATTAAAGGAATCGAAGCAATTGAATACGATGATCACCAAGAGACACCGGCTAAGCAATTGGTCAGAGGAATTGCAGAAGACGGTAAGAAAACGTTCGGATTCCTGGATAAAATCATCAAATACATCAGCGATGACAATAAGATTGAAGACACGGATTATATCAAATAAAGTGTAAAAAAGTATAAGTTTTCCACAAGGGGGATTTTTTCAACATTCTTCACAACTGTGGAAAAGTATTGTGGAAAAGTTCTTAATATTACCATACGAATTTTAAGCACGCGAGGCAAAGACAGGACGCTCATTACGAGCAAAATAGGATACATATGAAATTTGAAATGCTTAAGGAACAATCATCTATTATTAAGGTAATAGGTGTAGGCGGAGGTGGTGGCAATGCCGTAAACCACATGTATAGTCAGGGGATCAGCGGAGTTGACTTCATCATTTGTAATACCGATGCTCAGGCTTTAGAGCTAAGTCCTATTCCCAATAAGGTGCAGCTGGGAGCTAGTTTGACCGAGGGTATGGGCGCAGGATCAGATCCGGATGTGGGCGAAAATTCTGCCATTGAAAGTATTGAGGACATCAAGCGGATGCTTGGTTCGAATACAAAAATGCTTTTTATTACGGC
>JBMDWN010000265.1:0-2477 GCA_048595275.1 Olivibacter sp. | reverse complement strand
CTGGTCTTATACTATTAGCGGAAATTTTACTACGATTAATAACGAAGTGACAAGTCTGCTCAATGAAGGCTACCAAATTTTCGACGGTATATCGAGAACCACAGCTGGATTTCCTATCGGTTATTTCTTTGGATATGAGATGGATGGCATTTATCAGAACCAGGGGGACGTTGAGGCTTTGCCAAATCGCATCAATCCTGCGGCTCCTGGTGATATCCGTTTCAGAGACGTAAACGGAGACGGCCAGATTAACGAAGCCGACCGCACGATGATCGGTAATCCAACACCTGACTTCACTTACGGATTCTCCGGTCAGATAAAGTTTAGGCAATTTGATCTCGCTTTAGAATTCATGGGCGTTTATGGCAATGAGGTATTCAGGAATTGGAATCGTCAGACTTTTACCCAATTTAACTATCAGGAGCATCGCCTTGGCCGATGGACTGGGGAAGGCAGTACGAATTCAGAGCCGATTCTAAACGATCAACGCCCCAATAATCAGCTGGTTTCCTCTTATTATATCGAAGACGGAAGCTTCATGCGTTTAAGGAACGTTCAACTGGGTTACAACCTCAGCAGGGAGCTTCTGAATAAATTGAATCTGAAAGGATTGCGGGTTTATCTAAATGCGCAGAATCCGATAACCTGGGCGAATAATACCGGGTTTACACCGGAAATCACGGGGTCACCGATATCATTCGGAGTGGATACGGGTACTTACCCTATCCCGGCAGTTTACACGGTAGGGGTTAACCTGAATTTTTAACGATTGATGTTATTACAAATGAAAACTTTATATAGAAGATATCAAGCCCTGGCACTGATTGCAATTTTGCTTGTCGGGATGGGTGCTTGTAAGCGGGACTTTCTGGACAGGAGGCCTTTAGGCGAATATATTGAAGAAGATATTCCTCCCGGAGATTTGAATGCTCAGGTATATGCGATCTATGCCGCACTACGACATGAAGGGATAAGCAGCTTACCTTA
Organism: Olivibacter sp.; assembly: GCA_048595275.1. Classification (GTDB taxonomy): domain Bacteria; phylum Bacteroidota; class Bacteroidia; order Sphingobacteriales; family Sphingobacteriaceae; genus Olivibacter. The sequence continues at coordinate 1,490 of JBMDWN010000265.1, read as the reverse complement.
TATAGCGGTACACAATATACGCTCCGACGATGCGGATAAAGGCAGTGCGGTTTCCGATGGGGTACCGGCGGAGGAAATATTCGATAACTTTAATTACGTTACCGATTACTGGCTGGTTAACAACTATTGGGATGGACATTATAACCTGATTGCGATGGCTAATAATGTTATTGAACTGGTTGATTCAGTTGGCATCGAAAGCGATATAACGAGAGTCAACCTGGGCGAAGCAAAATTCTTTCGGGCTTATGCCTACTTTGATCTGGTGCGGTCATTCGGAGAAGTACCCCTGATTGATTTTAGAATCCGGACGCAGGATGAAGCGATACAACCTAAATCAACCATTGCGGAAATTTATGCGTTGATAGATGCCGATGTTGCTGAGGCGGTAAATTATTTGCCGGATACCTGGGACGCTGCCTTTCAGGGACGTATCACAAGAGGTGCTGCCCTTACCCTTCAAACAAAGGCTTATATGGCGAGGCAAATGTTCGGTCCGGCTCTGGCATCGGCACGTATGGTCATGAGTAGTGGAAATTACGATTTAAGCGTTCCGTATAATGAAATTTTCACCGAAGCCAGAGAGAACAGCCGGGAGTCAATTTTCGAAATACAGGCACTCTACACGCAGAATCAAACGGAGACAGCACTTCAATACGCGAGCCGGCAGGGTGTCCGAGGTAATGGTGCGTGGGACCTTGGCTGGGGCTGGAATACGCCTAACGAACGTTTGGCAAGCGCGTTCGAAGAAGGTGATCCAAGAAAGGATGTCACCCTGCTTTACTCCGGACAGGTAAATGCTCCCTATGGAGAAACCGTTCCTGCAGCAACAGCTGAAACTCCTCGTCCTTATTGGAACAAGAAAGTGTATACAAATCCCGCTATCAGACGCTCTGCAGGAAGTCTTCAGGGTCAATGGTTCAACATGAGGGTGTATCGATTCTCAGACCTGGTTTTGCTGGCAGCCGAGGCTGCAGCAGAAACCGGGAATATCCCTGCAGCACTTGAATACCTGGAGATGGTTCGGGCAAGAGCGCGTGCTGGCAACAATTCTATTCTTCCGCGCGTAACCAGCGAAGGACAGAATGAAGTTCGTGATGCCATTCGTCACGAACGGCAGGTCGAGCTCGGTATGGAAGAGGAACGCTTTTTTGATCTTGTTCGATGGGGAATAGATGTGGACGTAATGCGGGACGCCGGTAAAACAAACTACCAGGTCCGGAACCGTCTTTTGCCGCTTCCTCAGCAGGAAATAGATCGCTCCGGCGGAGTACTTATTCAGAATCCAGATTATTAATTATTTTAAATCAGGTCGGGCGACCGGGATATCTTATACCGGGTCGCCCGATTTTTTAATCCACTATGAACAGACTATTCCTTCTACTTCTTTCAGCAACAATTTTTTTCAGCGCCTGCAATTCATCTTCCGGGGACAACCAGGACACGGATTCATCAGCGGCAACTGATTCGCTTTCAAACGACTCCCTGCT
>JBMDWN010000264.1:0-3274 GCA_048595275.1 Olivibacter sp. | reverse complement strand
ACAATTTAGCTTCCTGAAGCGTCATGTTTTCAAAGGCTTGATGTACAGGCAAAATTATATAAAATTGCCGATCTTTGAACCATGGATATTGGCAAACGCTTTCAACGCATCGTTTCCATTTACTTTCAGCTTCAGTCCCGCTCGACAGTTAAAGCATCTGACCTGGCAGAGCACTTTGATGTCAGTCTCAGAACGATTTACCGGGATATGCATGTCCTGAACCGCGTTGGAATACCTATTTGTGGAGAAGCGGGTACGGGCTATTTTTTGATGGAGGGGTACAAACTTCCCGCCCTGCGCTTCACCCGGGAAGAGGTGTTGAGTTTGGCCGCAGCGCTTAAGTTGATGCATAAATTTGTCGATAAGTCGCTCTTCGGACACTACAGCTCAGCCATGTCGAAAATCAGGACAAACCTGCGGCACCATGACAAAGAACACATTCAACTTCTGGAAGATAATATGCAAATGCAAGCTTCTTCCATTCTGTTTAATGCAAACACGCCGGAAGCGTTGACTATCTTATCGGAAAGTGTGGCGAGCCTTAAACAAGTGTCGATGGATTATCTGGCAGCTGGTCAGGAACTGGCGAGCAAAAGGCGGGTAGAGCCGGTTGGTCTTTTCCACGAAGGCTTCTGGTATCTTTTCGCTTACTGCCATCTTAGGGAGGACTACCGGCAGTTTCGCCTGGACCGCATACAGGCCATCAACAGCACTGACCATCCTTTCTCTCGAAAACATAGAGCCCTGGCTTATTACTTGTCGAAGCGGGAGGCACCGCCGACGAGTTTGGTTCGCATCGCGGTTAGGAAAGCCGCCGCTGACCATTTGCATTGGGAAAGAAATTATTACGGATTCGAATCGGAAGAAACGGACGGAGAATGGGTCAGGATGAACTTTCAAAGCCGTGATGTCGATAATGAATTCGCCCGTTGGTTTCTTATGTTCGCGGACCAGGCTTGCGTCCTGGAGCCGGATAGTCTGAAAATACGGTTAAAGGAGTTGATCGCATCCATCGTTATTGACCACCCTGAGTTTACAGGCCGATGATCCGGCCTGTAAACCTGGTGCGGGATGGTGTTTAGCGATCCCAGAAGAACGGCGGCTCTATACCCAGGGAACGAAGATAGACAAAGCCTTGGGCTCTATGGTGTATCTCGTTGTCGACAAAATACAGCAAATTACTGTAGGTCGGGAATCGGAACTGTCCGAATAAATTGTGCTCTCCCCTTAAGTCCTCCTCCGTAAGCTGTCCGAAAAGATCTCTGATCTTGGGCGTATCCTCATCCCAGCGTTTCAAAAGTTCTGCTTTACTTTTCAGACCAAGTTCGTGGTTATAAGGGCGTTCATAATTTTCGATAATTTCCCTCAATCCCGGCTCGGCAATGGATAGCAGTTCCATGACCAATTCAGCAAAAGTGCGCATCCCGCCGATGCTGAATTCAAATAACGCTTCCTCCGGAAAGGCTTCAATCGTTTTTCGGGTCAGGTTTCGATGACCCATCCAATGTTCAATAAACTGCTCTTTGGTTACAAATACGTCGTTTTTCATGTCTTTTTGATGTTTATGGTACAAACGTAACGGGCGCTATTGACAGCCTTATGTCAGCAGAAAAAAAAGAGATGATAATTTTATGACATGAATATTTTAGGGGTGGATTATTATTGCACCTAATTTATATTAATTCTAAATATCAGAATCATCTGTATGCTAAAGCGCTTTTTACTACCAACCCTTCAACCGGCTTCGGCGAATTTTGCAGCATTGGCCTTAAGGGTCGGCTTCGGTCTTTTGATGATCCCTAATCATGGCTACGCGAAGCTAATCAGCTTTTCCGAGCGAAAGGATCAATTTATGAGCTTTATGGGGCTTGATCCTTCAATTTCCTTAGGCTTGGCCATTTTTGCCGAATTCTTCTGTTCAGTTCTGCTTATCCTTGGTTTGGGCACCCGGCTGGCGACCATTCCACTGCTGATCACAGCTTTTGTTATTCTGTCCGTTCACGATTGGGAGCTCTTCGGTAAGCACGAACTGGTTCCAGCCTTTATTCTGGGCTATCTTTCCATTCTTTTTCTCGGTCCGGGAAAATTTAGTTTGGACTATCTACTGCTTAGGAAAAGACGTTAATTCTACCAGATGCTTTTTGCTTCAAAGATTTCCAGCGCTGGAACTTCAATCTGATTACCCCAGAATTCCAGCGTTGCTCGATTATTATCGCTTGCTTCCCTTTGCAGGGAATAAGAATATGCGCCCCCGTCGATAAATACTTCCACGGAGCTGCGGTCAATGAACACATCTGCATTGATTTCCATACTGGTCATATCGTCCGGAGAGTAAAATACACCGTTGATCCGATTGTTGTTCATGTCATAATCTAAGATTTTCTGCCCGTTCAGGCTAATTCCGGCACTGGTGGCATGGGATAGCCGGATGGTTGTTTTCAGCCGGACTCCGTCCATCGTTGAAAAGTTCATGAGCTCTCGGTTTGCTTCCGTTGCTTCGATATCTTTCCATTGTTTAACAGGGTTAAACAGCTGCTCAACTTCTCTTACGGGTTGACTGAAGAGCCGGGTACCATTCCCGGTTTTTTTGAGTTCGAGTTGCGTTGGAAGCAGCATCATGCCGTTAAAAGGCATTCCTTCGTGGCTTATGCGGCCCCAGCCGATCTGAATGCGTCTTCCATCGCTTTCCGGTATGTTGGAGAAGGTCTGTGCAGCGTATATACTACCGGTCACAAAATAGTGCTTCCCCGATTCAGGAGTGAATTTTTTGCCGTCAAAGTCACCAATCATGTAGGTATTAGAAGCACCGTACATTACCCATTTTTTATTATTCGGATCTCCGTCCACCATCAATTCAAATAGATCAGGACATTCCCAGAAACCGGTAACATGACTTTCATATTCCCAGGCCTTCAGGTCTTTAGAGGTGTAAATTGAGTGGCCGTCTCTTTCGTTAAGCAGCATGACCCAGTGATCGCCTGGCTCGTACCAGAAAAGGCGCGGATCCCGTGTATCCACACTGTTCCATTTTTCTTTTGAATCAACGACCGGGTTATCTTCATATTTTCTAAAGGTCCTGCCCTTATCGAGGCTGTAGGCGATACATTGTATTTGCCGGTCTTCAGAGGCTGCTGTATAGGCTACGATCATGGCAGGTTTTCCGTTCTCGTTATAACCCGCAGCGTTCTCATAGTCGATGATGGCTGAACCGGAGAACATCGTGCCGGTGCTGTCCGGGTATAAAGCAGTCGGAAGTTCTTTCCAGTGCATAAGG
>JBMDWN010000263.1:0-2411 GCA_048595275.1 Olivibacter sp. | reverse complement strand
GCTTTCGCCGAAGGCTTCGCCAGAGCTGTTCAGGGCGGTCTGGCGTATGTTGGAGGCAGTGAAACCCGGACAGGCCAGCATGACGTGTAAACCGGTTTTCAAGTTTTCAACACGAATCGATTCGGTGAAGCAGTTCAACGCAAATTTCGAAGCTGAATAGCCTGTACGTCCCGGCAAGCCACGATATCCCGCAATAGAGGAAACTGAAACAACAGACCCCCTGCTTTCCAGCAGATCGGGCAGCGCATACTTCGTACAGCAAACCGCGCCCCAGAAATTAACTTCCATCAGCTCCCGAAGCACGGAAAGATCTACATCCCGGAATAAAGCACGCATGCTGACTCCGGCGTTATTCACCAGAACATCAATTTGCGCGAAGGCCTCCCGCGTCTCTTCCATCAAGCGTCTACAGTCGTCTTCAATGCTTACGTCGCAGGCTATCGCTAAAACTTTCTTACCGTGCATCCGCTTCAGGTCGCCCGCCAGCTTCCGTAGCTTATCCTCGCTTCGCGCAGCGAGAACCAGGTGTGCTCCCTGCCGGGCAAAAGCCAGCGCAAGCGCCCGCCCAATGCCTGAAGAAGCTCCGGTAATGACAACAACTTTATCCTGAAAAATCAACTGATCCATATGATATAACCGGGTTTAGGCGATATTTTTTTCATAAGGTATGCGGGTAGCGATGGATCGTCCAAGGGTGACCTCGTCCACATATTCCAGCTCTCCTCCGAAAGCGATGCCACGAGCAATGGTGGTGACCTTCAGTCCGAAGTCACGGATTTTCTTATAGAGATAAAAGATTGTTGTATCGCCTTCCATAGTGGCACTCAGCGCCAGGATTACTTCTTCCGCTCCGCCTTGACGGAGTCGTTCGATCAGGCTTTCCACCTCAATATCGGTCGGCCCGATCCCGTCCATCGGGGAGATCAGTCCACCCAGGACGTGATAAAGCCCATTGTATTGCGCTGTGTTTTCAATAGCCATGACATCCCTGGCGTCCTCTACCACACAAATCAAGCTCCTGTCGCGTTTCGGAGAGCGACACAGTTCGCATTCTTCCTGGTCGGCAATGTTTTTACAGGTCTTGCAGTAACGAATCTGCTTCTTCATATCTGAGATGGCCGAAACGAAGCGCTCAACATCCTGATCCGACTCTCGAAGCAAATGCAACACCAGGCGGAGGGCTGTTTTCTGCCCGATTCCCGGGAGTGTACCAAATTCGTTGACGGCCTTTTCCAGCAGCTGAGAGGAGAAGTTCATAGATCAAAGTTAGGCATTTCGTCAAGATTATCCTTGCAGCGAACTCCTTTAACAAAAAATTCCTAATTTGGCGCTTCTCCCGAAAACCGGAGATCATTACAAATTAATTCAATGCCTATGCAATTAGACAGTGGGGACGATCGGATCAGAAAAGCGTTCGAAAACAAAACCTGGCAGGAAATCAAAGTCAAAGACTCTTGGCAGATTTTTAAAATCATGGCGGAATTTGTGGAAGGCTTTGAAAAGCTGGCCAAGATCGGTCCCTGTGTTTCCATTTTTGGTTCTGCCAGGACCGCACAGGACCATCCTTATTATAAACTTGCCGAAGATTGTGCCCGCTTGCTGACCGAAAGAGGTTACGGTGTTATCTCCGGAGGCGGCCCCGGGATCATGGAGGCTGCCAACAAAGGTGCGCATGAAGCCGGAGGAAAATCGGTCGGCCTGAATATCGAGTTGCCTTTTGAGCAGTTTCACAATCCTTATATCGATCGGGACAAACTGCTTCAATTCAACTATTTCTTCGTCAGGAAGGTCATGTTTATGAAGTATTCCCAGGGATACATCATATTGCCCGGCGGCTTCGGAACGATGGATGAAATGTTTGAAGCCATCACCCTGATCCAAACGGGAAAGATCGCCCGCTTCCCCATTGTTATGGTCGGCAGTGATTACTACGGCGGCTTGTTTGACTGGATTAAAGAAACCATGCTTGGTCATGGAAACATCAGCGAAGACGACTTAAATCTGTATCGGCTGGTGGATACCGCGGAGGAAGCTACCGAACACATCTTCCGTTTCTACGACAAATATCTGCTCAAACCAAATTTCTAGCACATGCACCACCTCAGCCAGATTCACTGGAACATCGATCCGGAAATCTTTCAGATCGGAAGCTTCGGCCTCCGTTATTATACCCTTGGCTTCATGCTGGCTTTTTTCCTGAGCTACATTATCCTCCTGCGTCTTTTTACCCGGGAAGGAAAATCTCAGGAACTGCTGGATAAGCTTACGCTGTACGTGTTCTTCGGAACTATACTGGGTGCCCGCATCGGGCACTGCCTGTTTTATGAATTCGACTATTACAAGGACCATTTGTTTGAGATGATCCTGCCCTTCCGCAACATTAACGGCGAGTTGACCTTCACGGGCTATCA
>JBMDWN010000262.1:0-11702 GCA_048595275.1 Olivibacter sp. | reverse complement strand
GTAATTATTTCCGCTGATTTTAATGATTTAGATGCCTATCTAAATGCCAATAACTTTAACCCAAATGCGCAGCCAAATTCAGGTCAGTTTAGATTACAGACTTTACGAGGCACGAATCTAACACCTCAAACCTATACAGTGAACCAGGCAATTCACGGAGGTTATCTTATTTTGGAACACGATTACAATGATCGATTAACCTATACACTAGGCGCTCGCATAGACAAAATTACACAGGATCTGGAATGGAACACTACCTTCCCGCTGGCAAACATAAGCGTTCCTGAAGCAGATATCGATCAACTTTTCGTATTGCCTGAATTGACAGTAAGATATAAGCTCAAGGCTGACCAAAACCTTCGCTTAGCTGCGAGCCGGTCGTATACGCTACCGCAATTCCTGGAGCAAGCGCCATTCCTTTACGAAGACGTTACTTTTCAAAGTGTAGGTAATCCTTCGGTGTCGCCGTCTGATAATTACAATCTTGATCTAAAATGGGAAGCATTTCCGACAAGAAACGAGTTATTCTCATTCGGTCTTTTTGGTAAGTACATCTCTAATCCGATTAGTCAGACGTTGTTGCGTAGCGCCAGCAATACTTTATTCTCTTTTGTAAACGCGGGTAATTATGCGTACGTACTTGGAGCGGAATTGGATATCAGGAAGGAATTAACACAAGGTTTGTCGGCAGGCCTTAACCTAACCTATATGTATACCCGACAGGAGCTAGACCCGGAAAAAGTATCTGAAGATACCAATAATTCTCTGGCGGTTAATTTTAATACTGATGTGGACGGTCTGCAGGGAGCTTCGCCTTTACTCGTGAACGCGGATCTGACCTACAAGCTGAATAATCATCGCAACAGCCCAAGCTTTTCCGTGATCGGTAACTATTTCTACGATCGTATTTTCTCTCTCGGTTCTTTTGGACGAGGAAATATCATTGAGAAAGGCTACCCAGTTATTGGTTTTGTCGGAGCAGTACCTCTTGGAGGGAAATGGCAAGTTGGGGCAAAAGTTAATAACATAACGAACAGTCGCATGAGAATGGAACAGGAGAATACTGATACACCAATCGAGGTATTCTCTTATACCAGAGGTATAGATTTTAGCTTAGGTTTAAAGTACAACATATTATAAATATTAAACAACAAAAGGAAAAATTGAAGTTATGAAAAAGTTATTTTTTACGATGGCGATTGCTGGTGTAGTATTGGCAAGTTGTAGCGATGATGATTCACCAAATCCAATAAACCCGGTCGGTGATGGTATTTTGACAGGTGACGTGACTAGTAATAGAACTCTATCCAGTGACACGGTTTATACTCTCCGGGGTGGTGTTTACGTAAAACCAGGTGCAACGTTAACCATTGAGCCCGGTACTCGAATCATAGCGGAAGCCGGTTCTCTAGCAGAAATTACGTTCTTAGCTGTTGAGAGAGGGGCAAGAATCGAGGCCGTAGGAACTGCTCAACAGCCTATAGTGTTTACGTCTGATGAACAACAAGCTGGAGCATGGGGTGGTTTGGTTATTTGTGGCAATGCGCTTACGAATAAAGGTGCAGACGCTCAAGCAGAAGTCGCTGGTTTAGTATATGGTGGCACTAACCCGGAAGATAATTCCGGTTCAATGTCGCATTTGGTTGTCGAGTACGCGGGAGCATTGATCACTTCAGAAAATGAATTTAACGGTATAACGCTCTACGCAGTTGGTTCAGGAACAAGGTTCGAAAATATTCACGTTTATCAGTGCTCAGATGATGGTATTGAATGGTTCGGAGGATCGGTTAATGGACAGAACTTAACCGTTATAGGTTCTCAGGACGATTCTTTCGACTGGGCTGAAGGATGGAATGGTACAGTAAGCAATCTTTATTCAGATCAGTCTGTAGCTACTGCATTCTCAGGAGATAGCCGTGGTATTGAAGCCGATAGTGATTCAAACAATGAAACCCTGGCGCCTATCTCTGCACCTACTTTAAGTAACGTTACTCTTATAGGCAGAAATTCAGCGGAAGTTACATCTGAAGCGGGAATTATCCTTCGTCGTGGAACTTTGGGATCGATCACTAACCTTTATCTGAAGGATTTTATTGCCGGTCCTGGGGTTAACGTTGATGGTGTAGGGTCTACAGCTCACTTCACAGCTAATCCAATCGACGGTGTTCGTTTCGACAATGTACCTAATAAGGGGCTGGCGGCAATGTTCAGAGAAGATGCTGAGGCCAATGGCGCTGGTAACGGTGCCGAACGTCCTGAATGGTCACTTTGGGCTGATGCGGTTGTTGGACAATAGTATTAACCTTTATATAGTATTAGAGAAGGCTACCTCTGCGGGTGGCCTTCTCTTTTTTAACAATTCCTTGATCTTCCGGATAACTCTACTTCAAGCAGGCCCGATAGCTTTAAGCCGCTATTTAGTACTTTTATGTGCTACACTTATAATGAAAACCCAACAGGTAGAGGAATGGTACTTCTTGTTACTGCTTTTGTCTTACTCATCCTATTTTTTGCTTATCGATCCATCTGGCGGGTGCCGGCCTATCATAAGCTAAAATGGGACGAACGCTTGCTCCCGACCAGCTCAACAATAATCCATAAGGGGCGTTTCTCTGCAGTGTCTTACAACATCGCCGGACTCCCTCAGGTTATTTCCAGTGCAATAACGCCTCGTCCTTCCAGCATTGCCCTGATCGGTAAAAAGCTTAATGCCTTCGATATTGCCCATGTACAGGAGGATTTTAATTACAACCGCCAACTTTATTCGGAAGGCAACGAACATCCCTTTCGAACCCAGCCGAAAGGTGGAGTGCCTTTCGGAGACGGTCTGAATACACTATCCCGATTTCCCATACATGAACTGCATCGTATTCCCTGGACGGCTTGCAGCGGCGCGGATTGCCTGACTCCTAAAGGCTTTACCTATTCTAAAATCGAGGTCACTAAAGGCATATTCATCGATTTTTATAACGTGCACGCCAACGCAGCGGATGATCCCGGTGCAATAGCCGCCCGTCAGAAGAATATCCTGCAGCTTTCGGAATATATCGATAAACACTCCGAAGGGCAGGCCGTCATCGTTATGGGGGACCTGAACGCACGTTTTGCCTATGAACACGATCGCCTCCGGCAATTACTGGAGCAACATGGGTTGACGGACGTATGGATGCAGCTCAAAGGGGACAACAAATGGCCTGCTTTTGAAGCCATCACGAAGAAAAACATCATGGAAACGGATGATACTGCCGAATCCATAGATAAGATCCTTTACCGAAGCAGTAAACAACTAAAGCTGATCCCTGATAATTACCGCATCGACAAGGAATTCTTTACTTCCGAAGATGCTCTCCCGCTTTCTGACCACTGGCCGGTCAGCGTAGAATTTACCTGGGAATTGCTCCGCGATTTACCCTGGTCAATTTCCGGAAAGAAGATCTCATGATAACCTCTCGCCATGCACTCCCAGCTGAACACCTCTCGGGTATATCGTTGAATGGCCTCCCTGCCGGACTGGTCTTCTGCGGCATAAAGCGACTCAATTTCCCGCACCCAAGCCTTCGCATCTCCCGCCGGAATCAGAATGCCGTTCTTTCCCGGATGTACGGCATCCGGAATCCCACCGGTGTCAGAAGCAAGGACAACGGCTCCCTGAATGGATGCTTCCAGGCAGACTAGGCCAAAACCCTCCATGTCTCCCTCCACTTCAATGTTCGGCATCACAAAGGCTGAGCACCTTAGCATCAGTTCATTCAGTACAGCCTCGGAAACGCGGCCAAGGTGGATCGCTTTATTTCTTATTGCTTTATCCGATAATAGCGAACGCAGCGCTTCCTGATCGGTTGGTAAAGCTAACAACAAGCTGAGACGATGTGAGACTGATGCCGGCAGAAAGCGGATCAAGCGGGCCGCAAACTTTTCCTCTGCGTGGAATGGGCCAGCCAGGATGAGTAGAGTAGTGTTGTCAAGGTGGGGGAGGACCTCCCTAATAAACCAGGAGAAGCCTTTTCGCTTAACCGGGCGACCAAGAGCGAACAGTATTTTTCTGCCATCTAAAGTTATGCTGCACATTTTCTTTAGTTCTTCGGAAGTCTTTTCGGAGCTCGGACCAAGCGGAGAGACAAGCTCGTCTGCGGAAACACCGTTGACGACAATATGAATAAGCTTTTCGTCCAAACCGGCCTGAATGGCCTGCTGTGCCGTAGCACGACTTACGCAGATCAAACCGTCGAAACGGTTCAGCAGACGCAAAAGAAGCCTTCGATAAAGAACGCTAGGAAAAACCACGTCCAGACCATGAAGGGTAACGTAATGACGGCGTCCCTGCAGCATGCCTAAGCGGGCGTAAAAGCAGGCGATGAGGGCGTCATTGAAATGCAGAACTTCAATATCGGGGTGCAGCGTCAGTAAAGCCCGGATGTTGCAGTGTAATCGGAAAAAGAAGCCAAAACGACTTCCTCCGCTATAAACAAGCGAGTGAACTTTTCCGAAGGCACGTGAATGCCGGATAAGTTCAAAACTTTGCTTCTCCATTCCGCCGGTAGCCGGCGGGTATTTGTGACTGATAAAGAGTACGCTCATGAATAAAAAAATAAGCTCCCGTCGCAATAAGTAACCAAAACAATTGTCGCGCTCGCCTGAATACGGATACGACAAGCCATATGCTCCCTCCGGCTATGCCAATTTGCTGCAGCATAAAACGATTACCGAACTCCTCCACGCCTACCTGGCCGGGGATGAAGGCACCGAGGGATTTAAACAGCTGTACACCGCTGTCTACATGCACCGCATGCCAGGGGTTAACTGGATATCCGAAAAGTCTCAGCAAAAGGTAAAATTCCAAAGATCCGACCAACCAATTCAAAAGCGTTAGCAAAAAAGCTGTTAAAATAGCTGATCGTTGAGCTTTCAGCTGCATTCTTAACAGAACCAGACCGTCTCGAACCGACTGGAATGCAGGTATGAGCCATGTAGGCAGCTTATTGAGATTTCTGATCTTCTTGTTTTTTATAAAGTAAAAGATGAAAAGAAGAAGTACTCCCAAGACAGTAGAGAACATCAGCAAAGCGGGAAGAAAATTCCGGAAGAAGAGCAGACCTGAAATCATCAGAATGAAGACCTGAGAAGCAACCATTATCGCACGCGAGAGCATAACGGAGGCCGTAGCAACAGCATCCGAAAGTCCTTCTTTTCTGAGGGCAATAACCTTATAAGCATCGCCACCGATCACGCTGGTCGGGTTAAAAACCGCGAGATTTTCAGCGACCAGGCGAATCATGAAAAGCCGGTAAAGCTGTAAGGAAGTGGGTTTAGTCTCCATGCAGAGCATCCAGGCCCAGGTGGCAATCCAGTATGAGCTGCCGCTAATGACGACGAGCAGCAGGGCATTCCAACCGACCCGCCGGATCAGTGCATAAGATTCCCTGAAGTCTGTCTGATATAGGAAAAACCCAACAGATAACGCTACCGAGAACAGAAATAGAATTTTGATGACCCTGATCCACATGTCAGGAGATCATCTTATAACTGGCTTTCAAGGCGTGCATAAAACGCAAATCCTCAAAGTAGTTATCGGCTAATTGTTGCCAGTCGCGACTTTTACTGCGCTCCAATCCAGCCTGGCGGAATTTTTTAAGCAAGGACGGACTTTCAAGAAGAGACAGAATGGCGCGCAAAAAATCCCCTGGATCGTTGCCCCGGCAGACGAAACCAGTTTCACCGTTTTCAACGAGTTCGGAAGGTCCACCCTGATCTGAAACTACGCAGGGTAGGCCGGAGGCCATGGCCTCAGCAACGACGTTCCCATAGGTTTCACTGATGGATGGAAACAGGAATATATCGGAGGAGGCGTAGAGTGTTGAAAGGCTCTCATGTCCCAGATGACCCATAAAGAGCGCATCGGGCATGGCTTTTTTGCAGGCGTTCTTTGCCTGACCGTCACCTGCGACAACGAAATTGACCGGGATGTTGCGGGTTCTCAGATGCCGGTAAATCTGGAAAAGACAGTCCAGATTTTTTTCCCAGACGAGGCGACTCGCAAAGAGGATGGTGGGCCAGTCGTTACCCGTGGCTTCCTGCAGCCAGCGGGGATCTCGTTTTTCAGGATGAAAAAGACCACGGTCTATTCCCCTCGGCCATATTTGCAGTTGTTCGGCATGAACCCCCTGATCCCGGAGCGATCGGCTCATGCCTGTGGTCGGTACGTAAATCGTATGGCAACGGTTGTAGAAATCCCGCTGTTTCGCGGCAATAAGCTGCTCTATCGGTTTGATCAGAAAGAGTAAACTCTTGAAATAATAACCGATGTAGGAAATAAAATGCGTATGGTAAATGCTGATGCTTCTTAGCGCGCGCGACTCCGCATAGTCCAGTGCGAAATGCCCGAGCAGGGAAGGAGTTGCGATATGTACAACATCTACGTCAAAGGCGTCCAGCTTTTGAATAAGCTTATTCCGGATGAGGGAGGGGATAGACAAAGAGTAGCTCTTGTTTGCGGGAATGGTAAAGGTGGGAACCCGGATGCTGGTGTGACCTGGAATTTCGGCAGGCCCGTCTCCATAAACAAAACAGAATTCAAACTGATCTTTCGGGATCCGGTTGATCAGCTGAAACATGGTGCGGGAGGCTCCATCTGTTTCTTCAAAAAGATTTTCAGCAAAAAAGGCAATCCTGATCTTTTCCATACAAATACTATTGTGGAAAAGTAAAGCCTTAAGATTAGTTGATTATTAAGATGTTATGAATTTTATGCTTATAAAAGATTAAACGATGGTGATGATTTGGTAAAACTGACTTAACAATAGCTCCTTACTTTTGTGACGGTAATATTGATTCATGTGTTAATTGTTTGGTTATGACTAGGCCCGCTGTGAAGCGAGCCTTTTCTTTTGTCGGAACTTCAGTTCCTGCCGCCCGTAATCAACAATGGCAGCATGTTTTACCAGAATATCCCCACCAATAACTCCGATTACGGGTTCTAAAGCCATGTTCTGATACGCAAAGTTGATACTCGATAAATCGAGTACCGCCACCTCGTGCTGCCTCAAGTGCAGGTCCCCGATCTGCAGATCGGGGACCGTAAACGTAAAGCTCTCCATCGAAGTGGTTCCCAGTCCTGTGGAAACCCGATCTGTGATATTCAGCTGCTCATCAACGAGGTGCGCCTCTACGGTAGATTTATCAAAGACTGTTTTAGAAGCACCAGTATCCACTACGGCTTTGAATGACTTTCCGAAAACTTGCATCTCTACCAGAATGTGGTATCCGTCCTCATCCAGGTTAAGTACCTCCAGCGGAACATTAAACATCCAGTACCTCGTTCATCTTCCGGACAGCATCAGCACTTTGCTGAAAAAGGTGCAGTTCTTCCTCGCTCAGGTCCATAGGCAAAATTCGTTCAACCCCATTTTTCCCCAAAATTACCGGGACACCCAGGTTGATGTCCTCTTGCGCATATTCTCCTTCCAGGTAAACCGAGGCTGTGAAGAGCTTACGCTGGTCCCGGACAATGCTTTCCACTACAGCTGCTACCGCTGCGCCGGGAGCGTACCAGGCAGACGTTCCGATCAGCTTGGTCAGTGTGGCCCCGCCAACCATCGTATCCTGAACCACCTGTTCCTGCTCTTCTTTGGAAAGGAGCCGGTGGACGGGCAGACTGTTCCAGGTAGCGTGGCCGATAAGCGGGATCATCGTCGTATCACCATGACCGCCAATCACTAAAGCGTTAAGATCAGCCGCTGAGCAGTTGAGTTTCCGGCTCAGCTGGTATTTGAAGCGGGCAGAATCTAATGTCCCTCCCATACCGATTACGCGATTTCTTGGTAAGCCTGTCGCTTTCAACGTAAGGTAAGTCATGGTATCCATGGGGTTGGAAACGACAACTAAGATAACTTCCGGTGAATGCTTCAACAGATTTTCGGCAACATCTTTCACGATATTGGCGTTGGTACCGATCAGTTCTTCACGGGTCATACCCGGTTTACGAGGAATGCCTGAAGTGATGACAGCAACCTGTGACCCCGCTGTTTTACTGTAATCGCCGGTAACCCCGGTGATTTTACTGTCAAAACCTAATAAAGCAGCCGTCTGCGAAATGTCCTGAGCCTTTCCTTCTGCAAATCCTTCTTTAATATCCAGTAATACGATTTCTTCCGCCAACTCCCGGCGTACAATATTGTCAGCAGAAGTGGCACCGACTGCTCCGGCGCCTACAATGGTAATTTTCATAACGATCGGTCTTTTTATGCTGTCTGGCAGCGTGTTTTACAAGATAATAAAAAGGGGCTATACCGTCCAAATTTCTTTAGAACGGATAGCCGATAGCCAGATTAAACACGATGTTGTTGCGTCGCCAGTCCGGATCCCGGAAATTGATGCGATCGAACACCCAACGATCGTTCGGTTCGTTATAAGGAAGACGAAACGGTATGGCCAGGTCTGTACGCAGTATCAGGAAGGTCAGGTCAAAGCGAAGACCCAGTCCGCCGCCAACCGCGAGCTCTGACATGAAATCTTTTGTAAAGGCTCCCCCCGGACGGTTTTCTTCGTCAGCATTTTGCAGCCAGACATTTCCCGCATCAATAAATGCCGCCCAATGCAGGATAGAAGCGATGCGGTCACGGTATTCAATATTAAACTCCGCACGGATATCACCGGTCAGATCAGGAATGAAGTTCGCCGTATTGGCACTTGCCGGACGGAAAGAACCCGGACCTACAGCGCGGGCACGGAAGGAACGTAAGCTGTTCGGACCACCCACGAAGAATTGCTTAACGAAAGGCATCTCGCGTGAGTTTCCATAGGAATAACCATAGCCGAACATCGCACGACCTGCCAGCTGTCGGTGGACCCCTAATTTTACGTAATGCCGGTATTCAACGTCTGCTTTGATATATTGGGAGAAAGGAGCGTTGAAAATGCTGTCTACACGTCCGGCTGCCAAATCGGAACCCATGAGCAAACCGGTTATGTTTGCAGACGCATCAACATCGCCGCGGAAGAAGGACGTATGAGTTCGCGCGGCCTCCATCGTGTTGGTATACGTAAACTTGTAAGTTGGGCCAAAGGTAAACTGACGGTCAATGGCTCTCTGGAGATTAGGAAATACAGAAACCAGTGAGTCATATAATGGCGTTACATTCACCGGCTGTACATAACCAACATCCAGAATATTCAGCTGATGCTCTTTTTTGATCGTTTCCTGCCATTGATACCCAAAAGCGAAACGTAGGGAATTCAACCGGTACGCTTGCTGCCTGTTTAGGAATTCGTAACCGATGAGGGTTGTTGTGTGTGGGACGAAACGCCGGGTAGGCTCCCAGCGGAACGGGGCAATGATGCGTGGCCAGGTCAGCGCTGCCTCAACACCATAGCGATAAAAGTTTGAATTAATGTTTACCCCACCACCGGCTTGCACTTCATAACCGGCGTATGCGGTAATGCGGAGTAATTCCGCACCGCGGAAAGCATTCCGGTGGCGCCAGCTGACATTGAGTTCAGAACCATTGTAAACGGCAGCCGTCTTGCCAAGAATTTCCGTACGGATAGATTTTTCCTGTTGCGGTGTTAAATAGTAGTGGACATCCAGCAGATCAGACCGTCCGCTGTCGACCGGTACGAAGTTATTTTTTACGAACCGGAAAGTTCCCATACCCACCAGCTGACTGATGGTTTGGTTCTGCTTATCGCGGTTATAAAGGTCGCCTTTATGAAAGAACATCGTCCGCGCAAGTGCAAACTTTCGGAAGGTCTGGTTGGGGTCGATGAAATAAAAACCACGGTACTCTTCCGCATCGGCCGGCGTCCCGAGTTCGTAATCTCCCTGCTGTATAGAATATTCAGGGTAGATGAAAATGTTGTTGATGCGGTAAGGCTTCTTGGCAATGTCCGGAACTTCCCGCTTTAGTTTAACATTCATGTCAACCTGGTGGTCTCCGACCATGCTGTCTACCTGCACGATCAAATGCTCAGGACTGAAATAATAGTAGCCTTTTTCTTTTAACTGGTTGTCGATGCGCTCCCGTTCCGAAACGATGTTGTCCAGATTGTAAGGCCTTCCCGGACGCAATAAGGTTCCCTCTTCAGCCGCAAGCAACTCTTTTCCGACAACGGTGCTCGGGTTGCCGTCGAAGTTGACGTCCCGTATACGGTAGACCTGATTGGTCACCGCTTCGTAGTTCAGGGTCGCCTTTCGCTTAGAGATCGTGGTATCGGTGGACACCGTGGCGTTGAAAAAGCCAATGTTCTCCAGGCGGTTTCGCAGTAGCAACTGATTGTATTCTACGTTGACATCGTCAAGCAATACCGGCGCTTCGCCTACCTTGTTTCTTAACCAGTAGCGAAGTCCTTTATTCTTTTTTGGTTCGCCTGCGGCATTATAAATATAAAGCTTTGGCCGGAGGCCCAGTATGGAGGCGTTTGGCTTCGGTCTTAAGATACCTTCCAGACTTTCCTCAAGTGGTTCCGAAATCCGGCTTGGCAAGGAGTCATTTTCAATAGCTACATTTCCTTTGATATACAGATTCTGTCCATCCTGCAGGTATTTTGTGTTGCTGCAGGAAGAAACCAGGGCGAGTAGTGATGCTGCAGCAAGAGCCTGCTGTAAAACCTTAATCCTGATCATTTTCGCTCCTTTCCGTATCATCTTGGTCATTTCGTATTATTGCTTGGCTGAATGTAACTATCGTATCTGGGGATTCCGGGGATTTTTTAGCAGAACTGTCTTGTCCGGAGACATTAACGGTCGAATCGGGTTCAGACGTTCTGCTTATACTATCCTTTTCAAGACTATCTGTTTTATGGCGGTACATTTCCTCACGAAGTGCCTCCTGCTTCTGCTGGTTCATCCGTTGGATCCGTCTGGCACTCATAAATATTTCCTTGAACTCATCGTAGTTCATGTTGATGATGAAACCAAGTCCGGTTTCAATGAACTGTCCCTGCAGGGTTACCTGATACTGATTTACACGGTAAGCCCGTGCAACATAGCGTCCGTCGCGAGACAATTGGTATTCCAGTGAGATATCGCCGGCAATGTTTGTGGTTTGCTGCCCGGGTTGTGCGGCTCCTTCCAGTTCAAAACTGGATCCAACCGTGGCTTTCAACCGGTCATTGAACATTCGCTTAGAAAGACCAACGTTCAGGTCCGTACGGTTTTGCGCCTGTCCTGTGCTATAGTCGTCGGCGGTAGACTGCAAATCAAAATTCAGCTCCACACCCGCAATCAGGTCGCCTGCCAGCTTATTCAGCTGATCACTCAGTAAACCGCTGACGGTGGAACGGATAGCTGTTTCCGTACTGGACCCACCGGCACTTTGGAAAGGATTAGAGGCAATGAAGCGCCCCAGTACCAATAAAGCAAAGGTCTGTTTATTGATTTCTGACTGATCTTCCCTGACAGCGGCCAGTCGGGACTCCACCAGTTGAGTTACATCCTGAGGAATGGTGGCAGCATTCCCACCGGATCCCATTTCAATATCGAAGGAAATCTCTGGCTTCATAATCTTTCCGCCAACGATCAGGTTAACCTCGAAAGGCAGGCGCTGACGGTAATAGTTGGCATTACCGATTATCTGGTTTTCCACCAGATCGATCGGCTGTGCCTGAACCCGGTAAATGGCGGTCAGATCAAGATCAGCGTCCATGACATCACCTCCCCAGACAATCGTACTTCCCTTTTTGAAATCAAAACGCCGGTTGATCATGTT
>JBMDWN010000261.1:0-2339 GCA_048595275.1 Olivibacter sp. | reverse complement strand
CAAAATGGGATTTTCCTTCTTTGAGACCTCTGCTCAACGAAGTGAGAAGGGAACGACGCGTTGAACTGGCGATCGAAGGTTACCGGAACGATGACCTGCACCGCTGGGCGGCAATGGATGAAAAGATCAGAAACTGGAAGCCCCTGGGTGCTTTCCGGTCGCAGTGGGAAGGAATCATCCCGGCTACGGAATTGCAATCTCTTCCAATTAATTCGGATGGTTACATTGAATTTTTCAGAAATGTGGCTACCATGAACAACGGCTATCAGTTTAACCTGAGCAGAGATTACCTGATGCCAATACCGATAGATGAATTGAATCTGAATCCTGGAATTCAGCAAAACCCGGGATGGTAGATTCTATTGATTAACGTATTTTACATGGTCAGATAACTGCTTATTACTATGATGAAACTCCTTTCCATTTGCGTTCTTATATCGCTTGTTTTACAATCTGCTGCGGCACAGGACTCTTTTGACTTTACGGAGCTGGACGATCCATATCCGGTTGATCAGACCCGATGGGCGCAAGTAACGCCTTCTTTTAATGCGAGCTTTGTGTCTGCCGACGTGAAATTTCTGCGTTCGGGTCCTCCCTCCGAACAGGACCTGTTTCCCGAATGGCAGGCCAAAGCCTGGCGGGGCGAGAAGGTACATACCCAGGCGTTGATCTGGACGACGGAGGAAGCGCGGGATCTGCAGCTGATGGTGTCTGACTTAAAGGATGCTAACGGAAAACAGATTGATCCGTTGACCGTTCAGGCAAATTTTATGCGGTATATATTGACGGATCACATCGGAGACCTTCGGTCCGGCTGTGGCATTCCTGCCGGCCTGGATACCTCGCTTACGGCAGATATGATTGATACAGTTGGAAAGTTGTCCATAGATGCCCGGACCTCGCGGCCCTTATGGCTGAGCGTTCATGTACCGGCGGATGCCAGTCCCGGGATCTATAAAGGGACACTCCGGGTTGAATCCTCCGGGAAGGTGAAAGCTGAGCTTCCTTTTTCCGTCGAAGTCCTGAAGCATGTTCTTCCGCCTCCTTCCGAGTGGTCCTACCACCTGGACCTCTGGCAGAATCCTTTTTCGGTGTCCCGGTTTTACAACCTGGAACCCTGGAGCGAAGCGCATTTTGAAGCAATGAAACCTTACATGCAGCTATTGGCAGATGCTGGTCAGAAAAATATTACAGCAAGCATCATCCACGACCCCTGGAGCGGGCAAACATACGATATCTACGAGACGATGATTACCTGGAAAAAAGCGAAGGACGGACGCTGGAGTTATGATTACCGTGTTTTTGATCGCTGGGTTGAATTTATGATGTCATTCGGCATAGATAAATTCATCAATTGCTATTCCATGATTCCCTGGAATCTGGACTTCTATTATGAAGATGAGTCGACGGGAAAACGGGAGCTCTTAAAGGCTAAACCACAGGATCGCGCTTACCGCGAGCATTGGAAATCGATGTTGGTTGATTTTGCCAGGCATTTAAAAGAAAAGGGTTGGTTTGACAGAACAACAATAGGCATGGACGAACGGGATATGTCCGATATGAAAGCAGCCATTGAGGTCATCAAGGAAGCAGACCCGGACTTTAAAGTCTCTCTTGCTGGAGGTGACCATCCAGAGCTTTACGATGCTTTTGCTGACTATTCCTTTGCTTCCAGGCATGATGTAAACCATGAGGTGATTGAAACGCGTCGGGCCAAAGGGTATACCACTACTTTCTATACTTGCTGCACGGAGAAATTCCCGAATACGTTCACCTCCTCAGCCTATGCGGAGGCGGCCTGGCTGTCGTGGTATGCGCTGAAGATGGACTTCGACGGTTACCTGCGCTGGGCTTACAATTGCTGGGGTCCGCGCCCTATGCAGGATGCCCGGATAGGCACCTGGCTGGCCGGCGATGCCTGGTTTGTATACCCCGGTGCACGAAGCTCGGTGCGGTTCGAACGGCTTATTGAAGGAATCCAGGATTTTGAAAAAGCCAAACGCACGAGGATACGGCTGAAGGATCAGGGCAGAGACCGGGAGCTGGCTGATCTTAACAGCGTAATCGAAGCCTTCGAGTTGAAGGCACTGAAAGAAAAACCGGCTGCCGATTTTGTGAATCGGGCGAGGGAGCTGTTGAACAATCTGGATTAGCGCCATGAAAAGGAGTAAGCTTCTACCGATATTTTTTGCCGCCATTAGTCTTGGGGCTTGTTCAACGCTTAGAGAACGACCATCGACCAAAGGAACCCTGGTTTGGGAAGAAACATTTAATGACGGGAGTTCCTTCAACCAGAAAAGCTGGACGAAGATACCAAGAGGGACATCAGACTGGAACCG
>JBMDWN010000260.1:0-2546 GCA_048595275.1 Olivibacter sp. | reverse complement strand
AATCTCAAAGCGAACGGGGACGGCCGACCAAATACGCGGCGCATGCCCTCGCAGCGAAGGCCTTGCTTGTCCGTGCGTATGAGCAGGATGATCGCCACCAGGTCATCAACATTAACCGGGAAACGCTTGGTCGGGCGCTTGAGCACCTGGATGCCATCACGGCAGCAGACGGGGCACTTTTTGACCTTCAGGCTGATTTTGGTGATAATTTCATGGTAGAGTTTGATAATGCCACCAAGGAATCGCTTTGGGAGGTACAATATTCCATCAACGACGGCACAACAGATGGAAGGATCAACCGGGGGAATGAATTGAACGCACCCTGGTGGGCTCCCCATTTTACTTGCTGCGATTTCAACAAGGTGTCGCATACCATGGTCAACGCTTTCAAAACAGACGCGACCGGGCTACCCGATTTCAATAATTACAACAATACGGAGATGACGGGCAATGGTTATGTCAGCTATTTTCAGGAACACCAGTTCGACCCGCGACTAAGCCATACGGCAGGCATTCCGGGCTATCCATGGAAGTATGACAATGGTCTGCTTTTCGAAGAAGGCGGCTCCAGGGCTCCTTTTCAGTATGGCTTTTTTAAGTCTATGAAAGAAAATGTGCATCCGGATTGCGATTGCATCTTCCGGCCCTTTTTTATTATGAATTCCATGAACGAGCGCGTTGTGCGCTACTCGGAGGTCTTGCTGTGGAAAGCAGAGGTTTATATTCAGCTTGACCGGATCAACGATGCGCTTCCGCTGATTAACAGAGTTCGTGAACGCGCCTCAGGAAGTGTACAGCGCCTCCGGAAAAACGATGGGAATTTATGGATGGACTACAAGGTAGCCACCTATCAGCCGGGAGTCAATTGCAACTGGACCAAGGAATTCGCCTGGCAGGCACTGATGTGGGAGAATAGATTGGAAACGGCTATGGAAGGACGCCGGTTTTTCGATTTGCTTAGGTGGGGACAGCTGGAGCCGACCATGAACGCTTACTTCGCAAAAGAACGGGCTCGTTTCGACTGGTTTAACATCGCGCGATTTACGGCAGGAAGGGATGAGTATCTGCCGATTCCACAGCAGCAGATGAACTGGTCAAAAGGATCTTACCGGCAAAACCCAGGCTATTAACTTAAATGATTGACCGATGAAAAATCTTTTTATTTGGACGCTTCTGCTGTGCTCCCTTTCAATGGGAGCATGCATCGACCGGGACACCGTTGACAGGAAAGAAGGAATCAGCTTACCGGAGGTAGAAAACCTGCAACTGGCGGCTATTG
Source organism: Olivibacter sp. (assembly GCA_048595275.1). GTDB lineage: Bacteria > Bacteroidota > Bacteroidia > Sphingobacteriales > Sphingobacteriaceae > Olivibacter. The sequence goes on along the minus strand of JBMDWN010000260.1, from coordinate 1,267 downwards.
AAAATGAACGCGTCCGGCTGAATTGGGTTATTCCCGAATTGCCCGATGGCATTGAACTTCCCGTGCAGGTGTTTATAGAAGTTAGGGAGGTGGTGGGGCCTTTACGGGTTATCTCTGTCTTCACCGGCACATTAGCCAATGCGCCAACGGAATTTATATACGAGCTACCGGAATCAGATCGGAGTTATCAGCTAACAGTTAAGCTGCAAACGAATGTCTCCGTCCGCGACCCCATGAAATCATCTACTTTGTATTCGTTGGGCAAAACCGTTGTCTATGAACCATAAATGAAAAATAATTTTGTTTGTTTAATCGATTAAGCTTATACTTGTGCATAAACTAACCTGTAACAAATTTATCCTTATTATGAATAGAAAACCCGCAATATTCAAGACCATCTTATTACTCTCTTTGTGTTTCTGCCTGAGTGCAACGATTCGGGCGCAACAGCAACGCCCGTTTAATGGCCTGGACATGAACATGGGAAACCTCTCCAAACTTTCCGATGCGCAGACCCGTTCCATCAGTCCGGAAAATTTTACCGGTGAAAAGGGTAAGGGGGGGATGGCCGACCCGGTAAAGCAGGCTGGACAGCGTAACGTTGCAAACGCTGCCCATGCATCGCGTGACCTTGGTGTTGGGTGGAAAGTGAATCCCTTTATTACGATTGAGGGAGGAGAAACCTTTACCATTGCCGATATCGACGGACCCGGAGCGATTCAGCATATCTGGATGACGCCCACGGGCAACTGGAATTACACCATCATCCGCTTTTACTGGGACGACGAAAAAGAACCTTCTATTGAAGCGCCGGTAGGAGCCTTTTTCGGAATGCCCTGGGGAGAATTTTCCCCGCTGAACTCCCTGGCCATAACCGTTAACCCGGGTAGTGCTTTCAATTGCTACTGGAAAATGCCCTTCAGGAAAAAGGCCCGTATTACGGTCGAGAACATCAATTCTGAGCCAATGAACCTGTATTATCAGGTGGATTATGCGCTAACCGAGGTCGGAGAGGAAGAGGCCTATCTTCATGCGCAGTACCGGCGTTCGAACCCGAACAGCACCTCATTGCACACCATCCTGGACGGCGTAAAAGGCAAGGGACATTTTGTTGGTACGATGATGGGCGTCGGCGTAAACAATATTGGCTGGTGGGGAGAAGGGGAGATCAAGTTTTTCATGGATGGCGACCGCGACTTTGCTACCATCGTCGGGACCGGACTGGAGGATTATTTTTGTGGATCCTATAATTTCGAGAACCGCAGAA
>JBMDWN010000259.1:0-6974 GCA_048595275.1 Olivibacter sp. | reverse complement strand
CTTTCGCCACATCCGCGCCTTTTCACTGATAATCGTCGCGCTTTGCGTGGCGCTCACCGCTTTTTCCATATGGACCGCCCAGCAGACCATAAGCCGCGAGCGGCAGCGCATCTACATCCTGTCCAACGGCAAAGCCATGGAGGCCATCGGAGAAGGTAGCAGCGAAAATTTCCTGGTGGAAGCCCGGGATCATATCCGGACCTTTCACCGCCTCTTCTTCACGCTGGATCCAGACGACCTGGTCATCCAAAAGAACGTAGCCAGCGCCTTGAACCTGGCCGACGAAAGCGCTAAACGGCAGTACGATAACCTTCGAGAGAAAGGCTACTACGCTAATGTGATTTCGGCCAATATTTCTCAGCGGATCGAGGTGGATAGCATAGCGGTGGATATGGATGCGGAGCCTTACCAGTTTCGCTGTTATGCCACCCAGACCCTGACACGAGCCACGTCTACCATGAATCGACAATTAGTCACGCAAGGACAGCTGCGCCTGGTAACGCGCAGCGACAACAACCCGCACGGGCTACTGGTGCAGCAATGGGAAATCATTCAAAACTAAACCAACAATGAAACACATCCATAAACGACGTACCCGTACGCGGCTGCGTACGGAACTCTCTTCCCGGGCAGATCGCGCTCTGCGCCGAATGGCAGGCACGCTAAATGGCCGGGCTGCCCGTATGGGGCATAGACCTACGCTAGCGCTGCTAACCTTTTTGGCAGCGGCCACGGCTGCTTATTGCCTTTGGCTCATCCTGGGAAATATGATTTAATCACAACACCAAATACAGTTATGAATAACGGAACAAAATTGCAACAGAGAACCATCCTCCTACTTTTGCCCTTTCTCCTAGTTCCCCTGCTGGCCCTCGGCTTCTATGTCCTCGGCGGCGGGCAGAGCGGGGAGACCCTATCCGGCAGTAACCCCTCAGGAAGCCTCAACGCCGAGCTGCCCGAGGCAGACTTCAGCAGAAAGGAAAATCCCGAAGATAAATTCGGCTATTACAGCCAGGCCACCAGTCAAAAACCGGACCGCCTGGAGCGCCTCCGGATGGAAAGCCTGGCGGAATCCTTCGATAGCCCCCGCCCGGCCGTGGACACGCAGGCCGCAGAAATCGATCGAAAGCTGATGCGTCTGCAAACCGAGCTGTCTGAAACCCCCGCGGACCATCCCCGGGCCCCGGCACAGCCGCAGCTATCGCCCCTGGAAGCTTCGATGCGCGAGGACATCGAACGGCTCGAATCCATGATGTCCCGCATGAAGGCGCCCGATACGACACGGGATCCTGAAACCGAGGAACTCAATCGCATGCTTGGGCAGATCCTGGACATTCAGCATCCCGAACGGATCGCCAGCCCCGAGCCATTTGAAAAGCCATACGATACGCCGGCCGATACCCAGTTTATGACCACCCGGGCGAAGATTGCTGACGCGCAGAAGGTTGTGCAGGGGGCTACCGTGCGGCTGATCCTGGAAGATACCATCCGGGTAGCAGGCTACAGGATACCCCCCGGACATAAAGTGTTCGGTACCTGCCGGATCACCAATCAACGCCTCTTGCTGGATATTGAAAACATTCGGCTGGGCAAAGCCATCGTGCCGGTAAACCTTACGCTTTACGGCCTGGACGGAATGGAAGGACTTTACGCCCCGCAGGCCATCCTGACCGAATCCGTCGAACTAGGTGCAGGTAATGCCGTGCAAAGCGTAGGCCTGTACGGCCTTGACAACTCGCTGGCCACACAAGTGGCTGGTGCAGGCATCAATGCGGCAAAATCCGCCCTGGGTAAACGCCTTCGTAAAATAAAGATCCGGCTCAAAGCCGGGCAGTCTGTGCTGCTCAGAAATACCGAACGCCGTTAACCGATCCTTTCACTAAACACCACCCGATATGAATTTGAACAATTTGGAAAACCTCAAAGGGGAAATGAAAAACCTCGGATTTGAAGCGAAACTTATCCAGCAAATGGAAGAAAAGATGACCGCTAACCTGCCCGATTTCAGGCTGCACAACCGGCAGGCCGTAGACAAAGGCCAGGTGGACTACACGCTGCACTTCAAGCAGTCCGGCCAGTCAGACTATTACTACTTCAACCGCTTCGAGGCCTCTCTTTCTAAAGGAAAGCCGCTGGCCGAAGATCAAAAGTACATGATCATTACCAAGACCGATCAGAACAAGAACGTGGTGAAGAGCATGGAGAATGTGGAGGAAGCGCTCAAGTATTTTAAGGAACAAAAAGGGACCAGCGAATTGGCTGTGGGTAGAGACGCGGCCAACAAGGTCGGACTGGCCAATATGGAAAACGGAAAGGTCACCTACGTAGCCAAAGATTTTCAGCGGACCTTCCACAGCCCCCCGATCGCGCAGAACTTTTACCTCGAGCGAGGAAAAGGTTTTACCGCTGGCCAAGCGGCCAATCTACTGCAAGGTCGTTCGGTATATCGCGATGATTTGCTGAATCTGGCAGGAGAGCCCTATAAAGCCTGGATAGCGGTGGACACCGACAAAGCACGCGATCATCGCGGCAACCTGCAAACCCGCCAGTTCCACGACCCGGCCTATGGCTTCAACCTGAAAGAGTCGCTGGCCCGTTACGAGATCAAAGAATTGAGCGATCCGAAAAAGCTGGAAAAGTTGGAAAACAGCGTCCGTAATGGTGATCGCCCGCTGATAACCTCCGGGAAGGAGGGGCAGCCTGTGAAACTCTATCTGGAGGCTGCCGTTCGATACAACAACCTCAACTTTTACGATGAAAAGGGCAGACCGCAAAAACGGGAGCAATTTGAAAAAGAGCACCACAACGAGTTATCCAGGGGCATGTCGGCGGATCAGAGCAAAGCCAAAAAAGCGCAAAGCGAGCTTTCCATTGGCCGCTAGCGAATTTCTTGGTACATTACCGGACGCAAATGAATTAATTTTGAACTTACTGGTGGGAAAAACTCCCCCGTTAACGATTGGGAAAATGAAAACTTTTTTAGAACTGAAAGAATTGATTGAATCTGCCGAAAAAGACGCCGGTGCGTTTTTCGACAAAAATAACAACGCTGCGGGAACCCGGTTGCGTGGAGCGTTGCAGAAAGTCAAGGCCTTGGCTCAGGATATTCGTAACGAGGTCACGACCAAAAAGAACCAAGGTAAGTAAGACCTGAGCTTACAGCGTAATATGACCTGGCGGATAAGTCAGGTCATTTTGCGTTTAATAATGATACGCTTCGCACCAGACCACTCTAATGAATATGAGCCTTATGAGCAAAACCTACATTCCAAGCCTACTCAATAACAGGCATACCCCTTTAAGTCCCGCTCAGTATCGAAGACTTTCAACATTTTTAAGCAATCGCTAGCTTTACGGCAATCGATATATAAACCGAAACTGACCGTCAGCGATACTTCGTTTTCACCGAGCGTCGAAACGAATAAGTTCGTTTCCCGGGCAGAGGCAACAATGGACTTGGACTAAAGCACCTCAATTCATCCCCCATCTAATTGTTATGGCACTAAGTTACGTCGGCAGGCAGACAGATCCCCTCAGACTTTCCGCCCGCACTTAAAGCACGCCTTCAAAAAAATGGGTATCCGGCTTATTGGCCGGAGCCTTGCTAAAACTATGACAAGGCAGATGAAAAACTACACTTCGTTACTTAGGTAAGATTGCAGACCGTTGCCTGGCAATGCCTGTCTGTCATGGAGGGTTATATCATGGAAGATACAAACTATTGATTTGCGACATAGAACGAGATCCACTCGTTATCAATATCCTCTTCTTAGCATATCTGCATATTCGTTTGGCAACGGACTGTTTTCAATGCCCTCAGCAGCCTTTTCAATATCGTAATCGAAGCGGATAAATTCTACCTGGACACTGCTTTGATCCGTGATGCTGCTATTTTCATGGATGGTGAGTATCACATATCCACCTTGCGGATTTCCATCTTTCGGTTTCCCGACAGAGCCAATATTAACGGCATGGAGAAAGTGATCAGCACCATCCACTCCGGAATTAAGTACACGGTGATAAGGTTTGTGTGTATGTCCGAAGCACATGATGTCAGTGTCTGCCTGCTGCATTATTCGGATCATACTTTTCTCTTCCCGGTCTTCAAACAGGTATTCGTTGATTTTGCGAGGGCTCCCGTGCACCAGTAGCAGGTTTAGTTTATCTTCGTTTAACTGAAACTCAACCTTAAGGTGCGCTGGCAGGGTACGGAGATAGGTTCTCTGCTCAGGCATCATCAGGTTATTGGTATAGGAGATGGAAATCTTGCCCATAGCCTTTTCAGTATCGGTCTTGTAGGCGCAGCCGCATTCATCACTCATACGGCCGATACCAAAATCATAGTTCCCTGCTATGGTGGGAATATTACGCCTGCGGATTTCATCAATCACCTCATTGGGCCAGCTATTATACCCTACCAGATCACCCAGGCAATAGATCATATCCGGCTTACGCGCATCCACGTCTTCAAAAAAGGCTTCCAGCGCGGGAAGGTTGGCATGAATGTCTGAGAATAATGCAATTTTCATCTGTTCTTTAATTAATTTGTTTCTTCTTATAGGGCATCTGAATAGTATTTTCTACGAATCCAGAAGGCAAGATTGACCAGTGCAATCAATGCCGGCACTTCCACCAGCGGTCCGATCACCCCGACAAAAGCTTGTCCGCTATTGATGCCGAACACACCGATGGCTACCGCAATCGCCAGTTCAAAGTTGTTACCGGCAGCAGTAAAGGCAATAGATGCGCTTTTAGAATAGTCTGCACCCATACGTTTGCCAGCAAAAAAACTGAACACAAACATCAGTACAAAGTAGATCAACAGCGGTACAGCGATGCGCAGCACATCCGTTGGTATTTGAACGATCAACTCACCCTTCAGGCTGAACATCACTACGATGGTAAACAGCAATGCGATGAGGGTAATCGGTGAGATAAAAGGTATGTACCTTTCCTGAAACCATTTTTCACCCATGATACGGATCAATGTATACCTGCTGATTAGCCCGGAAGCAAATGGTATTCCCAGGTAGATGCCGACGCTTTTTGCAATTTCCCAAATGGTGATGTTCACGTCCAGCCCCTCAATGCCAAATAGCGTGGGAAGTACCGTTATAAACACATAAGCGTATACGCTGTAGAGCAGCACCTGAAAGATGCTGTTCAAGGCAATCAGTCCAGCCGCATATTCCCGGTTCCCTTCGGCCAGTTCGTTCCATACCACTACCATTGCAATACAGCGGGCAAGCCCGATCAGGATCAGGCCCGCCATGTACTCGGGGTAGCCTTTCAGAAAAATAATAGCCAGCACAAACATCAACACCGGTCCAACAATCCAGTTCAGGAACAACGAGGTGCCCAGCACTTTGGTATTACGGAATACCTTGCCCATTTTTTCGTACTTCACTTTCACCAGCGGCGGGTACATCATCAGGATCAATCCGACAGCTAGTGGCACGTTGGTAGTGCCATTGGAAAAACTATTGATAAAGTTCGCTGATGATGGAATAACATAACCGATGCCTATGCCAATAGCCATTGCCAGGAATATCCATAAAGTCAGATACCTGTCTAATAAGCCTAATCGCTTTCTGTCATGCGTCGGAGCGCAATTATTTACAGTCATATTTGTTATGGCTAATCGCAACATCCTGGAGCACAACTGGTCTCCGCAGGCTTTTCAGCATAAACTGTCACGCTAAATATACCCGTACTTCCAGCTTTGAAGTCAGCGATACTTTTTTCATCTAGATAGTCTCTCAAAATATCATCCGGTATGATGATGGCTTTTTCATTCTGTACGATTAAGTCTTTGAAGCCATTCGCTTCGATCAGGCGCAGGTATTCGTCTTTCTGAATTGCACCTGCTACACAACCCGCATACATTTCAGCGGCTGAACGCAGGCCCTCCGGTAATTCTCCTACCAATACGACATCCGAAATACTGAAATGGCCACTCGGCTTTAACACTCGAAATATTTCTTTAAAGACTCCATCCTTATTAGGCACCAGGTTCAACACACAGTTGCTAACGATCACATCGGCCACATTCGCACTAACGGGCATGTGTTCAACATCGCCCTGTCGGAACTCTACATTGTGATAAGCCAGCTTCTCTGCATTCATACGGGCTTTCTCGATCATGGCCGGGGTAAAGTCAATACCGATTACCTTCCCTCTTTCTCCGGTTTCCGAACGGGCAATGAAAGCATCGTTGCCTGCACCGCTGCCGAGGTCGATCACAACATCGCCCTTTTTGATTGCTGCAAATTGCGTAGGCAACCCACAGCCTAAACCCAGGTCTGCATCTGCATTGTACCCCTCCACCTGCGTATAATCATCATTCATGATGTTATACACCTCGGTAGAACAGCCTCCGGCCCCACAACAGGACGCAGCATTGGTTTCCTTATCTTGTAAGGCGATCTGACTGTATTTCAGTTTTACCAGTTCTTTAAATTCGTTATCTGTAGTCATTGCTTTCGAATTATTGTGTTATTGCAATATTGCGATAATTAAGCTCAAAAAATTTTCAGCAGCAATCCTGCTCAGAAGGGTTCACCTCCTTAAAGAAGCTATTGAACATCGACTTATACTGTTTCCATATTTTGGGATTAATGCAGTAACATACACTGGCCCCTTCAATACTTCCCTGAATGATACCGGCCAGTTTCAGTTCCTTCAAATGCTGCGACACGGTAGCCTGAGCCAAACCTAGTTCGTCGACAAACGTGCTGGTAATACACACATTCTTTTTAACCAAGTATTGCAATATGGCAATACGTGCAGGATGCGCAATGGCCTTTGCCATCGCTGCTATATCGTTCTGCTCTTTGGTAAATAATGTGGTCTTCGTTGCACCCATCGTTTCTAATAATTACATCGCAATATTACGATAAATCTTCGCATTGTACAAATTCTTTTGAATAAGTATAGGAAATGGACTTGATGTTATCTGAGAGTAAATAGAGCCT
>JBMDWN010000258.1:0-4352 GCA_048595275.1 Olivibacter sp. | reverse complement strand
CAACACCATGCGTAAACTGCAGCTTGATCAGCGGGGTCGGAATACGACCATGACGGACAACCGCCTTCCGGCAATCCTTAAAAAGTAACCCCAATTACCCACAAACTGGTGACAAACACCTGGCCACCCTGCGTTTACCTTGCTTTCGCACTGGGCTCAACATGCCGAACAGACCGAACATACACCGAGTGCCGGCCAGAGCTAGGAGCAAGCTAAAGGCAAGGTGGCCGGGTGTTGGTCATACTTTTGTTTTAATTTAGCGGGATAAGGGTTATGTTTGTTCGCTAAACAAGATGACCTTATGCTAAAACGACTGGAGCGCTATCGAAAACGGTTGGATAGCTTTCTGCTCTACACCAGTTTGCTGGCGTCCGTAACCATCCTGTTTCATACGGGTTTTCGGGAACACACCTATCGCGCTGCCATTTTTGATCAGGGGATACTCATTCTGTTTTACAGCTATCTACTGGTCGTGTGGGTCAAGTTCGGCGTAGGCTTGATCATCTGGAAGAGCTGGAAAAAAATCAATTACGGAGAACTTTTCCTATGCCTGTACTTCTTCGCTGTTGCTGCTGACCGTCAGCTGCACGTCATTGGCTCGGTTTTCGATCCGGGCTGGCTTTATGCCGGCGTGTTCGGGGTTTTTATCGTAGAGTTGTCAAAGAACGCGCTGTTTATCGATAAATACAACTTTAATCCCACTCTCCTTTTTGTAATCAGCTTTCTGCTGATGATTTTGATCGGAACCGTCCTGCTGATGCTGCCGAAGGTGACGCTGGGTGCTCCGCTTAGTTTTGTAGACGCGTTATTTATGTCTACCAGCGCAGTTTGCATCACCGGCTTGTCGGTTGTCGATATTCCCGCGCAAATCACCTTGTTCGGTCAGACCATATTGCTCATACTGGTGCAGTTGGGAGGCTTGGGCATGATGACGTTCACGGGCTTTTTCGGCTATTTCTTCTCGGGTGGCTTTTCCTACAAAAACCAGGTAATGTATACGGAGTTGTTGGGAGAAGAAAAACTGGGATCGGTCATCAATACCTTACTGCGGATCATCATTATTACCTTCACTTTTGAGGCGATCGGTGCGGTATTGATTTTTTACCTGGCGCCAGGGAATTTTTTTTCAGATCTGCCGGATCGTCTGTTCTTTGCGGTTTTTCATTCTGTTTCCGCTTTCTGCAACGCAGGTTTTTCCAATATACCGGATGGATTTCATCACCCTTCCATGCGCTTTAATTACCCGATGCACCTGGTTCTTTCCGTTTTGTTTATTCTTGGGGGTTTGGGCTTTGCACTGGTCTTCAACTTTTATTCCTTTCTCAAACGATGGGCGAAAAACCTTAAGCTCCGGGTACTGAAAGGAAAGCGATTCAACCATAAAGCCTGGGTGATCAATTTCAACTCACGACTGATCCTCTGGACGACCTTATTTCTCCTTATTTTCAGTACCGGAATGTTTCTTCTGCTGGAGTATGATCGGTCGTTAGGTATTCATAAAAGTTTCGGAGGCAAGTTGACCGAAGCCTTCTTTATGGGGGCAACGACCCGTTCTGCAGGCCTTCATACGATCGACAGTTCACTGATGGGTTTTCCTGTAATCCTGGTTTTTTTGTTGCTTATGTGGATCGGGGCTTCCCCCGGATCTACCGGTGGAGGGATTAAGACGACAACTTTTGCAGTTGCTGCGTTGAATCTGATCAGCATCATCAAAGGGAAAAATAAGGTGGAGATTTTTAAGAGAGAGGTGTCTAATCAGTCTTTACAGCGGGCTTTCGCGGTCATTCTTCTCTCTCTGCTGGGTATTGGCTTGTCCATCTTCGCGCTCAGCCTGACCGACGGAGGTTTAGGATTGCAAAGCATCGCTTACGAATGCTTTTCTGCCTATAACACCGTGGGCTTAAGCTTCGGTATAACGGAAAACCTCAGCCATGCCGGACGGTTGGTACTGGTTGTTAGTATGTTCGTAGGACGAGTAGGGGCGTTAACCTTACTCCTGTCTTTCGTCAATAAAGGGGTGATACATAATTATCAATACCCGAAAGAAGAAGTATTATTCTAAGCGGATCATCATGAAATACATCGTATTGGGATTAGGGAATTTCGGAAGTGCGCTGGCGCGGCAGCTTACGAAGCTGGGACATGAAGTCATTGGAGTCGACAAGCATCTGGAAAAGGTAGAAAGGCTTAAGGAAAGTGTTACGCACACCATTTCGATGGATTGCACCGACCGTAACGCCGTCAGCTCTCTGCCACTGAAACAGGCTGATGCGGTTGTGGTTGCTATTGGAGAGGATGAAGGGGCTTCTTTGCTGACAACAGCGCTGATGAAGCAATTGCAGGTAAAGCGGATCATAGGACGCGTAGTATCGGACTTGCAGCAGACGGTACTGGAAGCCATGGACATACGCGAGTTTATTATGCCGGAAGTGGCATCTGCGGAGCAGCTGGCTTTGCGGTTGGACAACATTGGTGTGGTAGATTCTTTCAAAATATCTGAGCGGCACAGCATTATTGAGGCTGTGGTGCCGGAGCGCTATGTGGGCATGACGCTGGGAGAGGCCCGCCTGACCAACGAATACAAGGTGCTGGTTTTAACGACAATCAAGGCGGCAAGCCGGGAAAAAGATCAGGAAAAGTCGGATCAAACAGAGGTCACCGGAATCGCTAAATCCGATACGGTACTGGAGAAGGGGGATGTACTGGTCCTTTTCGGGGAACGGGATGATATATTCCGCCTGATTGATTAATTTTATTGAAATCTTACTTTTCATGCATCTCATGACATGAGAAGAAATTATTGCACCTGATATGAACAGACTTTCGCTCTTTTTTTATTTCATCCTTTTTTTTGTGATTTGTGCCAAGGGATACGGACAGCGGGCAAGAAGATACGATGATGCCTGGAGAAGGGTGGAGAAAATGGAGGCTGAAGGTTTGCTCAAATCCGTCGCTCCGCTGATCGATAGCGTGTATAAGACATCAAAGGGCGAGGGAGATGATCAGACAATGATCCGCGCGCTCTTATACCGTTCGAAGATCGCGGTAGTGACATCCGATGAACGTGACATCGAACCGACGCTGGTGGAAGATTTCCGAGCCGAGATTGCTCAGGCCGAACCGGCTGCGCGGGCCGTATTGCAGTCCTTGCTGGCGGAATTGTTAAACGAATACCGGGATTTAAGAGGAGTAGCGACGAGGGGTGGGCGAAGTACAGTGCAGGGTAGTCTTTCCGAAGATTTCAGGACCTGGCCCCCCTCGCAGTTTCACGAGGAAGTTCAACGCTTGTATCAGCAGTCTTTGCAGCCAGCGGAGATCTTACAGAAAGAGCCGGTAACGACATGGCTGTCGATGTTGGATACGGCGGGTAGATTCAGAGAGCTTCGTCCCTCGTTGTACGACCTGTTGGCGCACCGGGCGATTGCTTATTTTTCCGGTTATGAGCCGACATCTGTTCCCCCCATTTATGAAGCGCTTATTCGATTCCATGATCGCGACGCGGAACGAAATGCATGGTTATACAATAAACTCTCCTTGCTGGATTTTCAGCAGCAGGGTCGGAACAGCGACAACTACCTGCGTAGCTTACAGGAGCTCAAGGTCTTTCCAGATGCCTGGTATAGCGGGGAAATTTATCGGGCAGAAGCCCAGTACTACCAGGAAAAGGCTAACCGGCTGGATGAGGACGCTTTTGAAGCGCGAAAAGTCTATCTGGATAGTGTCCTGGATCTTGAACGCTACGTTGAAAAGCATTATCCTTCAACTCCGGCTGCCGAGGCGCTCGGGGGTATGGCGGAAAGCATCCGTTCTCCGGAACTGAACATTCAGCTGGAAGGATTCGTCGTACCGGATCAGGTGTTTCCTGTTCGGGTCTCTCACAAAAATGTCGATCGTATTTACGTGAAAGTACTGGATGAACAACGCGATGCGCAAAACTACTTTCAGCGGTCGTCGCACCATAACGAGCTTAATGATCCTCATAAAGCCGATTCGTTACTGGCCTTATTGCCCGTGGCCGATTCTTTTTCGGTCGATTTAAAAAAGTTTGGCGACTATCAGCATCATGCAACGCTGGTCAAGTTTAATGCCCTGAAGTCCGGTTCTTATCTTGTTCTGGTGTCTGATGATCCTGAGTTTCCCGTGGTGAGGGATGGGGGCAATCAGCAGACGAGTTTCGAAACGTTGAACGTTTCTCAGTACGCGCTGGTAACGCGCGGATCTACCTTTTTGCTGAGCGATCGGTCCACCGGAAAGCCGTTGACAAATACAGTCGTGGAGGTTTATCAGGAGGAAAGAAATAAGCGTCAGCGAAGCTTGGAATCAGGCAAGCCAATCAAAACAGACCGGTTCGG
>JBMDWN010000257.1:0-10398 GCA_048595275.1 Olivibacter sp. | reverse complement strand
TCGACTCCTCTCGGGCGCGCTTTTTTAAAACCAGTTTAATTTAAGCTGGTTTTTTTGTTTTTTTACTTACTGAAGGTTCTGTCGTTTTCGAAGATCTTCGAATATTTTCTTTTATCAAACTTATACAGTTTAGCCGCGCGGTAGGAGACACCTTTCTGTTTTTCATTAAGCTCTTTCAGGATGTTGTAGTTCAACATTTTCTTCCGGAAATTTCGTTTATCCAGTTTTTTGTCCCAGATCGCTTCGTAGAGCTGTTGCAATTGCGTCAAGGTGAATTTCTCCGGCAATAATTCAAAGGCAATCGGGCTGTGGCTTACCTTCCGGCGGATCTTGTCAATGCTTTTCTCTATGATGTGCTTATGGTCGAAAGCCAGTTCCGGAAGATCTTTCAAGGGGTGCCATGAGGCATTTCTTACGTAATTGCTGGACGCCTTCAGGCTATTAAGCGCTTCCAGGCGCAGCATTGCATAATAGGCAACAGTAATGATTCTTCCCTGTGGATGCCGGTGGAGACCCCCAAAGGTATAGAGTTGCTCCATGTAAATATTGGTCAGGCCCGTGTGCTCGAAAAGGATGCGTTTAACAGCATCATCGATCGTCTCATTATGTTCGACAAAAAAGCCGGGCAGGGCCCACCAGTCTTTGAACGGGTATTCATTTCTTTCAATCAGCAATACGTGCAACTCACCTTCCTTGAAGCCGAAAATCGCACAATCTGCTGTGAAAATAGATTGCAGATGTGGTAAACTTCCTATCAAAATTCAATGTGTTTATAAATAACTTCTTCTCTTAAAGTCTTGTGGGTATGTATACAAACTTATGCTAATAAAAAGGGATAAGCAAATTTGTCTGAAAAATGCAATTAAATTGTGCCAGTGTAATAAATACACGTTATATTCGTGGGTATTATAACTGGGGCAGAAGGTAGAATTTCGAATAAAAACGCAAATGAATCACATAAACCGAATTGGAATTTTTACATCCGGCGGAGACGCTCCGGGCATGAACGCCTGTATCCGGGCGGCTGTCCGCACGGCATTGTTTCATGGAAAATCCGTAACGGGCATTCAGCACGGTTACCAGGGTATGCTGGAAGAAAAATTTATTGATATGAACAGCCGTTCCGTCAGCAATATTATTCAGCATGGCGGTACGATCCTTAAGACAGCGCGCTGCCTGGATTTCAGGAATAAAGAAGGACGTGAAATTGCTTATAGCAATATCCGGAAGGCCGGGATTGATGCACTGGTCGCAATTGGGGGCGACGGTACTTTTACAGGCGCAGAGGTGTTTTCCAGGGAGTATGATATCCCGGTAGTTGGCGTGCCGGGCACGATCGATAACGACCTGGAAGGAACGGATTATACCCTTGGATACGATACTGCGAACAACACAGTTATCGACGCCATTGATAAAATACGGGATACGGCAGCCTCGCATGACCGCATGTTCTTTGTAGAGGTAATGGGCCGGGATTCTGGCTGTATAGCGTTGAATTGTGGTATTGCCGGAGGTGCGGAGGCTATTTTATTGCCGGAAAAAGAGACAGGTATTGACGAACTGATTGAGACGCTGGAGCACGCCGCCGGCGAAAAAAAGAGCTCTACGATTGTCATTGTAGCAGAAGGAGACCGGAACGGTGGAGCTTATAATGTTGCCAAGCGCGTACAGGAGCGTTTTGACTTTTACGATACTAAAGTGACTATCCTCGGGCATTTGCAAAGAGGGGGTAGACCAAGTAGCTTTGACCGGGTACTGGCCAGCCGTTTTGGTTTTGCTGCGGTAAATGCCCTGTTGAACGGGCAGACCCGCATTATGGTAGGCATTCGGGGTAACGATATTGTCAGTACGCCGCTGGAAGAGGCGCTTGGAAGTAAGAGCTTCAAACTGGCGGACGATATGCTGGAGATGATGAATGTGCTGGCTATTTAATCTATGATTGCAGTTGTTTACAGCGGTTCACGATTTGCAGATTGGCGTTTGGCCGATAAGGGGCGGGTTGTGACGGGCTTTAAAACAATCGGATTAAATCCATACCTGAACGATGAGCGATTCATTTATCAGGTGCTGAACAAGAACAACAGCCTCATCAATTACGCAGAAAAGATCAAGCGGATTTTCTTTTTTGGCGCGGGCGCGGATTCGGATGAACGCAAGAAGAATATTGAAACGGCCTTCAGTAAGTTTTTCCGCTACGGAAAGGTATACGTTGAGCACGATATGCTGGCCGCAGCCTTCGCAACCAGCGGAGATCGTCCGTCGCTGATCGGAATCCTGGGAAGTGGTTCTAACGCTGCCTTTTATGACGGAAAGCAGATGTTGCCTAATAATTATGGTTTGGGCTACATCATTGCCGATGAAGGCTCCGCCAACTGGATGGGCAGGTCATTACTCCGGGCCTATCTTTCGGAG
Organism: Olivibacter sp.; assembly: GCA_048595275.1. Lineage (GTDB taxonomy): Bacteria > Bacteroidota > Bacteroidia > Sphingobacteriales > Sphingobacteriaceae > Olivibacter. The sequence continues at coordinate 7,986 of JBMDWN010000257.1, read as the reverse complement.
ACCTTGCCTGCCGAACTTGCTGCAAGTTTTACCAAATTCTTTCCCGTCGATAAAAAGCAGATCATGGACCGGGTTTACCGGTTGGGTAATCCGGCTTTGTTCCTGAGCTCATTTGCCGATTTTGTTCAGGAACACAAGCAACATGAGTATATGGCGAAGCTGGTGAACGATGGCTTCGATTTATTGTTCGAGACCTATTTCGTACCTTTAAGAGATCAGCACCAGGTGAATCGTGTAAATTTTACCGGGAGCGTTGCTGCAAACAACGAAGAGTGGCTCAGAGCATGTGCAAGCAAACATGATATGGAAGTATCTGTTGTTATCAAAGAGCCCATACATAATCTTTTGAACTATTACTTGAATAAAAACTGAAAAAATGAAAATTGGAATTAATGGTTTTGGCCGAATAGGCCGCCTGGCATTCAGAGCCGCTGTAGAGCGGGAGGGAGTCCAAGTTGTTGGTATCAATGACCTGGTAGATCCGGAGTATATGGCGTATATGCTGAAATACGACAGCACACACGGTAAATTTGAAGGTACTGTAGAGGTTAAGGATGGTCAGTTGGTAGTAAACGGAAACGCTATCCGCGTAACCGCTGAAAAAGATCCGGCAAACCTGAAGTGGGATGAGGTCGGTGCAGAGGTAGTTATTGAATGTACAGGATTATTCCTGACCAAAGAAGCCGGTCAGAAACACCTGGATGCCGGCGCGAAAAAAGTTGTCTTTTCAGCACCTGCAAAAGACGATACGCCAACCTTCGTTATGGGGGTTAACCATAAAGAACTGAAAGCGGATCAGAACATTGTTTCCAATGCTTCCTGCACCACGAACTGTCTTGCTCCGGTAGTCAAGATTCTGAACGATAACTTTGGTATTGTTGAAGGCCTGATGAGCACGGTTCACGCCGTTACCGCTACCCAGAAAACGGTTGACGGACCCTCTATGAAAGACTGGCGCGGCGGACGTGGTGCTTACCAGAACATCATTCCATCTTCCACAGGTGCTGCTAAAGCGGTAGGGTTAGTTATCCCTGAAATCAAAGGAAAATTGACGGGTATGTCTTTCCGCGTTCCGGTTACGGATGTGTCGGTGGTTGATTTAACGGTGCGCCTGGAAAAACCCGCCACTTATGAGGAAATCAAGCAGAAATTCAAAGAAGCTGCTGAAGGTGAATTAAAAGGCATCGTGGGTTATACGGAAGATGAGGTTGTTTCTGAGGATTTCAAAGGTGATCCGAGAACTTCTATCTTCGATGCTAAAGCCGGTATTGCTCTGAACGATAATTTCGTGAAGGTTGTATCCTGGTACGACAACGAGTGGGGTTACTCTAATAAACTGATCGACTTGTCTCAGGAAATCGGAAAGCTGATCTAATTTTCAGTCATTTTCTGAATATAATAAAAGGCTGATGGATAACCCGTCAGCCTTTTATTGTTAAGGAACTTTACAGCATCCGTCTGGGTTGTTCTTATACCGATTCAAGTTGCTTCCGGATCGAACGGACAATCTGTTCGCTTGTTCGGGTCACCGTACCCATATGCTCTAATTTCGGATTATGATAAATCTCCGGATCGGCAAGGTTCTCCTTTGCGGAGCTATGAAATTCATCCGCCATCGTCAGGCGGGCAAGTTCTGTTATATTCTCCGGATTCACACCGGATCCGGCTAGTATCTTAATCCTTCCGCCGGCTAAGGTGCGAAGCTCCCGGATGACGGCTGCTCCCTCCATTGCCGTATTGTGCAGGCCTGAAGTCAGTATCCGTTCACAGCCACTCTCGATGATTGCCTCAAGCGCCTGAGAGATCTCCGGAACGCCGTCAAAGGCACGGTGAAAGGTGACACCCATGGGTTGTGCCAGTCGGACAAGTTCCGCCGTTCGTTGCCTATCGACTGTACCATCCGGCTTCAACAATCCGATAACCACACCCTGACAGCCCAGTGCCTTACAGTGCTCCACATCGGCTTTCATGATGTTGAATTCCTCGTCGCTATACACAAAATTCCCGGCTCTCGGGCGGATCAGGACATATACGGGGATATTTAGCTGTCGCGTGGTCAGGCTAATGGTTCCATGAGAAGGCGTCGTCCCCCCCTCATTCAAGTTTTCGCAAAGTTCGATCCGGTCTGCTCCACCACGCTCGGCAGCGAGCGCAGAATCGAAGGAATTTGCGCATATTTCTAAAAGCGGTCCTTGTTGTTGATTCATAAGCTTAATAGATGCTCTTCCCCTTGATAATTAAATCTTGTTTCTTCTGATCGCATACGGCAAAGGAAAAGCCTGGTTGTAGCGCATAAGCCCCATAGCGACCGGTCTTATCCAGAGCCAGGAAACCGACCTGCAGTTCTTTTGCCGCAGCCGGTTTCTTCTTCACAATTCGCTGGACCGCCTCCTTGCAGGCCTCTTCGGGCGGATAGCCTTGTCGCATCAATTCCACGACCAGGAAGCTGCCAACCGTCCGTACTACCTCTTCCCCTACGCCGGTTGCCGTAGCGGCACCCACTTCATTGTCTACAAACAAACCTGCCCCGATAATTGGACTATCGCCAATCCGTCCCCGCATTTTAAAGGCCATACCACTGGTGGTGCAGGCTCCGCTCAAGTTTCCTGCTGAGTCGAGTGCCAGCATGCCGATGGTGTCGTGGTTGTGTTGATTCCCGGGGAGGCGGTTTGCGGAGAAGTTTTGGTTCTCGATATTAATGACTGGCTTGTACTCCTGCGTTTTCAGCCATTCCTGCCATGCTTTCCTGGACTCTTCAGTCAGCAAATTCTCTTTTTCGAATCCGTTTTGCAGCGCGAACTGAAGCGCTCCTTCTCCTGCCAGCATAACATGCGGTGTTCTATCCATCACCAGGCGGGCAACAGAGATGGCGTGGGTAACCTGTTCCAGTGCCAGAACCGCTCCGCAATTCCCCGCTTCGTCCATGATGCAGGCGTCCAGGCTGACGTGTCCATCCCGGTCCGGATAGCCGCCCTTCCCAACGGTTGTGTTTTTGAGATCGGCTTCCGGTATGCGTACCCCCGCTTCCACGGCGTCAATGGCTTTACCTCCCTTGTCCAATACCTTCCAGGCTGCCTGATTCGCTGCGACACCAAAATCCCACGTGGATATTACGATAGGATTTTGTTTGACGGATTTCGAAGGTATGCCCTTGGCGAGGGAGTTAAGCTCCGTAAAGGGAAGCAGCATACTGGCATAAGAGCTGGCCCGGATAAAGGATCGTCGTTTCATTGGAGGTGATCTGATATAATCTGTCTTCAAAGGTAAAAAAATGGATTTAGCAAATCGTTATTTGCGTTTTTTTGCCGGATATTTTTGCAAAATTGAAAATAAGCATTCATAAGCAGGTAAAAATGTTCTATATTGGGCATTAATTCAATCTAATTGCATGTTTTCACGACCTTTACTTGCCTTTTTCAGCATTTTTTGGATTTCACTCGCCGGATTATCAGTTTACGGTCAGCCGATCAAGCTGGATAAGGAAGCACAATTTATGCATGCGTTAGAGGTTTTGGGAAAACAGATAGCTCCTGACCGTCGATCGACATGGTTTGAAGTTGAAAAAGACACCACCGGTACACTGAAAGTTTACACAACGGAGCCCTTGGCCAAAGGGTTGTTAGACAGTTTGCATCGGGAGATGGATTGGGATGGACAGGTTGACGTGATTCTTTTACCGGAAGCTACCGACCGGGGCATCAGCAAAGCTTTGGTTTGCCTTTCCGTTGCTAATCTCCGGTCCAAACCGGCACATTCAGCCGAACTGGCAAGCCAGGCGCTAATGGGCACTACAGTGGACGTTTTGCGTAAGATTGGCGGCTATTATCTTATCCGAACACCGGATGGTTACATCAGCTATGTTGACGCAGAGGGTATTACGTTGCCGGAGCAACAGGAACTGGTGTATTGGCAGGATAGTGATAAGCTGATCATTACCGGAGATTACGGACATGTATATTCCGATACATCGGCCAATTCGATGCGCGTTTCGGATCTGGTTATGGGAGACAGGCTCTTATCGAAAGGAGAGAAAACAAGTCATTATCGGGTTGAACTCCCCGACGGTCGACCGGGATATATCAAAAAAGAGCTGGCTCAGCCCTATAAAAAATGGTTGTCGTCCGGAGCACCAGATGCGGCAAAACTTTTTAAAATAGCTAAAAGCATGATGGGCGTTCCCTATTTATGGGGAGGAACTTCGGTTAAGGGGTTGGATTGCAGCGGGTTTACGAAAACAGTTTTCTTCATGAATGGTTTGGTAATCCCCCGGGACGCGTCGCAGCAGGTATTGGCAGGATCCAGTGTTGAAGTGCTGACCAACGATCAACTGGATACCCGAAAAGCGTTACGAAACATGCTGCCCGGCGATCTGATCTTTTTCGCGGCAGGAAAAGGACGTAAACCCGATGCCCGGATAACACATGTTGCCCTTTACCTCGGGGAAGGTGAATTTATACAAGCTGCCGGCCAGGTGCGCATCAATAGTATGCTTCCGGAAGCTGACAACTACGATGATTTTCAAAGTCGCACTGTGGTGGCTGTGAAGCGCTACCTGAATGCCGCTGATGATTCTATGATTAAAGCAATAGCAGATGAATAACCCAGAACCTTTTCCTTTTCCTACTGACAACCATTGCCGGAGCAGGTCTTCCGGAAAGATACAGCTCTCCGTTCTGCCCTATACGCTGAAGCTGCGCCATATATTTACCATCGCATCCAATTCACGGAGTTCAACTCCCGTAGTCCTGATCGCCATTACTTACGAAGGTGTAACGGGCTATGGAGAGGCGTCTATGCCTCCTTACCTGGGGGAAACACAGGATAGTGTCCTGCAGTTTCTGAACCGCCTGGATCTGGATAAATTTCAGAATCCGTTTCTGATACAGGATATATTGGCCTACGTTGATGAGCTTGTTCCCGGCAATACGGCAGCAAAGGCTGCAGTGGACATTGCCCTGCATGATCTGTTGGGTAAATTAATAGGGCAGCCCTTGTATAAATTATGGGGTTATAACGCTGCTTCGACACCCCTTACATCCTTTACTATTGGTATTGATGAGAATGAAGTAGTTAAGAAAAAAACCAGGGAAGCCGGAGATTTCAAATTGCTAAAAGTTAAGTTGGGGTCTTCAAATGACCGGGCGATGATTGAAGCGATCCGCACCGTCAGCGATGTTCCGATTTGTGTGGATGTCAATCAGGGTTGGAAAAACAGGGAGCAGGGGCTGGAAATGGCACATTGGCTAAGCGAACGAGGAGTAATATTCCTGGAGCAGCCAATGCCCAAAGAGCAGGTGGACGACAATGCCTGGCTTACCGAGCAAAGCCCGATTCCTACCGTAGCCGATGAGGCGGTACAAAGAGCCAGTGACGTTCCTAGCTTGAAAGGCGTTTACAGCGGCATAAACATCAAGCTGATGAAATGTACCGGGTTGCGCGAGGCCAATACGATGATTGCTATGGCCAGGGCTCTGGATATGAAGGTTATGCTGGGTTGTATGACCGAAACCAGTTGCGCGATTAGCGCTGCTGCACAATTATCGCCCGCCGTCGATTGGGCGGATCTGGATGGTGCCCTGCTGATCAGCAATGATCCTTTCCACGGGATGACCGTGGAAGGTGGACGCGTAGTACTGCCTTCCGCTGTTGGCATCGGCCTTCACAGCGGCAAATAGAAAATAATTAACAACTAAACATAACATCCAATTTACTATCAGCCATGAAGAAAAACTTACCCTTGAGTATCTTTTTGCTGTCGTGTATTCTATGTGCTCCACTGTGGCTGCTTGCGCAGCCAGGACAGGTTGGCGGAGTCGTAAAAGATGCGACAAGCAACGAAAGCCTCCCGGGCGTAACCGTCCGGGTAAAAGGCGGGGGTCCTGCAACGAGTACCGGAGAGAACGGAACTTTCCAGCTGCAGGCAGAACCCAATGCACTTTTAGTATTCAGTCTGGTCGGTTACCAGAATCTTGAGGTTCCGGTAAACAACCAGTCTACGATTAATGTATCGCTCTCGCAGGACCAGTCGGAGTTGTCGGAGGTCGTGGTTACCGCGATGGGAATTGAGCGAACAGAGCGGTCTTTGGGGTATGCTACCCAAAAGATCGATAACAAACTATTAAATAATAACCGTCAGCCGAATATGGTAAATGCCCTTCAGGGTAAAGCAGCTGGCGTTACAGTAACCAGCACAGGCGGAGCGCCGGGTCAGGGGGCACGTATACAGATCAGAGGGATTACATCACTTGATCCTAATCGTCCTAGCGAACCCTTATTCGTTATTGATGGTGTACTAATGGATAATAGCACTTCCACGGTAGGGTCAGGCTCGGATGTTCGGGGTGTCAGCAATCGGGGAGTGGATATCAATCCGGATGACATCGAGTCTATGAATATACTTCGTGGGGGGGCTGCGACGGCTCTTTATGGACTACGTGGAGCTAACGGGGTAGTTGTAATTACAACAAAGTCAGGGAAATCGGGAAGAATAAATGTCGATTATACCGGAACATTTGGATTTGAAAATGTGAACAAATATCCCAAATTGCAGAAGACTTATACGCAAGGATGGGCCGGAAATTACGATCCTAATGATTTCTGGCCTTCATGGGGACCAACTGTTGAAGAAGCGCGTGCAATTGATCCGACTCACCCGGCCCAACTTTACGATCATCTCCGTGATGCTTTTGAAACAGGACACCAATACAGAAATAATGTTACCATCTCCGGAGGTTCTGAGCGGATTACATTCCTGACCTCCCTTTCTCAGTTAAACCAAACGGGGATAATTCCCACAACGGACTTCAAAAATTATCAAGGTAGAGCAAATTTAAATGCTAAGATCAGTGATAAGTTATCCGTTGGGGCAAGTTTGAACTTTACTAACTCAGGATCGTCAAATCGCATCAATGCTATTCGTTACAATGAGCAGTTAATCTATTGGTCTCCACGGCATGATGTAAGGGACTATTTGGACGAAAACGGTAAAATGCAATCTTATGGCGCCACAACGAATCCTCTGTATGTTGCTACCACTAACCGTTTGAGCGACAATACCGATCGTGTATTAGGAAATTTCAACGTGTCTTATGATCCTTTAAGTTGGTTAAACTTCAGTTTCAGGGCTGGTCTTGATAGTTATGGGGAGCAGCGTCAGCGGACCGCACCAGGTTTTGAGGGACTTCCGGGAGAAAGACTGGTTGATGAGAACGGAGCCTTCGGCGCAGCAGGACAAGGATTTGTATTTGACTACAATACAAGGTTCAGAACGATCAATACAACGTTTTTTGCGAGCGCTAAACATTCGTTCAATAACGGCATAAATGGTACGTTGCGCTTGGGGCATGAGCTTTACGACCGTGACGTTAAAACAACAGGTATAGAAGGAGGAGATCTCACTGTATACAATTGGTTCGATATCCGGAACGCTAATATTTTACAAACGGTTCAAAACATTGAGCAGTACCGACTTATGGGGATAATAGGGGAACTTTCTCTTGATTACAAACAACAGCTTTATCTAACGCTCACCGGCAGGAACGACATTACCTCGTCGCTTCAGAGACCAAATAATTCTTTTTTCTATCCCTCTGCAAGTTTAAGCTATGTGTTCAGTGACAGCTTCAAATTACCGGAGGTTATCAGCAGCGCGAAGGCTCGATTATCTTACGCCTCCATGGGTAAAGATGCAAGCCCGTATTCCATGAGCAGGGGTTTTGCATCCTTTACTTCACTACCCGCAGGTTATGTCGGATTTACACGCCCTTCATTATTAGGTGATCCAGAACTGCGACCAGAATTTGTAAATACTTACGAGGGTGGACTTGACTTAGCGTTTTTTAATAATCGGCTTACACTTGAGGCGACTTACTATAGCATAATCAGTAAAGATCAGATTATGAGTATTCCCGTATCGTCATCGACCGGATACTTAACCGCTGCTGTGAATGCTGGTAAGATGAGAAATCGTGGTATAGAGTTGACCAT
>JBMDWN010000256.1:0-4881 GCA_048595275.1 Olivibacter sp. | reverse complement strand
CCCGAACCAGACCCGTATTTCGACCGAAGTTAATATAGGAAAGGTCCCTAATTGGTGAGGATCCGAGCAAATATCTACTGGTAAGGACATTTGTCAATTAACTACTTTCCATGGTGACAAAAACCCGGCTGAAATCCTGTTTTGCCAAATCGCTCTTATGCATCACAAAGAAAAGGTCCCCGGCATCGCCCCACATAAAATCTCCTCTGGATTTCACCGTCAGCAGAACGACCCAATCTGCGGGATTCCCCTTTTGACTGAGCGCAGCCTGTAACTCCGGAGATTCGTGTTGGGTAAACCCATATACATTCACCCCGTGGTCAACAGGTTGCAGTCCGGCAAGCGGCTCTTCAAAGCGCTCATATAGCTCTTCCATCAACTCATCCTGTCCACGCAGCGCTTTAGCCTTTCCATCCAGCAAATAGCTGTTTTCCCTGATGGCATAAAAGGATGGCGCGGAAACAACGGGGAATGCTTCGGCTTTAAAGGGGCTATACTGTCCGCCGAAAAGCTCGAAAAAATCCGTTTCCGCCAGGTCGAAACGCGTACCGGAACTCAGGTTAAGGTTATCCTCGACGTAGATTACCCGGGCTATGTCGTCATCAGCCGTTCCGAAGAAGTGGAAGCTCTTAAAGAAAAAGAACAAGGTACCCGTGCGCGGCAGGTAAGCCTGTAAGGAAGCGATCTGTTCGCAGTTAATTTGAGCGATGAATTCGTAATGAATTGCACGATCCTCTTCCCCATCAAAAAAAGTCGGATAGGGCACATCCTCAGGAAGATCGGGCCGGCCGCCAAAACGGTGGTTGCCCAGATCCGTGTAATCTTCGGCTGCTGTCTGGAGAAAGCCGACCGATCGTTTAATCAATGAGCGCAACGGTTTTTTAACCTTAGCCAGTTTGTTCTGTTTGATGATTTCATCGACCGGAGCCATCAGCCCTTCATCCGCATCTGCGGTGTACAGGGAATCGTCCCAGTCGGTTATGCCTTTTCCATCTGCTCCTGGGTAGCTCGTATCGAGCAATTTCTTTTTCTCTTTGATGTCCAGTTCCAGCCCTCTGAAATAGCTGAAGCGGTCGGGAAGCGATTCAAAGGGGTTTCCGGAGGCCCTGATCGTATTGAGTTTCGGTTGTGCGGCCAATGCTTCCGGTAATGTTTTCAGCTGATTGTTCTCGATAGCCAGTGTCTTCAGCATCGGGAGGTTAATCATCTCCGGCATGGATGAAATATGGTTCCCGGATAACATAAGAAAGTTCAGCTTTGGAAGCTTCCAGATAACATCAGGAACAGCCCGCAATTCGCATTGGCTGAAATTCAGTAACTCGAGGTTTTGAAGGGATTCCATTGAGGAAGGCAGGGCTGTGATGGATGCCCGGTTAATCGAAATGCTTTTCAGGTATTTCAGCTGGCCTAAACGCTCCCCCAGCGATGAGAGGAGAAGCTTCGTCTGATCCCAGTAGTCGCGTTTGTTCAGAATGGTCAGCTCCTCCAAATGGACATAGCGGTATATGCTGTCCGGCAATTCCCCGAAGTCCGGATTTAAGAGCTCCAGAAAGCGCACAGTTTCCGGATTCGCATCAGCCGATTCTTCCAGGCTTTTAAAGCGATACTGACTCCAGTCGAGTTCCTGAGGATCAAAGCGAAGTGCTGCCTTTATCAGAAAAACCGGAAATTCTTCGTAGGTCGGTTTCAGCTCGCCTTCTAAGACGACCTGAGCATCGCGATAGCATATCGTTCCGAAGAAATTAGGGCCGTAGTCCAGCCCTTCTTTATTCAGATAGCTGTAGCTTGCTTCGTTCCGGTCCGCCTCATAAGTCAATTCACCGGTTGGGACGCCCTTCTCAAAGATTCCCGTTGCTTCGAACAGGAACTTTATACGTCCGTCATCTCTGTATTCATCAAGCAGCTTTTTCCGGGTATCAGACTTGATATCGGCAGATGCAACAACAAACTGAACCTTTAACGAATGACTGAAGTCACTGATTGACCAATGGGTTTCCTTTTCGTCCAGGATATAGTTTTGACCATCAATAGTGACATAAGGCATTTCTTTCATAGCATATCTATTCCGAAGAGATCGAATTCGCTAAAAATAGGGAATTATTAACACATCATTTTTAAACAAGTCTTTAATTTTAAACAAGAGGAACGGTGGCTACCGCTCAGCAGGTTTCGTCGGCACCGGTCGATTACCTGCCCTCAACCCGGGAACATTTCCGGATCAAATCCGTGGCAAGTTTTTCCCGATAACAGGTCTGCACCAATAAAAAAACAGGTTTTAACCAATAAAAGCCTGTTCAAGACCTGTTTGAAAACGGGCCTGAGGAATGAAATACCTGTTTAATGGGCGAAGATGGTACGGATTTGATTCCTTGTTAATGGAGAATTATTCGCGGTAGCGTTTTCGGAAGCGCTCTACATCCTCATCCCGGTGGAAGCGTCCGGGCGTTTGCTTCGGCAACGGAAATAGTTCCTTGGGCATGCTGCAATATTGTACGCAAAATCTATTACATTGTTAGGCTATTTTTCCTTCGCAAACTTTTCTCTTATAAGCGCCAAACCTTTAGTATGGTTGAAGCTTAATAATTGCTTAGATAAATCCGTAGCGTTAGGTAAAAAATACATTTTCGACCTACCAACTTTAATATAATAGGTAAATGGGAAAAAAGATTCATTGACTTCTCCAATCCTCTCTAAACCGACCTTTTTTGTAATAAAGAGTTTTTTAACAATCACGTGGCTTTCTGACAAATAAATATCCGCATAATAAAAGGCAAACCGCAAAACCAAAAAAATTGCCACAAAAAAAATAGATAAGAAAACGATTCCTTCGCTCGTAAAATTTTTCGAAAATATAACGTACGAAAGGAAAAGTGTAAAAGGCACGAAAAATAATAACAGCATTATCTGAGCTAACTTAGGATACCCAGCACTCACCTTTTTGGTTTTCATTATCAGTTTTTCTTTTTATGTGTATTCCGAACTCCAGGCTTCCCGTGAAGTTCAGAAATAAACCTACGCTTCCTGAATTCACGTATCCAGATTTTCACAATGTTTCTACCATTTTCATTAACTAAACCACTTTGCACCCCCAAACACGGGTATTGCTGCGGAAAAGTCCGTTGCTGTTGTTTTATTGACTACACTTCCCTTATTCACAACAGTCTCTGTTTTTCCTTGATACATGTCAAACGCTGCTCTCGCCTCATTCCATGAAAGCCCCCTTCTTGCTGAAACTATATCAGCTCCCATATTTTCGAAACCTCGAGCGGAACCAAAATCATCATTCCTTGCTTTCGACATATACCCTAGAAAATATGGGTCCTCATTTTCGAGCCGATTTAAAAAATCCTGCCCTAGATAGGTCGAGGATCCAAGACAGCTACAACAACTGAAATAAGATCATAATTACTTCTTATTAATTCATTTAAAGTTTGCTTTGATAAGCAGCAAGAAGATTATTCATTCTCTCGACTTGATGTTTTTTATCTCCCTCAGACAGATTTGCATCGACTCTATCCAGCATAAGTCTATATTCTTGCTCATTTAGAATTTTCGCTCGTTTTAAGATTCTATTGATTGTTATATCCTGAGCTCTAAGGACAACATCATAATTGATGTTTAATTCCTTTTCGAACAACAATTTTAATTCCTTCGCCATTTCTAGTGGCATCTGTTTAAGAACCTGATTGTCTATATCTCTGCTCAATGCTTTTAATGGCTTTGGATTTTTTTCTAAATAAGCCTTCTCAATCAATACATTAGATTCAGCGAACGCGTTTAATAACACTACCGGCAAATTCCCTTTTTTAATCATGTATTGATTGAACAAAAGGCATTTATCTCTCATTTTTTTCAATTCCATCCTCATCATTTTACAAGTGGTCCAGTTGAAAGGGCGGAAACCCGTTATGCGTACAGAGCCTATAATCATTACTGCCAAATCCGGTGATCCATCCCGGAATATTTACTCTTCCGGTTGTAATAAGTTCCCTGGCTGATGCCATATTCCGGGCAGATGTCAGAAACCGGTCTGAACGATTCCTGTAGCGATAAGATCTTGATGATCTGGGGTTCGCTGAAGTTGCTCTTTTTCATTCCCTTAAATCTATTAAAAATTCTACACAATTCTCCGTGGCTGATTTAATGGAAGATCAAAATCTTATACCCTGAGATTAGAATTCCCAAGTATCCTTATACTGACTACTGTCATCAACTAAAAAGATATTACGATCCGAGCTTTCTATAGGAATGAAACCATAAGGCTTATAATTCTCTCTTATCCTTCCCTTTGGAAAAGGGAAGGATATAATAAGACTTCTTTGTGAAACATTCAGTAATGTATCGACATATAATCTTTCAAAAGTTACATGCCCTTTATAATTTCCAGAAACCGATATTTTCTTTATTGTATCTGGATAATTAAAATAAATGTAAGATTGTGGGCTTCCCTTAATTTCATCTCCAGTTTGATCTAGTATGACTTGTTCATTAATTTTGACCAATAATCTTTCTTTTGGATAAAGCATAGATACAAATACAGAAAAGTTTGCGCTATCTTTATCATTAACACGATAGTCACCAATTTCTTTAAATTTACACCCGGCAAGTGATAATAAAAATGAAATGATAATTAGACTTTTCATCTCCTTGGTATGTTATTGTAATTTAGATTTCTTCATAGAAGCTATTGATGTCTTTGTAATCTTACCCTAACTAGCTACACCCGAAATTAACATATTCCAACAGGAATTCATTTGGCGTGAAGTACCCCAACATCGAATGCGGTCTTACATTATTGTACATCCATGCCCATGCCTGGGCGTATTTTCTTGCCTCCGTTAAACTCTCGAACATATAGCTGTCCAGTACATCCTGACGGAA
>JBMDWN010000255.1:0-4639 GCA_048595275.1 Olivibacter sp. | reverse complement strand
ACAGCGGCCTTTATGTTGATTCGAAACCATTCAACAGAGATTTTTTCAGATCCTGTATTCGGAAAATGGCTTTTAACGTATCTGGGTGTTAATGCAATCATTTTCTTTGCGTTTGGGTTGCCCGCGGGAATTATCCGGTATACAAGTGCTCAGGATTCCGTAAGAATACTTTTTGCCGTTATGGTGAGTCATACGCTCTTTTTCTTATTGGGGCTCGTTTTTTCGGGAACAGACTTTATTGAGGCTATTTCAATTCCTACACTGATCATCAGCTCTCTGATTAATTTCTTTTTTCTAATTACTTACCGAGCTATTGTCAAATATTTCTTTATGTACATAAAGAATTTACGACTAGATAAGAGCAGGGTAGTAATTTACGGGGCTAACGAAGTTTCCATCGCTGCCAAACGTACGTTTGACCATGACTGGACGGTTAATAAATCGGTAGTTTGCTTTGTGGACGACAATCGGAAAAAAGCTGGAAAGCAAATTGATGGAGTAAAGATTTTCCACTCATCATTGCTACAGGAGTTGATCATGAACAAAAAAGTTGATGAGTTAATTTTCTCTAATACAATTCTTGACCGAAAGGTAAAAAGTCGATTGGTTGATTTATGTCTCGAGAAAGATGTCAAAGTCTATACCTTGCCTCCAATCCAGCAATTAATAGATGGGGAAGTTAAGACAAACCAAATAAAAAAGCTGAACATAGAAGATCTGTTGGAACGTGAACCGATAAAAATAGATTTAAAGGGGATCGCAAATCAGGTAAATGGAAAAAGGGTACTGATAACGGGGGCGGCCGGTTCCATCGGCAGCGAAGTGGTGAGGCAGCTATCGTATTTTTCACCTGAGAAAATAATTTTGCTTGATCAGGCAGAAAGCCCTCTTCATGATTTGTATTTAGAGCTTAGTGATGTTCATACCGAAATGGAGTATGTTCCTTTCTTAGGGGACATCCGAAATCGAAAGCGAATGGAGATACTCTTCCAGACGCATAGACCGCATCTCGTTTACCACGCTGCTGCCTACAAGCATGTACCTATGATGGAGAGCAATCCAATAGAAGCTATTCGTACTAATGTCTTAGGCTCCAAGATTATCGCCGATATGGCAGTCGAATACGGTATTGAAAAGTTTGTTATGGTATCTACTGACAAAGCCGTGAATCCAACGAATGTGATGGGTGCTTCGAAACGTATTGCGGAGATCTATGTACAAAGTTTTTTCTACCATTTAAAAAGAAAGAGTCTTTTGTTGAATAATTCTGCTTATACGCGCTTTATTACAACCCGTTTCGGAAATGTTTTGGGGTCGAATGGCTCTGTTATTCCCAGGTTTAGACTTCAAATAGAACATGGAGGGCCGGTGACGGTAACGCACCCCGATATTACCCGTTTTTTTATGACGATTCCCGAAGCGTGCAGACTGGTCCTGGAAGCTGGCGCTATGGGTAAAGGTGGAGAGATCTATGTCTTTGATATGGGAGAGTCTGTGAAAATCGTGGATCTGGCCAGAAAGATGATCCGCTTATCCGGTTTTGTTCCTGATGAAGAGATTGCAATAGAATTTAGCGGCCTAAGACCTGGTGAAAAATTATACGAAGAGTTACTCAACGACAGTGAGAATACGATACCAACTCATCACAGCAAAGTGCTGATTGCGAAGGTTAGAGAATATAACTTCGAATACATAGGAAAGCTCATCGAATTACTTATTGACGAAGCAGTCAACCAAAATAACCTTCAGGTCGTACAGAGGATGAAGCAGATCGTTCCTGAATTTATAAGCAGGAATTCAGTATATGAAGAATTGGATGAAGCTCCTTCGATTGCAAAAAGCGTCTGATTTTTTCTTCTGCTTTTATGGAAGATGTTCCCTAACGATCCCTTTTACCTTTTAAAAAATAGTCGCGTCTATGAAAGATAAAAATCATTACGCAATCATAATGGCCGGCGGTGTAGGCAGTCGCTTCTGGCCTGTTAGCCGTACCTCAATGCCTAAGCAGTTTATTGATGTGCTGGGAACCGGTAGAACACTGATTCAGGAAACATACAGAAGGTTTAAGGACATCGTCCCGGAAGAAAATATTTTTGTGCTGACCAATAAGGCCTACATCGATCTGGTTCAGGAGCAGCTTGCGATGGCAGACCGTAGTCGAATAATTGGTGAACCCGCTATGAGAAATACCGCACCAAGTATTGCTTTCGCCTGCCATAAGATTCAAGCGGTAAATCCTAATGCAGTCATGGTGATTGCGCCGTCTGATCATTTGATTCAGGATACCAAAGAGTTTTCCGATAATATCAAGGCATCTTTAGCGTTTGCGGCAGAGCAGTCTGTTTTGGTCACATTGGGAATTAAGCCTTCACGACCCGATACGGGCTATGGATATATAAAATTCGACGATAATAACCAGGAAAGCTTATTCAAGCCGGTACGGGCCTTTGTTGAGAAGCCGATTTTAGAAGTTGCTCAAGAATACTTGAGCAGTGGAGATTACCTTTGGAATGCAGGAATCTTCATTTGGAGCACGCAAACCATTTTGAATGAATTGGTTAGCCATCAGCCGGAATTAAACAGGCGCTTCGAGCTTGGTTTACCCTACTACAACACGGAGCAGGAAACAGCTTTTCTGGAAAGCGAATATGCTGGTTGCGAAAGTATATCGATAGACTATGCTATACTTGAAAAAAGTGACAGGGTTTATGTTCTTCCGGTAGACTTTGGTTGGTCTGATCTGGGAACCTGGGCCTCCGTTTATGACCTTGTTCAAAAAGACGCGCAAGGGAATGTAATTATTCCGGATACCAGTAAGACTCTCTTATACAACAGTTCAAACTGCATGATCAATATACCGGAACACCGCAGACTGGTGGTTAAAGGCTTGGATGATTTCATTATTGTAGAATCCAACAATACATTAATGATATGTCCGAAAAGCAGCGAGCAGGAGGTTAAGCAGATTGTTGCCGATGCAGGCCAGCATTTCGGGAAAGGATATATCTGATGGAAAGGAAGCAACCACTTACACTCCTGTTGTGCCTTTTTGTAATGACGTCGGCTGTCTTCGCCCGGCAGAAGGATCCCTTGGCGGCGAAACATATACTTGTTATTCACGGTGGAGCAGGGACTATCTTAAAGAAAAACATGACTCCCGAGAAGGAACGCGCGTATCGGGAGGCTTTGACCGAAGCTCTGCAGGCTGGCTACGCGGTTCTGAAGAGTGGCGGAAAAGCTATAGATGCTGTCGAGACGTCAGTGAGAATTATGGAAGATTGTCCCTTATTCAATGCAGGTAAAGGAGCCGTTTTTACTCATGAGGGAGTAAATGAGATGGATGCCGCCATTATGGACGGGAGTACAAGGCAAGCGGGTTCCGTATCTTCCGTTACCACCATTAAGAATCCAATATCGGCAGCCAGAGCTGTTATGGAAAAATCAGAGCATGTTATGCTGTCCGGTAGTGGTGCAGATCAGTTTGCCAAAAGTCAGGGCCTTACGAGGGTAGATCCGTCTTATTTCAGAACCGAAGAACGCTGGAAGGGTTTAGAAAGAGCCCGGGAGCAAGACAGTATAATTTTGGATCATGACAGCCTCAGTATTTCCGGTTTGAAACCTTCGGGATATTCCATTGATCAAAAGTTCGGCACGGTTGGAGCAGTTGCTTTGGATCAGCAAGGTGGGCTTGCCGCAGCTACTTCCACGGGAGGTATGACCAACAAAAAGTTTGGTAGAATTGGTGATGCTCCGATCATCGGAGCTGGAACGTATGCGAATAATCTTGTCGCAGTGTCCTGTACCGGTTGGGGTGAATTTTTCATCCGTAATGTAGTTGCCTATGATATTGCAGCACAGATGGAATATGGAAATGAAACATTGGCTCGTGCGACAGAAAATACATTGGAAAAAGTAGAAGAAATGGGAGGCGATGGCGGCTTGATAGCACTGGACAAAAACGGACATTTTGTATATCCTTTTAACACATCGGGAATGTACAGAGGTGTGGTTACTTCAGACGGCGATATTCAGGTGGAAATTTACAGGTAAATCAAGCTGATTTCTATTGATGACTATACGCCAAGCGCAATTTCTTTCTTCAGATCCTGGGCATAGACTCTTCCAATTGGCAGGCGTTCATTATTAATTAACAATACTTCCTGCGCATTAATTTTGACAATAGCGGTACGATTAACCAGATAGGACTTATGAATTCTGCTGAAAACTTTATCGCTTAACAATCCTTCGACGGTTTCTTTCAACGTGCGACGGAGACTATAAACTTTTTTTTCAGTTTTAATCAGCGTATAATTGCCCTCTGCCTGTGCGTACAATATTTCATTTATCGCCACCATCGCCTTGCCTCTGCCATCCGGTATAGTAATATGTTGCCTAAGTCGTTCGTCTTCAATTCTTGCGAGAGCCATTTCCGTTGCGGCATATACTTCTTTTTGTTCAAAAGGTTTGACCAAATAAGCATAGGGTTTAGTCTGCTTTGCTTTTGAAAGCGTATTCTTGTCGGCGTGTGAGGTTAAAAAGATAAATGGTATCGGCGAAGGGTACTCCCTGAGCGCATGAGCACCTGATAGACAGGACTAATTACCCGTATACATAAGTACAGGTAAAAAACGGGAGGTTT
>JBMDWN010000254.1:0-9906 GCA_048595275.1 Olivibacter sp. | reverse complement strand
TTCGTCGAATAAACGCCCCTGTTTCAGATCAATGCCGAGGGTGTTGAAGTATTCTGCGCTGATTTTCACCGAAGCCATCCGAAAGGAATTTCCAGCATAGCTAAAACCAATGGTGGACGTATCCTGATAAAGCCTGTTCCCAGGAACCACCGTGCTTTTGGCTACGTTTTGTACACCTGGTACGGTAAGCAAGGTTCTCCGCATGCGGTCAAAATCCTGTTCCCTCGTGTCCTGTGTCGCTTCAATCTGTACCACCTGATCACCAGAGAAGCCTTTGTCCCTGCTTTGAAGATAATCCAGTTGTTTGTTGATCACCATCGTTCCAATAATAAAAAACGCTGAAATCACGAATTGCCCGATCAGGAGACTGTTGCGGAAGGCGCTTACCTTCCAGTTTCCCGGCGCTTCGCCCTTTAACACCTGCGTAGTACTGTAGCGGGAAATATAGAGCGCAGGGTACAAACCGCAGAGGAGAATAATGACCAATACGCAGAGGGCAACCTGCAGGTAGATCTCCCGGTTCTCGGACGGACCCAGCAGACTCAATGTGAGGTTGAATTCCTGGTTGAAGTAAGGAAGGAGGATGGAGACAAAACAAAATGCAAGCAGCAACGCAAGGAAGCATTGAAGACTTATTTCACCAAGAAATTGGCTCAGAAGTTGTCCACGCGTTGAACCCAATGCTTTTTTAACCCCTACTTCCTTTTTACGACGTCCGTAGGCGGCAATGCTCAGATTGCTGAAATTGATGGCCCCTGCTAACAACAGAAGCGTGGCTAAGGCTAGCAAGACAGAAATAGTCCTGATCTGGCTATTCCCATGTTTAGGGAAATTATGCAAATCCCCGATGGCGTCGACGAAAAGTCCTGCTGAATGCGTGGTTTTAAAATCTTTATAGGAAAGATTTCCTTCTTTGAGGCGCTCCTCATAAAAGTGCTGATCTAGAAGTCGTTCCAAAGGGCCGGGCTCCACGGTTCCGGAGGCTTTGATATAGGTCTGATAGGAATAATTTTCCCAGAAGTTATTTGATTTCTCGTATGGAGAACGGTAAACCATCTTAATGCGCAATTGAGACGGCCCCTTCGCTTCACGTAGTATCCCGGTGACCTCCAGGTCTACTTTATTGAATAGTTTGATGGGCTTTCCAATCGGATCTTCTTTGCCGAACAAGTTAGCCGCAAGATCTTCGCTGATGACAGCGGCATTGGGTTTTTGAAGAGCACCTTCCCGGTTTCCGCTCATGATTTCATAAGGGAAGACCCCAAAAAAGCATGAATCCGCCTCAACAATACCGGTTTGATACAGCGCTTTTCCGCCACCGCTCACCAGGATCTCATAGCTTCCGCCTCCGGCGATACGGGTCGCCTGATCCACCATGGGCTCCCGCTCTTTCAGGAAGGCCGCCAGCGGCGCACGCGTGGCCTGCAGAATGTCGGTGTCGCTTTGTTCGGAAACCTTGTAAACCATTTCAAGATCCGGGTGCCATTTATCGTAACTCAATTCATGGTTCAGATAAAGAAGAATGGTGATAAAACTTGCCAGACCAACGGCAAGACCAAGGATGTTGATCATGCTGTAATTTCGATCTTTCCAGAGGTTTCGAAAGGCGGTCTTGATGTAATTTCTGATCATAAAGGTGACGGCTTTATTCAGGCCATCCTCTGGATGGCAAATGACTTGCCATTCAGGAAAAAAGCCGGATACGCTGTTCAGACGCTATTGGTGCGCGTAGGGTGTCCGATTGCGGACACCGGATTGTCCGGTTCCGCACAATTATAGCTGCCTCCACCATTTATCCCAGCTTTTTCCCAGATCGTCTAAATTCACTTTTTCGCCGATTCGGGGCGTTGTAATGGGCAGCCGTTCCTGCTCCGCAAAGGCACTGGCCTGCTCAAGAGGTTCGTTCCAGGGATGTTGAGCGAGCTTGAACTTGGAATGGTGAACCGGCATAAAATTTTTCGCTCTCAATTCGCGTACTTCCCCGGTAATCTCCGAGGGAAGCGTGTGGATATAGGGCCATTTCTCATTGTACTGACCGCATTCCAGCAAAGCCAGATCGAAAGGACCGAATTCATCACCAATTCCTTTGAAATGCGGACCATAGCCGCTGTCGCCTCCCAGGAAGAGATTTCTTTTGCTTGTTTTTACAACAAATGATACCCATAGAGAAATATTTCTTCGTAACGTACGCCCGGAAAAATGACGGGCAGGCGTTAAGGTAATTCGAAATTCATCGCTTATTTCAACCGACTCAAACCAGTTCTTTTCTTTTATCACTGATTTTTCCCATCCCCAGGATTCGAAATGCTGTGCTACACCCAGACCGCAGATAACCTGTCGGGTACGGCCACGCAGTTTATGAATTGTTTTAAAGTCGAGGTGATCCCAATGATCATGTGAAATAAGCAATACATCCATATCAGGCAGATCCTCCGCCTGGTAGACGTTCGATCCGGCAAACGCTTTGATGGAACCGGGAATAGGAGAGGCGCTACCGCTGAAAACCGGGTCGACAAGCATACGAACACCTTCCAGCTGAATGAAATAAGAACTATGACCAAACCAGATCAGTACGTTTCCGTCCTTCGGAAGATGTTTCATGTCAGTCTTGACAGACGGTAGCCTGCCGGCTGGCACGGTATCTTTAAAGCTTCGCAGCATGCTGAAAAGCGCTTTCCCCATCGTCATTCCTTCCGCCATGGCCGGTGTAGGAACCAGGTTCTGAAACTGTTGTTCCTTATAATTATCGAGCGCTTCGAAAAGTTGCCTGCGGAACTTGTCCGGTCCTTTCCCAAACTGTTTGAGCATTAACATAAAATTCATTTTGAATAAAGGATTCAAGATGCTAATTTTATAGAATTGCACCAAGTTACCCCGTGCAAACGAAGTACATTTTACAAAATATAAACTTAAAAAAATGGAAAACGAATCAAATGACATCGGTAAATGTCCTTTTCTTAACGGCGATTTAAAAAGCAATACAGGTGGTGGCGGCACCGCTAACACAGATTGGTGGCCAAATCAACTGAAAACATCTATACTTCGTCAGCATTCGTCTCTTTCGAATCCGCTGGAAAACTTTAATTACACGGAAGCCTTTAAAAGTCTGGATCTGCAGGCGGTGAAAAAGGATCTCCACGAACTGATGACCGATTCCCAGGATTGGTGGCCGGCCGATTTCGGCCATTATGGCCCGCTGTTCATCCGTATGGCCTGGCACAGTGCGGGAACCTACCGGGTAAACGATGGCAGAGGAGGAGCGGGTTCCGGGCAACAACGGTTCGCACCGCTGAACAGCTGGCCGGATAACGTAAGCCTGGACAAAGCCCGCAGGCTCCTCTGGCCGGTCAAGCAGAAATATGGAAATAAAATATCATGGGCCGATCTGCTGATTTTGACCGGAAATGTTGCATTAGAGTCCATGGGTTTCAAAACCTTCGGGTTTGCAGGTGGACGAGCTGATGTCTGGGAAGCTGATGAGGATGTCTACTGGGGATCAGAAACGACTTGGCTGGGGGGCGACTTACGTTATTCGCACGGCTCGGAAGGTGTAGTGGAAGGTCACGGCGTGCTGGTGTCAGACGATGACGCCGATGGCGATATCCACAGCCGCGATCTGGAGCGACCGCTGGCAGCAGTGCAGATGGGCCTTATTTATGTTAATCCCGAAGGACCGGATGGTAATCCGGATCCGCTGGCGGCAGCCACTGATATTCGGGATACTTTCGGCCGTATGGCGATGAATGACGAAGAAACAGTTGCGCTGATTGCCGGGGGACATAGCTTTGGTAAAACCCATGGCGCCGCACCCGCAGACCACGTAGGCCCGGAGCCTGAAGCAGCTGACCTGGAATTGCAGGGGCTGGGCTGGGCAAACAGCTACAATTCAGGAAAAGGTGCAGACACGATTACCAGCGGACTGGAAGTCATCTGGACAAAAACGCCTACGCAATGGAGCAACAATTTTTTTGAGAACCTCTTCGCCTTCGAATGGGAGCTCACCAAGAGTCCCGCGGGTGCGCATCAATGGGTCGCTAAAGATGCCGGAGAAATCATCCCGGACGCTTATGATGGTTCAAGGAAGCACCGTCCAACAATGTTAACAACGGATTTGTCCCTACGATTTGATCCGGAATATGAAAAAATATCCAGGCGTTTTCTGGAAAATCCGGACGACTTTGCTGACGCGTTCGCCCGGGCATGGTTTAAGCTAACCCATAGAGATATGGGACCAAGAGCGCGTTACCTGGGCTCAGAGGTGCCCGGGGAAGTACTGCTTTGGCAAGATCCTATTCCTGAGCTTGATCATGAGCTCATCGGTGTTGAAGAAGTTAAACAGCTTAAAGAGGAGGTTCTGAATTCAGGCCTGACGACTTCTGAATTGGTGTCAACCGCCTGGGCTTCGGTATCTACCTTCCGCGGATCGGACAAGCGAGGTGGGGCCAATGGTGCACGCGTACGCCTGACGCCTCAGAAAGATTGGGAAGTTAATAATCCGACACAGCTGAAGAAAGTGCTGAATGTGCTGGAAAACATTCAAGAGCAATTTAACGATGGCCAGCACGGCGGTAAGAAGGTTTCGCTTGCTGATCTGATCGTAATCGGTGGTGCCGCAGGCATCGAAAAAGCTGCCTTTGAAGCAGGACACACGGTACAGGTGCCTTTCAGACCAGGTAGAATGGATGCATCTGATGAAGAAACCGACGTGGAATCGTTCGGATATTTAAAGCCCATCGCCGATGGATTTCGAAATTACAGTGGAAAAAGAGGACATATCCGTGCTTCAACTGAAGAATTGCTGATTGATAAAGCGCAACTGCTCACCCTCACGGTGCCGGAATTGACCGTACTTCTCGGGGGGATGCGTTCAATGAATACAAACTATGACGGATCGAAGCACGGCGTTTTCACGGAAAGACCGGGCGTCTTAAGCAATGACTTTTTCAAAAATTTGCTGGATATGAACATCGCCTGGAAAGCCGTATCGGACGATAAAGAACTTTATGAAGGAAAAAATCGCCGTACAGGTGAAGTTAAATGGTCGGCAACCCGGGCTGATCTGATCTTTGGGTCTCATGCAGAGTTAAGAGCGGTAGCGGAGATCTATGCCTCCGCAGATTCCGAAGATAAATTTTATAAGGATTTTATCAAGGTCTGGGACAAGCTTATGAATCTTGATCGTTTCGAATAAGCGCACAAAACAGCCGCTCTTTAAAGAGGCATCGTGTTACGCGATGCCTTTTTGCTTCATACATTCACATTTTTTGCAGTTTTATCAACGAAATCCCAACTTTTTCGGTATTTATAGTGTTCTTCAAAAAAAATATATAAAACGTTATGAACAAAAGGATATTCTATCTGCCTGCATTGTTTTTTGCGCTGGCGCTGGCAGTAACGGGTTGCGGTAGTAAAAAGTTTACACTACTGCAAACAGAACATCAGGAACTGCAGACCAAATACAAAGATTTAGATCTGAAGTACCTGAACAGTCAACATGAATTGACCAACGCGCAGTCCCGCGTCCAAAACCTCGAGGAACAGATTGCTTCATACAGGTCTAACGTCGCCTCATTGCAGTCCGCCCTGGACAAGTGTTTGAGCAACAGTGGTCAGGGTAATGCGAACATTTCTAAGTTGGTGGATGAAATCAATGCTTCGAACCGTTACATTCAGCATCTGGTAAATACCAAGAACAAGAGCGATTCGCTGAATATGGTCTTGACCAATAACCTGACCCGTTCATTGAGTCAGGGTGAAATGAAAGATGTGGATGTGCAGGTCTTGAAAGGCGTCGTTTACATCTCGTTGTCGGATAATATGCTATATAAATCCGGTAGTTACGAGATCTCTGCCCAGGCGAACGAAACGCTCGGGAAAATTGCGAAGATCATCATGGATTATAAAGACTACGAAGTTCTGATTGAGGGTAATACGGATAGCCAGCCAATCAAGAAGTCAAATATTCGCAACAACTGGGATCTGAGTGCCCTAAGAGCATCTTCAGTCGTTCAGGCGTTACAAGATGACTACGGCGTGAGCCCTAAAAGGTTAACCGCTGGTGGACGTGGGGAATACAACCCGGTTGCTGATAACAGTTCGGCAGAAGGTCGTGCGAAGAATCGTCGGACGCAAATTATTATTACACCGAAACTTGATCAGTTTATGGAGTTAATTGATCAAGCCCCGGAAAGTGGTCCCTCAGATGGGATGGAACCAACTGGTGGAGACAGTTCCGCTATGCCTAGCTATTAAATTAGCGGTTAATTAAAAAGAAAAGAAACCCCGTTCAGTTCTCTGAGCGGGGTTCTTTTTGAATACCCGTTATTAATCGAACGAATCAATCCCTTGTAGAACTGGAGGCAGCATCTTGAAATATCTTCATACTGTTCTTCATTTCTTCTTCATTCAAATGACCGAAACCCAGGCGCATAGCGCATAAATTCTGATGCTGATAGAGCAGCGTTCTTGGAATAAAAAGTCCTCCGTCCTCACACAATCGTTTCAATCTTGCCAAATTAAGCTTTTTTCGAAACACCAACCAAAAGGCGAGCCCTCCGTCGGGCAGTGCTGCGTTAGCCATGGATCCCATTTGTTTCCTCAGCAGGGCATCCATCAGATCCCGACGCTCGCGATAAATTTTTACCGATCGTTTCAGGTGGCGTTGGATGGCACCCTCTTCGATCATTTCACCTAGTGCCTGTTCCATCAGCACATCTCCCTGACGATCCAGTAAACCCAGATATTTTCGCATTTCCAACATCAGGTTTTTCGGAGCAACGACGAAGCCTGTACGAAACCCAGGCGCAAGCGATTTCCCAAATGAACTGACATAAATGACCATACCCAAGGTGTCAATCGTTGCCAAAGGAAGCAATGGCTGCTTATCATACTGAAAATCAAAATCCTGATCGTCCTCGACAATTACAAAACCATAGCGCTTTGCCAGTTCCAGTAACTGCATGCGCCGTTCTGCGCTCAGGCTAACAATGGTAGGATAGTGGCGCTGCGGATTGATGTATACCATTCTTATCGTATGACGCTTGCATATATCATGCAGATAATCAATATTTAAACCATTTTCATCTACTGGGATAGTGCATATCTTTGCGCCCGCTTTTTGAAAAACCATATTGGCCGGGAAGTAGCTCAGTGTGCCCACGACCACCTCGTCACCCGGATTCAGCAGCAACTCTGAAATGATAAACAGGCTCATCTCAATACTCCTGGTAATCAGTATATTTTCGGTGCTGATGTTCAGCGAACGAGACAGGTGCAGGTAACGACAAAGCTGTTCTTTGAAATACGGGCTTCCATCCTGATGTTGGTAGCTCATCTTCCGGTGATTGATTTTACGCTTCATGTTGGCGCTGTATAAGCGCGAGAGGTCATCGATCTGGGTAAGGCGAATGTCCGGAACGCCGTCGCTAAAGGTATAATCGCCCCGGACCGGCTCGAACGGATTATCGAAAAGGGCGGATGAGCGAAAGGTAAATCCGGTAGCGTCAGGATAATGGTGTATAACAGCGCTGGCTTCAACGCGCGGAAGCTGCAGGGCGACAAAGGTCCCGCGATTTACCCGAACGTCCACCCAGCCTTGAGCCTCCAGCTCTTCATAAACGGCGGATACGGTGTTGCGGTGCACCGCCAGTAAGGCGCTCATGGTGCGAGTGCCCGGTAATTTGCTGCCAGCAGGAAGTCTACCACGTTGAATGGCGCTAGCCAGCTGACTGGCGATTTGTAAATAAACAGGCATATCGATATCGCGCCGGATCTCAATCATGCTTTTTAATGGAATTTCAACCGGACTAGCTGTCATCTTAAAACTGGCAGGTACTGATGTGCCGGCAAGGTAATACTTTTGGTAGAAATGACTGAATTAAAAAAATTACTCCATAAAATTGTTCCGGATCAATCCCTACACCGCCGGTGGTTGTTGACTTTATCGTTTATGGAAAACGCCGGGGCCAGAAAGATTTCGGCTTGTGAAGATCCGTTGCGGGTGAGTCTCACACAATTAAAGCATGCTGCAGAAGAACATCGTCATGCCTATTACCTGAGGAAGCTGACGTTCAGGCTCGGACCGGAAGCGGAACAGGAAACCCGTTTGCTGGCTCCTGTTGCAACCAGGCAATATCTTCATCGGCTGGATACCTACTGCAGTCGTTACCTGAAAAATGAACTCAGCTTATCCGGCCAAGCGCTGCAATTTGCCTCCTATCTTTTAGTGACCTATGCGATTGAGCTTCGTGCCGACGCGTTGTATCCGGTGTATCAGGAAGTGTTGAGACAAAATCGCTCTAAAGTTACGGTCGGTTCCATCATCGCGGAAGAGGAGGGGCATCTGGAGGAAATGCTTAGCCTGCTTCAAAATTTTCGTCCCGACTGGCAGGAGCATGCTGATCAGCTTATTGCTGAAGAAACAAGGCTATTCCAGCATTGGCTGCAGGAACTGGTGTTAGAAATTGAAACGGATGAAGCACATCGAGAAGCGCTGGTGGAATGAGTTGTTCATCCGATCAGAAAAGGGGCTGCTCAGGAGCTTATCTCCAAATACAGCGGGTATTGATTTTCGATCCAACGATTACCTGGGTTTTGCCCGGGACCCGTCTGTACAGGCGAAACTTTCGCAGAGGATTGCTGAAGCCGGAGGCAACATAAGTGGCGCTACCGGCTCAAGGCTGATCTCTGGTCATACGCCATCATTGGAAGAAGCGGAAGCGTATATTGCAGGATTACATAAGGCAGAGAGCGCCTTATTGTTCCCATCCGGTTATCTGGCAAACCTGGCTCTTTTCTCATGCCTGCTGAAAAAAGACGATATCCTTTTGGCCGATGAACGGATTCACCGTTCGGTGCTGGATGGCTGGCAACTTTCCGGAGCAAGGCGCTGGAAGTTCCAGCATAACGACCTGAACGACCTGGAAAGACTGTTGAAGAAGGCTAGCGGAAAGGTCCTGATTGCAGTGGAAAGCCTTTATTCGACGGAAGGCGATTTTGCGCCGTTGGAACCGATTCTGGCACTCGCCGAACAATATAATGCCGGAGTGATTGTCGATGAAGCACACACTATGGGCGTGTCCGGACTTGGAACGATTACCAATCAGGGGTGGCAGAACAAGGTATTGGCTACGGTCGTCACCTACGGAAAAGCCATGGGGGCCAGCGGAGCAGCCGTATTGGGAAGTCGCTTACTGAAGAATTACCTCGTTAATTTTGCTTCACCATTGATCTATTCCACAGCCGTAGCGCCTTTGCAGGTATTGACCATCCAAAATGCTTACACCCATCTCGAAAAATACCCTGAATTAGGTCGGTGTCTGTTCGATCGAATCGCTCATTTCCGGACTTCCGGAGTCCGGAGTCCTTCAGAGGAGGGCAGTCCTATTCAGGTATTGGCTGTTCCGGACCCGACTAGATTGAAATCTGTTTGTGAAAAGCTCAAGGCTTCAGGTTTTGATGTTTATCCGTTTTTGCCTCCTAGTGTAGCGCCGGGGAATGCACGTCTCCGAATTTGCCTGCACGCCTTCAATACGAATGAAGAGATTACCGAACTAAGCAGGCAATTAAACTTACTTGGATATGAATAAAGCTCTTTTTATAACCGGTATCGGAACCGGCATTGGAAAAACGCTGGTCTCCGCTGTACTGGTCGAGCATCTGAAGGCAGATTATTGGAAACCTGTGCAAGCGGGAGACCTGGACAACTCGGATAGCCATAGCATAGCCCTGATGACTGCCGGTAAGTACACCATCCACCCGGAAAAATACCGGCTGAGCCTGGCTGCCTCTCCCCATGAAGCGGCAGATGTTGAGGGCATCGACATCAGGCTGCACGACTTTCAGCTTCCTGAAACCGAAAACAGGCTTTTGGTGGAAGGAGCGGGAGGGTTGATGTTCCCCTTAAAT
>JBMDWN010000253.1:0-14797 GCA_048595275.1 Olivibacter sp. | reverse complement strand
ATTTTATTTAGTTTTAAATTATCATTTGTTACCCAGATAGAACGAATAAAGGCGCTTAGAGTTTTGTAAACAAGCCTGCACCTAAACTGTTACTGGTATAAGATTATTACATACAACAGATATGTCTGCTTTCTCAGATTTAATTAATGGCGATAAGCCGGTACTAGTCGATTTTTTTGCTGAATGGTGTGAGCCTTGTAAAGTCATGAAGCCTATTCTAGATGAACTGAAAAGCTCGGTGAAAGAAAATGTCACCATTATCAAGATTGATGTAGATAAGAATCCTGCCGTAGCCAGCCATTATGAAATACGTGGTGTACCCACCTTGATTCTTTTTAGAAAAGGTGAAATTCTTTGGCGTCAGAGTGGCGTCGTGCAGCGTCAGGAACTTGAAAAAATTTTACAAAATCATCGATAATATGCCAGCGAATAAAGGAACAAAAGATCATGCTTTTCGGGATAGTCATCGGGCTGAAGAGCTTAAAAGAGAGCTTCATGAAGAGAATACTTACGATAATATGGACGAGGATATCATTTCCGAGAATGCGGAACGAGGGAAACCTGATATCTTACGTTCGGATCACCCAGACCTCTCTAAGTAGGAAATTATCAATTGAAAGCGTTAAGAAATGAAAATCAATTCCGGTTCCGGATTCGGATCGCTGTTCTTTTAAGCCGGTAATAAAATCTCGCCCAGGCTGCTTTGGTAAAAATAAGTGTAATCAGTAGCGCGATAAAACATCCAATTAATACGCAACCTACACGTTCCAGGGCTACGATCCATTCTTCGGATTTGCTTTCCTGAACCAAGACGATGACAACAGCCGCCAACGCGGGACGAATGGTGTTTTCCAGTCTGAATACGAGTCCTGCAAGAATGGTTAGTACAACGCCTAAGCAAAATATCAGTACGTCCGGGACCGGTAACAGAAAGACCATTAGTCCAATAACGGACCCCAGGACGTTTGCTTTCATGCGGTCGAACGCCAGCGTTTGATCGTTGTCCGGTGTAAAAACGAGCACTACGGAAATCATGGACCAATGGAAAGGGTATTGAGGAAATGCTTTATAAAATATATAGCAGATCAGGATTCCGATTACCCCCTTCACCATGTAAAGCCACTCGGAAGCGGTAAGCGACAGCCGTAAGTACCGGTTCAGCAGATGTTTCATTTTATGATTACTCCCGACCTCTCACCCTTAACATGATGAGCGTAGAATGCGGCATACCGAGCGTGCTACCAGGCGTGACCTCAAGCCAATTTTTAAGGTAGACATCGATAATTCCTTCCAGAACTTTTTTCCGTGATTCTTGAAAGTCTTCAGTCGTTACAAATTTGCCCAGGTGAATTTTTCCCTTCGCATCAACAATAACCGAAAAGGGATAGTAGAAGTCTTTATAAGCCTTGTTGATAACAACATCAAATTCCGGATACAGGTATTCGTATGCAGCGCTTTGATTCAGTCGGTCAGTTTCACTGAACCAACGACGCTTAACTTCAATATTGGGGTTGGAAGCTTTCAACTGAACGGCCTGACGAGCTGAAAAAATACTGTCGATATTGACCGGGTTGCGATTGGCTTGGGCCACCCGCTTAGCAACAAAAGCAGAATCGTTTGCTCTCGGTTTACGAAGCTCTTTTACGCTGGTTTTAAGGCTATCCCGGATAAAGCGTTCTGAATAGAGTTTCATATATACGTTGGATCTTGCTTCTTTCACGTGCTTATTCACAACGGTCAGACGCTGAAGCAGCAGACTGTCTGTGTCAAGGCTTTTTACCCTAAACCATTCCCTGCCGAAATGAAAGATCGAATCCCGATCATAATAAATGGAATAACGGAGCATCGCGTTGCTGTCCGGACTAAAAATCAGGATGGTATCGTTGTTAACAAAGTTGATATGCCAGATGGGTTCTTGCTCAAAGCCGATTGTGTCGAAAGCCAGCCCATTATCAAATGAGCGGCGAACTTCGTAATAGTCTGTTCCTGCAAAAGGCTTGAAAGGCGGACGTTTACTATCTGTTTCTTTTTCTTCTTTCGTATCCCCGTTACCTGTCCGGTTGCAGGAGGAAAAAAGAAACATAGCGGAAAGACTGAGGATAAAAAAAAAGCGATAATACAAACTGTTCTGAATATGAATCCGCATAAGGACACGCAAGATAATACTTTTTCCTGCAAAATAGTTTATGCGTGTACTTCTATAGTCATTCACACTAAACATTCGATCCAAATCTTTGTTATTGCTGAGCACTATATAAAGAACTGTATGCAAAAATCTGACTTAAGAACTTATCTGCTTATCCTGATGCTAAGCAGTCCTTTTATTGTATTGGGACAGGACCTATATCTGATTCCTCATATTGGCTTCAACCTGAGTACTTATAATTTTACTGAATCGGTTTCTAATGCCAGCAACCAACGTCTGGCGGGAGGACTTACTGCTGGGTTTGGGCTGAATATACCTATGAATAGCCGCCGTACCTTTATCATTCAACCGGAGATCAACTACGTGATGAAAAATCTCAGCATTGATCATTATGTAAATCCTGCCAGTGTTGATGG
Organism: Olivibacter sp.; assembly: GCA_048595275.1. Classification (GTDB taxonomy): domain Bacteria; phylum Bacteroidota; class Bacteroidia; order Sphingobacteriales; family Sphingobacteriaceae; genus Olivibacter. Next base: position 12,235 of record JBMDWN010000253.1, on the reverse strand, counting down.
AAGTGGGACGGATAACAGTGTTCTTCAGCGTACCATGATGCATTATATCGAGGTGCCTTTATTGGCCAGAGTGGATTTCGGTATAGGAACCCGTTATTACCTGAATGCAGGTCCCGTGGCCTCCTTTGCATTAGCAGGAAGAGAGAAGATTACCAGCTATCTGGAGGGCGTACCCAGCGAAAATATTTCTGCGGACTTTGATAATCGCTTTTACCGGATGGATTGGGGTGTACAGGTTGGCGGCGGAATTGAAATACCATTCAACGACACCTTCCTATTGGTCGACGGACGGTATGCTTTTGGTTTCCGTGATCTTTACCGCACCCGCTCGCAGATTACTCCACCCGATCCTACTCAGGATCCTGCGGTTATAGGTCCTGACGGGAAGAACAGAATCTTCACCCTGAGTATCGGATATGCACTTCCCTTATAAATCAGGGATCGTGCCGAACACCTTTTTTGACTTCGAATACATGCAGGACAGCCGGAAACAGCGCATCGAAAGTCTCTGTTGCACCCTTAGTTGACCCGGGAAAAGTAAGTAGCAGGTTTTGCCTGTAAAAGCCCGCCATACCCCGTGATAGCATAGCGTACGGCATACGTTGTTGTCCATAAGCCCTTGCTGTTTCCATCACGCCCGGGATTGACCGATCCAGTAAGGGTGCAACAGCCTCCGCCGTAACATCCCTCTCTGATAGCCCTGTTCCTCCGCAAAAGACTGTAAGTTGAATACCCGCCTTTGTCAGCTTGCCTGCCAATTGCCTTATCAGCTCTTCATCATCCGGCACGACCTCGTAACGAATATTTAAAAGTCCTAGTTTCTCCATTCGGCTGATCAACGCTTTACCGGCTCTGTCCGTCTTTTCTCCCCTTGATACAGTATCTGAGCAAACGACTACTGCGGACATCAAATCCTTCCAGTTTTTTGAACTGAAGTCAGATTTACCACCTTCTTTTTTCAACAGGCGTATGTGTTGGATCTCCACCTCTTTATCAATGGGTTTCAACATATCATACATCGTCAGGGCGGTGACGGATGCACCGTGCATAGCTTCCACTTCTACGCCAGTCTTATATATCGTATGAACTTCGACAGAAATCAGAACCTCCATCTCCTCAAGTTCATAGCTGATGTGGGCAAACTCGATAGGCAAGGGATGACAATCAGGAATGACATCACTTGTTTTCTTGATGGCCAGCAGGCCCGCGGCACGAGCAAATTCGAAGACGTCTCCCTTCGGAACTTTCCGTTCACGAATGGCTATCATAGTCTCCTCTGAAGAAACCTTCAACGTAGCTTGCGCGATCGCTTTCCTTAACGTATTGCTTTTAGCGGTGATGTCTACCATATACTTTACTTCTCCTTCGCCAGGTTAATTTTCCATTGATGACTTTCCTCTCCCAATTCTTTTCCCCAAATTGGCAGTTCTGATTTGATATATTCCACCAGTTCGGTGCAGGCATGCATAGCCGCTGTACGATGCGGTGAAGAAACAAAAATCAGTAAGCACAGCTTTCCTGCAGGGACCAAACCGAGGCTATGGTATACGTGTAAACAGGAAAGCTTATGCTTCGCAAAGAGTTCTTCACGAAAAACCGACAACTTTTGATTGGCCATCTCCTCGTAAGCGGTATATTCTATTGCCTTCACCAAAGAGCCATCAGGCAAAGGATCCGCACGTACCTGTCCAAAAAAAAGCTGATGTGCCCCTATTTGTTGTTTTTTTTCGTGTGCTTCCAGTTGTTCCGCAACGAATGCCGGGCTTATCGGCCCGTTCCTGAATATTGTTTTCTGTCCCATCTGGTTTATTACGTGTGACTAACCCACTTAGTCTTATTATCCCCCGGAAAAGGGCGGCATCAGCGCTAACGTTGTGTTTGAGTTCAATGACCGCCGTTCTTTTCTCGATACAAGATCTTGGTTTATAGCAAGTTTGAATTCCTGGTTCTTCAGTTCCGGAAATTGGGTAAAGAGCCGCCTCCAAAATATGTCCGTATCATGAACACCCCTCATTTTAAATGCCTGTGTTTTGGTTATTTCCGTTAATTGTCCAAAGACCAATACATTCACTTCCATCTACGTAAATATTAACTTCAAGGCGGCAAGCAGCAGAACACTGGCCAGCATTTGCTTGATGAAACCCTGACTTAACCTTTTTGAACCCATAAATGCCCCCAATAACCCACCTAAAAAAGCCACAGCAACATAAAAGGCCATGTCGTTGGTAAACTGTAACCCTTTTACAAACTGCCCTGCCAAACCCGCGGCGGAATTGACAAAAATAAACAGGGCACTGATTGCCGCGGTTTGTTTCTGATCTGTCCATTTCAACAGCAGCAAAACGGGGGACAAAATGATTCCTCCGCCCATCCCGATCATTCCGGACAACAGGCCGATCACTCCCCCAATTCCGGCGGAGCCCAGCGGATTGCTAGGTTGCATTTCCTCTTTAGGCGGGTTTCGGAAAAAGAAAAATCGAATGACCGGAAAAAACAGCAGGATGCCGAGAATACGCTTATATAATTCGCCATGCAGGATTAGCATACCACCTATAAAAGACATTGGAATGGACGCTAAAGCAAGTGGCCAAAAAATTCCAGGCACGAAATGCCTGCCTCGATAAAACTGAATAAACGCGGTTAGTGAAACAAATAAATTGAGCATTAATGCTGTTGGTTTCATTACATCCGGGCTAAATCCGTAAAGTGCCATCAGCGCCAGGTAGCCACTGGCTCCTCCGTGACCGACCGAGGCGTATAGAAAGGCGACGATAAATAACAACAGCGGAAACCATTCCATCAGGCAAGCCCTCCTGTTTTCCAGGGTAACGGAAGAACATCGACTTCATCACCCTCTTCGCAGCTTACCTTATTTTCAGGGAGGACAATCAAACAATTTGATACTGCAAATGATCGCATGCGATAAGACTCTTGTCCGGTCAACACTTCGACACTCTTTTCTTGAGCATCATAATAGCCCTTTACGAAATGCACCATTCCAGCGGGTTTGCGATAAGCGTTCTTTAAGCTGGCCGATAATTCGGAGGCCTTATCCGGTAATCGCATAAAGCGCATCAACGACGGACGAACATAATTGATGAAGCAACTGAGTACAGATGATGGGTTGCCGGGCAAACCAAAGATCAGAGAGGTATTGTTCATACCAAAAAACAGAGGCTTACCCGGTTTTTGTCTGATGCCATGGAAAACGGTTTGTATTCCACACGCTGCGGAAGCCTCCAGAACAAAGTCGTAATCGCCTACGCTTACTCCTCCGGTCAGCAAAACGTAATCTGCTTCGCTCAGAACTTTTTCCAAAACATCTTTTAACTCATAGAGCCGATCTCCGACATAATGTAATGAAACGTTTCTGATCCCCATTTCTGCTAAAGCGGCATTTATTGTAAACGAATTGGAATCGTAGACTTTACCAAATCCCATTTTAGATCCAGGTGAGATTAACTCATTCCCGGTCAAAATCACAGCAACCTTTGGTGTCTGATAAACTTCCACATGGGCTATTCCAAGCCCTGCTAGAAAACCCAAAGCTGCTGGACTTAAAAGCATACCTGCCGACATCGCTTCTTCACCAGCCTTCGCTTCAGAGCCTGCCGGTCTGACATTGAGACCGGTTTCAGCAGGTTTCTCTAAAAGGAAAATGGAGTCGTTCGCGGTTCTTTCGACTTTTTCCTGGATGACAACTGTATCTGCTCCTACCGGCAGCGGGGCTCCGGTAAAAATCCGCATCGCGGTACCCTGCTGCAGTTGTCTTTTACGGGATTCCCCCGCGGTCATCTCTCCCACCAATTTCATTTCATTCCGCATATCCGAAAAGCGGATGGCGTAACCGTCCATCGCCGATTGGGCGTAAGCGGGAATATTACCGGGCACCTTAATAGCGGAAGCCAGTACCTTTCCGTGTGCCTCATTTAAGTGAGTAAGCTGAATACGTGGCTTTAATTCGTGCTCCGCGACTTGCTTTTTTGCTTCGTCGGCCGAAATGAGTTCCATTATTATTTAACCTCCTATTTGAATCATACTTCGATTTTTCAGGTTCTCGGCATCCTCGCTGCTCAGTCCTACTTCAAATTGCCCGCCGAGACTCTTTTTCTTATCGGCTATATTTTTTTTTATCAAAGGAATTATATCTTCTCCTGCTCTATAAGCGCTTAGAAGATCCGTTTCGTGATCAGAGAACAGACAATTCTTAAGTTTTCCGTCTGCCGTCAGTCGAATTCGGTTACAGCCATCACAAAAAGGTGCACTCATGGTGCTGATGATGGAAAAGCGGCCCTGATGTCCTAGGGGCTGAAAATGTTTCGCCGTATCGTGTATGGCGGCCGGCAGGGGTTCAAAAGAAAATTCCCGACCCACCTCCTCCAGAATTTGATTTAATGAAAGGACACGGTTACTGGTCCATCGATTTCCTTCGAAGGGCATAAACTCAATGAACCGTACGTCAATAGAAGAATCCTTTGTCCACCGGATGAAGTCATTGATTTCATCACCGTTAAGATCGGCCATGAGTACTACATTGATCTTGACGCGAATTCCATTGGACATCATCAGTTTAATATTACGCATAACCTGCTGAAAATAGGGGCGCCGGGTAATCAACGTAAACTTATCTTCCTGTAGCGTATCTAAACTAATGTTGAGCGTCTTAACTCCGGCACCAATTAGATCTGGAAGGTATTCATGCAGACGCACACCATTGGTGGTCAGCGAAAGCTCAACTGTTCGCTCGCCTAAGCTACGTAAAATTTGACCGATATCTTTACGGATAAGGGGTTCACCACCCGTCAACCGAATTTTCCGGATTCCCTGCAGTATGAACTGATCAGCCAGCTGAATCACCTCCTCTGTTTGCATCAGACGACTGTTCGGTGAAACTCTGTAGTCTTCATCCGGCATGCAATAAAAACAGCGCAGATTGCAGTTATCGGTAAGCGATATCCTCAAATAGTCGTGCAATCTGCCAAATCCGTCGCGCATTACAGTAAAGCTAATTAAAAGCCAGTGACTATACAATCAATCGACGGAAAAATTGTTTTCAGGACAGGATTTTCAGGAACCTGAATTCCAAATTATTTCCGGTTTCCGCTGGTCGGAAAGGATTTTTCTGGAAAGAACAAAAAGGAAATCGCTTAACCGGTTCAGGTAAATGAGAATGCGGTCAGGTACAGAAACGGATTGAGCAAGCTCGACGACGTTGCGCTCCGCTCGCCTGCAGATGCATCTGGACATATGACATTGAGCAGCTGCTACACTTCCCCCGGGTAGAATAAAATGCTTAAGCTCCGGTAGCTGTTCCTGTATATGGTCAATTGCTTTTTCAAGTTTCGCTACCGCTACGGCTTCGATTTCCGGAAGCTCAAACCGGGGCTTAGCTTCGGTTGAAAGCTGAGCGCCGATGTCAAACAGCCTATGCTGAATGTCCAAAAGGTGTTCTGAAATTGCGGTAACTTCTTCGGACAGATTAATAAAACTGATCAGCAAACCAATTGACGCATTCAACTCATCTACGGATCCATAGGCTTCGACACGCTGATCGCTTTTTAAAACCCGCTCACCTCCCGTAAGGGAAGTGAGCCCCCGGTCGCCTGATTTAGTGTAAATTCTGGCCATTTTTTGCTTTCAGATTAGATGCTTTCGAAGTCGGTACCTTTCTGACGAAGCGCGTCCAGACGGGGGGAAACACTCTTGATATCCGGATTTGGATAATCGTCTTCGATCAGGCCATCACGCATACGAACAATCCGATGCGCATGCTGGGCAATGTCCTCCTCGTGGGTCACCAATATAATCGTATTTCCCCGCGAATGAATTTCTTCGAGAAGGCCCATGATTTCCACTGAGGTTTTGGTATCCAGATTTCCTGTTGGTTCATCGGCGAGGATGATGGATGGATTGTTAATAAGTGCACGGGCTACCGCTACACGCTGACGCTGTCCACCGGACAACTCATTCGGCTTATGATCTACACGGTTACCGAGGTTGACACTCTCCAGCGCCTTCCTTGCCAGCTCCTGCCGTTTAGTCTTTCCCAGTCCCGAATAAACCAGGGGAAGAGCAACGTTATCAAGCGATGTCGAACGGGGCAGCAAATTAAAGGTTTGAAAAACGAAACCGATTTCCTTATTTCTGACTTCTGCCAGCTCATCGTCGGTCATATCGCTCACCCGAATACCGTTTAACACATAATCCCCGCGCGTAGGTGTATCCAGGCATCCAAGAATATTCATGAGGGTTGACTTACCCGAACCAGAAGGGCCCATCAGTGCCACAAATTCACCTTTTGAAATCGTCAGGCTGACAGATTTGAGGGCATGAATCGTTTCTGCACCAATTACATATTTTCTACCAATATCATGAATGTTGATTAAGGGCTCCATCTTCTTCGGTCGGGCTTTTTAATTAGGACGAGTCCGATGCGTAAATGTTACAGGCTCGTGCATTTCTATACATTCAGCGATGTCCCGGAACACCATCTCTTTTAAAATGCCTACGCAATTAGCATTGAAACCTGCTGTTTCCCTGGGTTCTAAAATATGTACCTGACTGATGCCAGGTCTTGAGCCCCTTTTTCCCTCGTCAAAGCAGCATTTGTATATACCCGGAATAGAAATAGGAAGTACCGGAACCCGAGCTTCAATGGCTAACTTAAAAGCTCCGTTCTTAAACGGTTTTAGAATAGGCGGATAGGTGTCATCTATATAACCCTCGGGAAAAAAAACCACATTCACCCCCTGATTCAGGTAGCCCATTGCCTTTTTATAGGCTCGGAATGAACTTATTTTACTCTCACGATTCACGGCTATATCGAGATTTCGAAAAAAGAAGCCGGTTACCGGTAGTTTCAACAGGCTATCCTTTCCGATAAATACGATTGGTTGCTTTATTGCCAGAATAAGCGCTGAAATATCCAGTATTGAACTGTGGTTGCTGCAGATAACGCAAGTAGGAATCTTATCTGTAAGTGACAGATCGTCAAAGCGGAACCAAAACCCAGATAAGAACGTACTTAGAAACGCCAGCGCCCTACGCACTTTATGAAGCGCTACGATCTTCTGTCTGCCTTTTTTGAACTTAATACAAAAATAAAGGATAGGATAAGCTATAACAAACCAAAACAGCACAGTTCCTGCATAAAACAACAGATGTAATCTTTTCAGGAACTGAACAAGCATGAGTTAAAAATTTATGCTGACTGAGACTGCGGCTTTCCTTTTTTATTGTTGAAGCGTTTCTTTTTCTTCCTCCTCTTAGGGTTGTTTTCCAAGGCCTCAAAGATTGGAGGCGCACCGAGCTCTTCTGGAAGATCAGCTTTGTTAACCTTTCTTTCCATAAGTTTTTCGACACGCTCAAAGCGTCGTCGATCCCGTCCATTTACGAATGTTATAGCTGTACCGGTACGTTCAGCGCGTGCTGTACGGCCTATGCGGTGAATATAATCTTCCGGATCGGGCGGAACATCAAAGTTAACCACCAATTCAATCCCTTCTACATCAATCCCCCTGGATAATACATCGGTTCCGACGAGAACGGAAATTTTCCGATTCTTAAAACCGAGTAAGATATCCTCTCGTTCCGCCTGAGTTAAATCGGAGTGAAATGCCCTGACCTCCATATTAATCTTTCTCAGTGCTTTATAAAGATCTTTAACCTTTTCTTTCGTAGACGCAAATAAAATAACGCTCTTATATCCACCCGTTTTCAAAATCGATTGGATCAGCGGAACTTTCTGTTCGTCAAATACCTCATAATAACGTTGATCAATCTTTTCAGCCGGCTGGGAGATCGCGATGTTAATTTCTTTAGGCTCCCGCAACAGCAAGGATGCGAAACTGCGGATCTTAGGCGGCATAGTGGCCGAAAACAACAGCGTTTGCCTCACTTTAGGCAGTTCATTCACAATCTTAAGGATATCGTCCTTGAATCCCATATCCAGCATACGGTCAGCTTCATCCAGGACCAGAAATTTTAACTCTTTCCAGTCAACCACCCCGCTATTTATATGTGCTATAAGCCTGCCGGGAGTAGCGATGACCAGGTCAACACCTTCCCGCAGGGAACGCCGCTGCTGCTCGTATCCAATTCCGTCACCCCCTCCATAAACCGCTATAGAACTTACTCCGGTGAAATAGGCCAATCCCTCCACCTGCTGGTCAATCTGCACCGCAAGTTCTCTGGTAGGCGCCAGAATCAATGCGCCTATACCGGAGCGATCCGGACGGTCTACAATTGAGTTGATGACCGGCAATAAGTAGGAAGCTGTTTTACCTGTCCCTGTTTGAGCACACGCAATCAGGTCGTTTCCTTCGAGGGCCAGTGGAATAGTCTGTTCTTGTATGGGTGTTGCTTCCCGGAACCCCATGCTGTCAATGCCTTCGAATAAATGCTCGTTGAAGTTAAAATCTGAAAATTTCAATGGTAGTCTATCGTTTGGACAAACTTACTAAAAAAATACGATTAGATGGTGCCTTATCTCAATTAAAGGATTGACAATCAGATTATAATTGAAATCTCTTTTTATATCTGTAAAAAGTCAAAAAAAGCGTACTTTTGTACCCCGTACAAGAACATAGGCGGCTATTGTGAGCCGTAAAAATTTCCATTTTAAGATCATGACCAAATACATTTTTGTTACGGGCGGCGTCACTTCATCACTTGGTAAGGGCATTATTTCGGCATCACTGGCGAAACTATTACAGGCACGTGGATACCGGGTAACGATTCAAAAATTCGATCCTTACATTAATATTGATCCGGGCACGCTTAATCCTTATGAACATGGCGAATGCTACGTAACGGAGGATGGTGCGGAAACGGATCTGGACCTGGGCCATTATGAACGCTTTTTAAATACAGCCACCTCTCAGGCCAACAACGTTACCACCGGTCGGATCTATCAGGAAGTAATTAACCGCGAACGTGCGGGAGACTATTTAGGGAAAACGGTTCAGGTGGTTCCGCATATCACGGATGAAATTAAGCGCCGGATGCAACTATTGGGACAAAGTGGTGATTACGATATCGTCATCACCGAACTAGGAGGAACTGTAGGTGATATTGAATCACTACCCTTTATAGAAGCGGTTCGTCAGTTGCGCTGGGAACTGGGCAACAACGATTCCCTGGTTATTCACCTGACGCTTGTTCCTTACCTGGCTGCGGCAGGTGAGCTGAAAACCAAGCCTACCCAACACTCAGTGAAAATGTTGCTGGAATACGGTATCCAGCCGGATATACTGGTCTGTAGAACGGAGCACCACATCAATCACGATATTCGCAAAAAGTTAGCGCTATTCTGCAACGTCAACATCAATGCGGTTATCGAATCTGCCGATGCCAGCTCCATTTACGACGTACCCCTGATGATGCTTAAAGAGCAGCTCGATAAGACCGTGCTCAGTAAACTCAAGCTTTCTCATAAGAACGAACCCGATCTGGAAAGTTGGAAAACGTTCCTTGGAAAAGTAAAAAATCCTACTTCCGAGATTAAAATCGGTCTTGTCGGAAAATACGTTGAATTGCCAGACGCCTATAAGTCGATCAACGAAGCTTTCATTCACGCAGGTGCACAAAACGAATGTAAAGTTCGGGTTAAAAGCATTGCGGCAGAGAGTATAAACGACGAAAACGTCGAAGAAAAACTAAGAGGACTTCATGGTGTACTGGTTGCACCCGGTTTTGGAGAACGCGGTATGAAGGGAAAGCTTTGTGCGATCAGATATGTGCGCGAAAACCAGATTCCTTTTTTTGGTATTTGTCTGGGCATGCAGGCTGCTGTTGTTGAATTCGGACAAAATGTATTGAATCTCCCGGACGCCAATAGTATGGAGATGAATTCAGACACACCTCATGCAGTGATCGCGTTAATGGAAGATCAGAAGCACATCACGGCTATGGGGGGAACTATGCGGTTAGGCGCCTACCCTTGCGAATTAAAAAAGGGTACGAAGGCTGCTGCGATATATGGGAAGACGAAGATTACCGAGCGGCATCGTCACCGCTATGAATTTAACAACTATTACCTGAAGCAATATGAGAAAGCGGGTATGATTGCGTCGGGTATCAACCCAGACAATGGTTTGGTCGAGATCGTTGAATTGAAAAACCATCCGTTTTTCGTTGCCGGGCAATTTCATCCGGAATTAAAATCTACCGTAGCCAATCCTCACCCACTTTTTGTTAACTTTGTCGCTGCTGGCATGCTGAAAGCGGGAAAGAAAAAAAATACATAAGCATATATTAATCACTAACAGCCAAGCGCTTATATACGTATATAATAAGAAAGAATGGATAGAAATACCTTCACAGGCCTATTCCTGATCATGATTATCCTGGCCGGGTCAGTTTTTTTAATGAAACCTTCTGAAGAAGAGATCAAAGCTGAGCAGGAACTGCAGGATTCTGTTGCGCGGAATAAAGACACGGCCACTGCCAACACCAAAGATAGCCTGTATGCGGCACAGCAATCGCAGGAAGCATCTGAAATGGATTCCAGTGCCTACTCCGGTCCTTTTGGGAAATCAAGGTCCGGATCAGAACAATTAATAACCATTGAAAACGAACTGTTAAAAGCCAGTATATCAACCAAGGGTGGCCGTGTAAAGTCGGTCGAGATGAAGGGTGAAAAGACCTACGAAGGTAAGCCGGTGATCTTGTTCGATGGCGATGCTAATCGATTTGGTCTTCAGTTCACCGCTTCTGGTATCAATGTTTATACCAATGATTTGTTTTTTGAAGCGTTGGGCTCAGACATTCAGGTATCCGGATCGGATTCATCTTCTGTTACCCTTAGATTGAACTACGATGGTAACCGCTATATTGATTATATATACAGCTTAAAAGGAGACAGCTATCAGCTGGGCTTTGATGTAGTTACAAAAGGCATGCAGGAAGTTATTGCTCCTGCCGAGAGCCAGATCACACTGAACTGGCAGGCTGAGTTGCCTCAGAAGGAAAAAGACTTACAAGATGAGCGGAACCGTTCCACAGCCTATTACCGTACAGCGGAAGGTGATGTGGAAGAATTAAGTACTTCGAAGGACGACAGCGAAGAATTAGGAAAAACGGACTGGGTCTCTTTTAAGCAGCATTATTTTTCAAATGTCCTCTTAACCAACGGAAATATCAGTGGCGGAACATTGAAGGTGTTGACGGTCACTAAGCCGAGGGTGGTAAAATCTTTTCTGGCCAATGTAAATCTTCCCTTTGCCAGACAAGACGTCAACCGATACGAAATGGGCTTTTACTTCGGGCCGAATAAGTTCAGCATTCTGAAGAGCCAGGGTCATGATCTCGAAAAGCAAATCAATATGGGTTGGGGCCCGATGAAGTGGATTAACCGTTTTATCACACTTCCTGTTTTTAACATTCTGGAAAGTTTCAACCTGGGCTACGGCCTTATTATTCTCGTTCTGACAATCATGCTTAAGCTGGTTTTGTCTCCGCTGACCTACAAATCTTATGTTTCCATGGCTAAGATGCGGGTACTGAAGCCAGAGATGGATCAGATAAAGGCAAAGGTTGGTGAAGACAACCAAACGCTTCTGCAACAAGAATACCTGAAATTATATAAGCAGGCCGGGGTAAACCCGCTAGGTGGTTGTATTCCTATGCTCTTGCAGATGCCTTTCATGATTGCCTTTTTCTTCTTTTTCCCGAACTTGTTCGAACTGCGCGGGGAAAGTTTTTTATGGATGAAGGATTTGTCAACTTACGATTCGGTCATCAGTTTTCCGGCTATTCCCGTTATAGGAATTGACCACATCAGCATTATGTGCTTACTCATGACCGGAGCAACCCTGCTGAGCACCTGGTATACAAACAGTACTTCCGGTGCTACAGGTCAGATGAAGTACATCGGTTATTTCATGCCGTTGATTTTCTTTTTCGTACTGAACAGTTACCCGTCAGGTTTGAATTATTATTACTTTTTGTCAACCTGCTTCACTTTTCTGATTCAATTACTCATCCGTCAATCCATCAACGACGAAAAGATTCACGGTATGCTACAGGCGAATAAAGCAAAACCCGAGTCTAAGAAGAAATCTTCCTTTCAGCAAAAAATGGAAGAATATATGCGCCAGCAGCAACAAGCTAAGGCTAAGAAATAGATACTTTTTAGCTGAAAAATCTTCGTTTTTAGAAAGGATCGGTCACTTGACCGATCTTTTCTTTTTCTCACCACGACTTCAGGCTTCTTCCATTACCTTCAAATCCAGCT
>JBMDWN010000252.1:0-16130 GCA_048595275.1 Olivibacter sp. | reverse complement strand
AACTATTTTGATTTGTCAAAGGGATGATGGACGATGTACCTACAATTGACAAAGAAACCCGTCCCAGTCTTCCCGGGTTCGCATCACTTGGCCAGCCCTGATTCAGCGCAAAACCAAAGTTTGATGAGAAATCGCCCGAATAGGCAGTGATGTATTGATTGGCAAAACGTTCAACATCCCGCAACTGAACCCCGTAATCCTGAATACTTTGAGCGGAAAGTGGCATTATGCTCATCAGGCAAACCATCCACACGAGAATAATCCGTTGTTTGAAAAGTCCGCTAAAGATCATTCTCGCAAAGGGGTTAATGAAGTATAGCCAATAGACCTTTCCTGATTGGTGACCTGTATTCCTATTTGACCAAAATCTGATTCGAGGACAGTAAAAGTTAACGGTATACGCATATCGTCGTGGATTGATGGATAAGTTATCTCCAGTCGATTCTGATCAACTCCCTCTAATGAATAACTCGCATAAGCATTTATTCTTCCGTCAAATAGATCTTCGAAGCCGACACAGGTCGTATCAGCTGTGGAGATCATCACCTTAGCCCCCTTCCCACCTTTAAAAAAAGTAAAAGTAAGATTACGAAGGCAAGTCCATTCGCTAAGCCCCGTTACATCGATCTGGTCTTCGTTATAGATTCTATCGATGGCCCACGTTTTAGAGCCGCCCTCTTGCATCAGGCTATCAAGGGCCAGATGAAGATAGGTAGGCGATCCCTTTATATAGCTATTTAAATTAGCCCCTCCTGGCAGGCGGACGAAGGCCTGACATTGATCGTAGGTGAATTCCGTCTCCGTATTCAGATAAATATCATGCTGGCTCGCCCAGCTATTCAGGCCATTAACCATTCGAACATCCAGACGGCCTATTCCTCCACCGAACTCACCAGCCGCAATAAAAGCAGCTTCGTCCTCTCCGTTAAATACCAGTCCATCCTGTCCTGCGCCGAAAGCGTCTTCCCCTGGATACAACTTTAAAAACAAAACATCCTCCGGCAAACCGCCCGACAACTTGAAATGATAATTTATAACTGAACAATCTTCCTCTCTACAGGCGATTAGAATAGCGCAAAAGCTGATTAAAACGAAAAATCTAATGATCATTACCTTTATAAACCCACATAGACTGCATGGTACTTGCTTTATCAAAACCGCACTTTTTGTAAAAATTCACCGCCTTCTCCTCTGAGACCAAAACCTGTTGGTGAAAATGTCCATACCGTTCATCAAAACGGTCCATGAACATTTTCCCGATCCCCCGGCCCTGATACGAGGGATGAATGATAACATGCGGATAATACACCACCAGATACCCGTCAGAAATTGCGTTAGCAACTCCCGCCAGCACCCCATCATCCCACGCGCTAAGTAACATATGAGAGTTAAGCAAGCCGTTATAAAGGGCGTCTGGCTTTTCAGCCGAGGACCATTTATTCGCTTTATAAATTTTCAGAATATCTTCCTTCCGAATGTCTTTCGTTTGTTTAATTATTATCGCCATACGTGTAATTTAGATAGCTTGGACCTATTTTCTATTTATTACCGGTCCGACATCTTTATCCTTTTCCAATAGATTCCAAACAAATCCATTTTTCGCATTCTCAATCATTACGGGAACAATTGCCTGACTAATGGGATCAAAATCGTCTCTTACCCAATTTCTATCCAGATCCACACCATCCCTGAAACCGTACTCTGTCCATACCCAGGAGCCAAGATTACGATAATAGTTCTCCAATGCTTCCATGGCACCCTTTGGATGAAACGGCAGCGATGCAATGGCAGTTGTTGGATTATATAGATACCGATAGACATCGCTTACAGGTTCCGGAGCCCACAAAACGCCTGACAGACTTACAAACGATTCCGCGCGATCCAACGATTCACGATAAATTATCGAGGTCATATCAACCTGATTTTGAAACAGGTTTATACCTGCATAATCAAAGTTCCGAAAGGACATAGCCATAAATGGAAGCTGAGTCTGCATCAGAGAGCTATCGGGGTACCCTAAGGCAAGTCTTACCCCGTAGTATACAGAATCATTATTAAATGATTGGCGACTATAAATCAATGTCTTTGAAGGATCTTCAGTTGAAATTAACGTATCCTGTAGAGAAGTTTTAGCCTGTCTTCCTAAGGCAGAGCCGACAAATTTAAGCGGCTTAGCATAACCTTCAGCCAGGCAATTTTCAGGCAAAGGATGTGTGGGAGAAGCGATACCAAGGATGTAGCTCGACAAACTTTCATTATATCCACCGATGGGTCTGGACAACCCAAAGCCACAATCCGGAGACCACCTGTCATATAAATGTGGTCCCTCGCCCATTCGAAAAGCATTCCAGTCTACTCGGTGCCATAGGGCGTTAACTTGTTCGACCAACGCCTTTTCTTTTTCCTCCTCTTTGGTAAAGAAATTCCGCGCAGCCAGAAGGCCTTGCATCAAAAGCGTTGTACTCCTTAAGTCCACGTCGATCTGGCAGGAATCGGACGCCACTGGCCGTCCTGTTCTGCCATCAAGTAATTCCGGAAAGGCACCATAATAGTTTGTTGCTGAGCCCAGGAATTTAAGCGTCTTGAGCAATTGATCAAGCACCGCATCCCGGTTTAGAAAACCACCTTCCACCCCGACTAATAATGCCAACACCCCAACGCCCGTAGCTTTTACCGACACGGTTGCGTCCTTGGCCAAGCCAGAAACTTTAAACATTCCACTATTAAACTCTTGATGGTCCACAAAATAGGATACATGCGATCGTTGCACAGCTTGTAGCAGGACCTCATCTCCAGCTCGCTTTGTTTCAACTTTTTTAATCTCCGAGAATGGGGATTCCCTGTAATCATAATCTACCCACGCGATCTTATAAAAATAACTTTTATCAGAACTCGGAACAAAATCGGTGAATTTTTTGAAGGCTATACTCCTCAACCCTACCGGCTTAAAATCCTCGCCATCTTCAGACCGGTAAATTTTAATATAACGAATGCTTGGTGTTAAAGGGAGCTGCCAGGTAATATCGACATGACGCTCGAAAGCTTCCGCACCTGTTAGCATAGCTTTGCCAGTCAATTTCATACCCGGATTATCAGATTTCATAAATTCCATCTGATCAATAAATAATCGATGTTGCTTCGAGTCGCCGGAATGTTGCTGAAAGCGAACACCCCTTATTTCGTAAGCAGATTGGAAGCCTGAAAAATCAGAAATCGGCACCTCTACGGAAAGCCACATATTATCCTGGAAGCCACTGATATAAGAATCCAGACGAATGCTCTGGCTCCCCCCGTCCGTCTGTAAAACGGATAAAGATGGAAGTTCAGAAGGGGATGTATGTTCGTCGACGTAGAGCTTAAATCGCAACAATTTCTCATCCTGAAGAAGGTAGCCTGTCGAGTCCGGAAAATAAATATCGGCAAACCAATCACCGTTTTCTGCAGACAAATAGTTTAATGAAAGCGCATTCCCCGGGGTGAAGAAAAGACTATCCGAAACCGGAAGATGGCCGTTCAGATTTTCAATCCAGCTATCGCCATGAAAACCTCCCTGAGAATAAAAATAGCTTTTAGGTAAGATACTATTTTCAAATAGTACCTCCGGATATCGCTCTGCCACTACGAGCTTTGGGAAAATGAAATACAAACTGCATAAAAAATAAAAAATCCTCATATTTATGATCTGTTCGCCGATTAATAGCATCTGACACAATTGGTCCTCAAAAATCAAGCCACCGGTGGGCATTTGTTTTAAAAGTGTTTACCGATAAGAAGGGAGCATTTACCGAAAAAACGACTTAATACGCCTGATTATAATTTTTGAAAGTGAAACGGCGTCGTACCTTTGAAATTACAAGGACTTCCCAAGTCATCTGATGTGACAGATAATGGGTTTAAAAAAAGAAGAAAATGAAACAGCATAGAAATAATCCGGAAAGAAAGCGCTCCAATTCAGGTCGGGTTTGGGTTGGGGTAATTATTATATTTATAGGTTTCAGCTTATTATCAAGAACACTGGGAATAATGAATCTTTTTCCCGATTGGCTGTTCTCCTGGCCAACTTGGCTCATTGTAATCGGTCTTTTTATCGGCGTAAACAGCAACTTCAAGAGCGTTCCGGCGGCCATACTGATGTTAATCGGCGGTTTCGCCTTGGCTAACAGGGTTGTACATGCAGATCTCAGCGGCTTTTTCTGGCCTGCTATGATTATTCTTTTAGGGTTCTGGCTTATCAGCGGCCGCAAATCTAAAAACAGACCGATTCATCCAAATGATCTGGAGCCTGAACCAAAGACAAAAAACGAATTCGACTGGGATAGGCGAGTCTTCGACACGGAAAATCAGGAAGAGGAGACAAAACATGAAAATTTTAGTGCAGAAAACCCTGTTTCATCTGAAACAGGGTTTAGCGATATCGATGAAGATTCCCCAAATGAGGAACACGACGCATTCGCTGAAGATTATATAGATTCTGTTTCTGTATTCGGACAGGTTAAAAAGAATATCGTAAGCCAGAATTTTCGTGGCGGAGATATAGTCAACATCTGCGGAGGAGCAGACATCAATCTGATGAACGCCGATATAAGAGGTGTAGTCGTCTTGGATGTAGTGCAATTGTTTGGCGGAACAAATATCATTGTTCCTGCCCACTGGAAGGTCGTGCCTGAAATGACCGCTATCTTCGGTGGCATCGAAGATAAACGTTTTATTCAGGGTATACACTTGGATCCCAAAAAAGTGCTTGTTATTAAGGGGTCAAGCATTTTTGGAGGCATTACTATTAAGGCTAGATAATCAGCTTGCTCATGGATGTCTCAACAACACCTGATCACAGCAGGATTAAATTAATTACGATTAGTTGCGGACTGGTATGGCTAATCTATTTTTTTGTGCAATCAGTACTTTTATGGTGGTTCGACTTCACCCCCCCATTATTTCTTTATGACGGACTGATTTCTGCCACAATTTTATCTCTGGCCAGCTATGTATTGATTACTAATCTCAGCTATTATCAGCCTACCAGAAGAAGATATGCTTACATCCTGGTATGGGGTATAATTCTATCGGCGGCCAGCTTGACGTTAATCCGTTACCTACTGAATTACCTGTTTGATAACCGGGCCTACCTGGATTTTGTCGACTCGTCATTACCTCTGCGTTTTTGTTTCAACGCGTTAATTCTAGCGTGGGTTGCTATGGTGCATATTCTGTGGAATATCCTGCAGGAGCACCGGGAAAATGAGCAAAGGAAGCTGGATGCAGAACGTCTTGCCAAAGAAGCGGAGCTATATAACCTGCGGCAACAATTACAGCCGCACTTTCTTTTTAACAGCTTAAACTCCATCATTGCGCTGATTGGCAGAAAACCCGACCAGGCGCGTGACATGACTTTTCAATTATCCGATTTCCTAAGAGGTACCTTACGGAAGGATGACCAGCAACTGATTCCGCTGGAAGACGAACTGGAGCACCTTAAACTGTATTTAGAGATTGAAAAGGTTCGTTTCGGTCATCGGCTGGAAACAGAGATTTACGTTGCAGATAACTGCTCCACCTGTATGTTGCCTGCGATGATCCTTCAACCACTATTGGAAAATGCCATAAAATATGGCCTTTACGACACCACAGACCAGGTAACGATTCGCTTAACTGCGGAATTATCGGAAGGATCACTCTTAATTTCTATTGAAAACCCATATGACCCGCAAAGCTCTCAGCCTAGAAAAGGTACTGGATTTGGATTAAGAGGCGTAAAACGCAGACTATATTTATTATTTGGCAGGACGGATTTGTTGCAAACTAAGGCTACAGCGCATATCTTTACAAGCGTTATCAAAATCCCTCAATATGATCAAAACGCTGCTGATAGATGACGAGCCTTTAGCCAGAAGTATTATTAGCGAATACCTGGAAAGCTATCCGGAGATTGAGCTGGTAGCGGAATGCGGAGATGGCTTTGAAGGCGCGAAGGCCATTCAGCATCA
The DNA here is from genome assembly GCA_048595275.1 of Olivibacter sp. Lineage (GTDB taxonomy): Bacteria > Bacteroidota > Bacteroidia > Sphingobacteriales > Sphingobacteriaceae > Olivibacter. The sequence continues at coordinate 10,146 of JBMDWN010000252.1, read as the reverse complement.
TCAGCCTGACCTCATCTTCCTCGATGTACAAATGCCAAAAATAAATGGCTTTGAAATGCTTGAGCTTCTTGATGAGCAGCCAGCGGTTATATTTACAACGGCCTTTGATGAACATGCTATAAAAGCTTTTGAAAAACACGCGGTCGATTACCTCTTGAAACCGATTTCAAAAAATCGCTTTGATCAGGCGATGAAAAAGTTTTTAGAACAAAATGAAAGGCCAGCTAAGCAAAAAGCGACACATGCCTTATTGGAGGAAAAAGAATCGGAGCCTGAGCAAATAGAGCGGATCGTTGTGAAGACCGGAAATAAAATACAGGTAATACCAGTACATACGGTTATTTGTTTTGCCGCCGATGACGACTACGTTCAAATTCATACCGCGGAAAATCAGTACCTTAAAAACAAAACCATGAATTACTTTGAGAAGCACCTTGATCCGGACCTTTTTGTCCGTGTACACCGCTCCTACATTATTCGGGTTGACACACTTCAAAGACTTGAACCTTATGAAAAAGATAGTCAGGTAGCCATCCTTTCGAACAAAATGCGGGTAAATGTCAGCAAGGCAGGCTATGCCAGATTGAAACAAGTGCTGGGACTCTGATTTATGTCAGTAAGGAATTTGTATTTTCTTGTTTTGTCAGGTCTTTTTTGCTGGCCTGTCCATGCCTACGCTCAAGCTCCGGCGACCGATTTGCTGATCGATTCTCTTTACCAACGTTATGCCGAAGGAAACAGGACGCATGCGCTGGCTATCGGCGTAATTGATCGGGGAAAAACAAGCTCTTACTTTTACGGCAACACCGGTCAGGAAGGAGATTCCCTTCCTGACCGCGAAACGATTTTTGAACTGGGTGAGCTAACGCAGATTTTCACGGCCGAATTATTAAAAAACAGAGTAGATTCCGGAGCGGTAAAACTCACCGACAGCATTATCAATTATCTGCCGGATTCCGTTGCCGCAAATCCCCAACTAAAAGGTATAACATTCTGGGACCTGGCTGTAAATAGTTCGGGTCTCACTGAATTACCTTCCAATCTTATGAAGGGACCTGATTTCAATGAACGGGATCCCTTCAACAGCTATCCGGTTGATAGCTTAATGGCGTTTTTAAGCAGAACGGATTCTACCGGTTTCCCCTATCAAATAGGTTACGGCTTAATTGGCGAGCTGCTGGCAAGAAGCGAACATAGCTCCTACAATGAGCTTATACAGCAGTACGTTGCCCAACCTTTGGGGATGAGTGGAACAACGGAATTTCCGTTAAGCGACGCGCAGCAGCATTTTATTCCCTCTTTTGATAGCAGAGGTCATCTGACCCCCCACTGGCATTTTGCTTCGATGAGCGCCTCCGGTGCTCTGAAATCAAAACTCTCAGACCTTCTTCGGTTCGCAAATCAGTTTTTAAAGAGAAAGGATCACCGTGGGGCTTCGGGCCTGTATGTAAGGGAAGAAGGTGATGTGGCGCTTTTCTGGCGCTATGGTAAAACAACCGGATCAAGGAGCTTTACGGCTTTTTCACCGAAAAAAAACGTTGCACTCGTTATCCTCGCGAATAGTGCTCATGAAATAGATTCATTGGTCAATACGTTGATGGAGCATCTTATTGGGATTCAGCCAAACCAATCTTTTTAACGAGTTGCTCAATGACACGCGGAAAATGCTGATGCTCCAGCTGCTGGACTTTAAAACGGATCATATCTACCGTATCCGAAGGATTAATTTTAAATCGTCCCTGATAAATAATTTCGCCCTCATCGAAATGCTCATTAACGAAGTGAATGGTAATTCCGGATTCTTTTTCGCCAGCCTTTAGAACGGCAGCATGTACCCGATCTCCATACATGCCTTTCCCGCCATATGAAGGTAATAAAGAAGGGTGAATATTAATGATTGCATTTGGAAAAGCCTCCAGAAGAGACGCAGGAACCAACCATAAGAACCCGGCCAGCACAACTAAATCAATGTGTTGATCTTTTAGCAAGCCAACCAGTCCTTTTCCATCGTAAAAATCTTTCCGATCGAAAACATGACTGGGAATCTCAAAATTATCGGCACGTTGCAGTACATACGCATCGGGGTTATTTGTCAAAATCAGAGCGACTTCCGCCAGGTTATGGTGCCTGAAATGCTCCATAATCTTTTGAGCATTTGACCCGGAACCAGAAGCCAGGATAGCTATTCTTTTTTTCAAAACGTGGGTTGTTTTCTTATGGATATAGGTCAAATATACATAATGCGGTGAACATTTCAGTAGCGTGTGTGTAGAAGCTTCCAGCGGATCTCCGCTTCCGTATTTTTGATTAATTCACAAGATTAGCTACATTTGCCGCCTTAAATTCATACACGATGAGTCATCCGGTAAAAATAAAAAACGCCTTAATATCAGTTTATTATAAAGACGGCTTAGAGCCATTAATACGTCTTCTGCACAGCAGTGGCACCAATCTTTATTCTACCGGAGGTACCGAACAGTTTATCCGTGAGTTGGGTATTCCGGTGAATGCCGTTGAAAACTTAACGGGCTACCCTTCTATCCTGGGCGGTCGTGTGAAAACGCTGCACCCTAAAATATTTGGAGGAATTCTAAGTCGCCGGTCCCTTAAAGAAGATCAATTGGCTTTGGAGGAATTTGAAATCCCTGAATTTGACCTGGTAATTGTTGACCTTTACCCTTTTCAAGAAACCGTTGCTTCCGGTGCTCCGGAACAAGATATTATTGAAAAAATCGACATTGGTGGAATTTCGTTAATTCGGGCCGCAGCAAAGAATTTTCAGGACGTCGTAATTCTTTCTTCAAAAAACGATTACGGAGATCTTGTGAACATTCTGGAAGAAAACGATGGAAAAACGCTGTTAAGTCATAGGCGGGATTTTGCTAAAAGGGCCTTTAATATTTCCTCTGATTATGATACCGCTATTTTTCAATATTTTAACAGAGAAAACCCGATCAGCGTTTTCAAGGCTAGCGAACAGTCGTCTTCTCCCTTACGTTATGGCGAGAATCCCCATCAGAAGGGCACCTTTTACGGAAAACTGGAGGACCTTTTCGAGAAGTTGAATGGCAAGGAGTTATCTTATAACAATTTGGTCGACGTAGACGCTGCCATCTCACTGATAGACGAATTTTCCGACACAACCTTTGCTATTTTAAAACACACCAACGCCTGCGGAATAGCAAGCCGGCCGAATTTATCCGATGCCTGGAAAAGTGCCCTTGAATGTGACCCTGTTTCTGCTTTTGGCGGCGTTCTGATCACCAACACCACCATCGATCTTTCTACTGCTTCGGAAATAAATAAACTATTTTTCGAAGTATTGATCGCCCCTTCGTTCAGCGACGATGCGCTTGAATTATTGCGGTCTAAAAAGAATCGCATTCTATTAAAAAGAAAGGAACTCGCTTTGCCCGTTAAGCAGTTCAAAACGCTGCTGAACGGAATTATAGAGCAGGACAAAGACCTTTCCATGGAATCTAAAGATGCTATGCGGGTAGTGACGAAACGCCAGCCGGAAGAACGAGAGTACAGCGCTTTACAATTTGCGAATAAAATCGTAAAACATACCAAATCGAACACCATTGTCCTCGCTAAAGGAGAGCAGCTGCTGGCCAGCGGTGTTGGTCAGACTTCCAGGGTTGACGCATTACGACAGGCTATTGAAAAGGCCCGTAGTTTCGGTTTTGACTTAAAGGATTCGGTTATGGCCTCTGACGCCTTCTTCCCCTTCCCCGACTGCGTCGAAATCGCCGCTGAAGCAGGGGTTACCGCTGTCCTGCAGCCGGGCGGATCAATTAAAGATCAGGATTCCATAGATATGGCGAATGAGAAAGGGCTCGCAATGGTACTGACCGGAACCCGCCACTTCAAGCATTAGCATTTATTGGATTGTATAATCCGAGCAATTTATCTAATTTTGCAGTCATCTTATCTTACATAAAATACAATCGCTTGCCTCATGGGGTTATTTAACTGGTTTACGCAGGAAGTTGCCATTGATCTAGGTACCGCCAACACCCTGATTATTCATAACGACAAGGTCGTGGTCGACGAACCAAGCATTGTCGCTTTTGACCGCACCACCAATAAAATCATCGCTATCGGAAGGCAGGCGATGCAGATGGAAGGCAAGACCCACGATAATATTAAAACCGTAAGACCGCTGAAAGACGGAGTTATAGCCGACTTTAATGCGGCAGAGCATATGATCCGCGGGATGATCAAAATGGTCAACAATGGCAAAGGCTGGTTTTTCCCATCGCTCCGGATGGTCATCTGTATCCCTTCGGGAATCACTGAAGTGGAAAAGAGAGCCGTACGCGATTCCGCTGAAATAGCAGGCGCAAAAGAAGTCTACCTCATCCATGAACCGATGGCGGCAGCCGTCGGCATCGGCATAGACGTGGAAGAGCCAATGGGAAATATGATCATTGATATCGGCGGTGGTACTACGGAAATTGCTGTCATAGCACTTTCCGGAATCGTTTGTGATCAATCCATCCGGGTAGCCGGAGATAATTTTGACGCCGATATCGTTCAGTATATCCGCCGCCAGCACAACATTATGATCGGAGACCGGACAGCGGAAAAAATCAAGATCGAAGTTGGAGCTGCGCTTCCGGAACTTCAGGATCCGCCGCCTGATTTTGCCGTTCAAGGACGGGATCTGATGACAGGTGTGCCGAAGCAAATTACCGTATCCTATACGGAAATTGCCCACTGCCTGGACAAATCCATTTCTAAAATTGAAGAAGCCATCCTTAAAGCGCTTGAGATTACGCCTCCGGAGCTATCCGCTGACATTTATCAGACTGGTATTTATCTGACGGGCGGCGGCGCATTATTGCGGGGGCTTGACAAACGGGTTCAGGCAAAAACCAAACTACCCGTTCACGTGGCCGAAGATCCGCTCCGGGCTGTCGTTCGCGGGACCGGAATTGCGCTCAAAAATATCGGTGGTTATAAGTTCTTGATGCAGTAAGGCCGAATTACATATGCGTAACCTATGGGTATTCATTTTAAAGTATAATAACTTTTTCCTGTTTATCCTTTTTTTTTCCACCTGCTTTTTACTGGTTATCCGTAACAACAGCTATCAGAGGGCAAGTTCATTTAACTCGTCCAACCGGGTAATCGGCTCGGTTTACCAGTACATGGACCACTTCGAGCAGTACCTGCATTTAACGGAAAACAACCAGTTACTCTCGGAAGAAAATGCCAGGCTTCGGGACCGTCTGCTGGATTCCCGGTACAAAAGTCTGGTTGAGGTAGATTCCGTATTGGATTCTTCCGGCATCACCCAATATGCGTATCTGGTAGCCAAAGTCATCAACAACAGTACACATCAAAAGAATAATTATCTGACAATCAACCGGGGCAGTAACCAAGGCGTGGAGAAAGGGATGGGTGTCATCGCATCGAATGGCATCGTTGGAATTGTCTTAAACGTGTCACCGCATTTCGCCACGGTCCAGTCACTGCTTCATGCCGATACACGTATCAGTGCCACACTGTTTGATTCAGGAAACTTCGGATCGCTAGTTTGGTCGGGAGATATATACAATCCTTCCATTGCCCAATTAAACGATATTCCGAATCATGTCAAGGTGAAGGCTGGCGAGGAAATTATGACAAGTGGCTACTCCCTGTTCCCTCCAAATATTTCCATCGGAAAAGTGCTATCGTCTGAACTAAGCGGAGATAGTTTCTTGGACATTAAAGTGAATCTGAATACTGACTTTAACTCCCTTCAGTACGTATACGTAATTACGAATACGTTAAGTAAAGAACAAGAGGAATTGGAACTAAAAACAATTGAAGATGAGTAGCTTGATTTTAAACAACTTGCTTCGTTTTGTTGTATTGACCTTCCTGCAGGTTTTTTTATTCAAAAATATCGGTTATTATAATCTCGCTGTTCCTTTTCCTTACATCTTGTTCATGTTGTTGCTGCCTATTGGCATTCCCAATCTGCTGACCTACCTGATCTGCTTTGGGTCAGGTCTGCTCATCGATGCTTTCTATGACACCTTGGGCATACACGCTGCCGCGTGTACCGCGCTCGCCTTTGTCAGGGTTTTTTTCATCGACATAACTGTTCAGCAGGAAAATCACGAGCTATATGCAACACCTAACATCAGCGAAATGTCTTTCCGATGGTTTTTTATCTATGCCCTTGTTTTAACCCTGATTCACCATACGGTTTTGTTCATCCTCGAAGCATTCACTTTTGTTCATTTCCAATACACACTAATCAGCATTTTTTTCAGTTGTATATTTACAGTATTGCTGATGCTTTTATCTATGCTGCTTTTTTTTCGCCGAAAGCGGTATTAAAAGTAGCAATTCATTACTTTTAGTTAATTTCAACTTGAACCTTTTCATCAAAGGAAGAAGATCGCATGAATAGTTTTTTCGAAAGAAAATACATCATACAAGGTATATTTATTACTGCAGCCGTCCTGCTGGCCCTACGGCTTTTTTATTTACAGATAATTGATGACTCTTATCTTTTGTCAGCGAACAATAATGTTCTTCGTAAAGTAGTTGTATACCCGGCAAGGGGGGTCATCCTTGATCGACAAGGTAAAATCCTGGTTCAGAATGAGCCGGTATATGACTTAATGGTAACGCCCAGAGAAGTTAAACCTTTCGACACGCTTGAATTCTGTGATCTAATCGGTGTAGATCTGGAGGGCTTTCGCAAGCGCTTTGAAAAAGCGAAAAACTTCTCCCCCTATCGGGCTTCTATCTTTGAAAAACAACTCTCGGCGCAGACTTATGCTCGTTTGCAGGAAAGACTGTATGCCTTTCGTGGTTTTTATGTACAAAACCGGACGGTTAGGAACTATCCGGACTCTGTTGCCGCACAGTTTCTGGGCTATATTAACGAAGTAAATGATAAAGATATTGAACGTTCCGGAAATTTCTATCGACCGGGTGACTACATCGGCGTCAGCGGTGTAGAACGGGCGTACGAAGAGTTGCTTCGCGGAAAAAGAGGTGTACAAAATCTAATGGTTGATGCCTTTAACCGTCCGAAAGGACATTTCATGGATGGACAATACGATACACTGGCTGTCGCTGGTGAAGGATTGGTGTCTTCCCTGGATCTGGAATTACAAAAGATTGCAGAGAAATTCATGAAAAATAAACGAGGCGCTGTGGTAGCCATCGAGCCGTCCAGCGGGGAGATCCTTGCTTTCGCCAGTACACCAGGCTACGACCCAAATCTTATGGTCGGCAGGGAACGGGGTAACAACTATATGTCCCTCCTTAATGACCCAAACAAACCTATGTTCATCCGGCCGATCCAGGCTCAATACCCCCCGGGATCGGTTTTTAAAGTGGTAAGCGCGCTGGTAGCCCAGCAATATGGCATGATTGATCAGCATACGGTGTTTAACTGCCCCGGAGGTTATCGATACGGCGGGGGCAGGGGGTTGATGCGCTGTACGCATGTGCACGGTTCTATCGATCTTCCAGATGCCATTCGTGGATCCTGCAACACGTATTTCGGCCATACTTACGCGCGTATGCTGGACCAGAGAAAGATGAGTACCGAGAAAGCGTACACCGAATGGCGGGAAGCTATTATGAAGTTTGGTATTGCCCAAGAACTGGGCGTAGACCTTCCAAATGAAAAAAAAGGGCTTCTTCCTACGGCCGACTTTTATACGAAACGCTATGGGAATGCTAAATGGTCTTCCAGCTTCAACATTTCCAACTCCATCGGACAAGGAGAGGTTGAAATTACGACGCTGCAGATGGCTAACATTATGGCAATCGTCGCTAACAGGGGCTTTTATTACCGGCCTCACCTGATAAAAGGAATAGGAGACGAGCAAATTATAAAACCCGAATTTACAGAACGGATCGCTGTAGACGTCGAAGAAAAGTATTTCGAGCCGGTTATAGAGGGCATGAGCCGGGTAGTCCAGAACAACGTCAACATACGTATCCCCGGGATCGAAATGTGCGGAAAAACAGGCACGGCTCAAAATCCGCATGGGAAGCACCATTCTGTGTTTTTCGCTTTCGCACCGAGAAAAGACCCTAAAATCGCTATAGCCGTTTTCGTTGAAAACGTAGGCTACGGTGCTACGTATGCCGCTCCGATAGCCAGTATCATGGTCGAGAAGTATCTGAAAGATACGATAAGTATGTCATCGGCCGCGCAGGAGCGGGTTATGAAAGAGAGTAACCTGTTAGGTATCGATACGGTAAAAACGATTCCAAACCTGCAAACAATGCTCAGAACAAATCGCTAGAGGAAAATATGGTAAATGAAGCTAACCGGCACCGCAGCTCAATCGACTGGCTATCCATTTGTTTATGGCTGCTGTTGTGCGCCATTGGCTGGTTTAATATTCACGCAGCCGTATTCGACCCGGTGCACCCGAGCATCGTTAGTTTAAGTACGAATTACGGCAAGCAATTTATTTACATTCTGGTTGCCCTGTTAACGGCTTCCGCGATCTTCATCATCGATGGCCGTTTTTATAACTATATATCTCCGTTTTTATATGGTATTACGATCGTTCTGCTCATTCTGGTCTTAATCGTAGGTAGAAATGTTGGGGGGAATCAAGCCTGGATACCCATAGGGACCTTTCGACTGCAGCCCTCGGAATTTGCGAAATTGGCCTCCTGCCTCCTGCTCGCCCGTTATCTCGGAGACTACAGCAACAAGACGCCAACCCTTAAAACCCTGCTGTTTGGTCTGTTGATTCTTGCCGTTCCGATCATTTTGATTATGTTACAGCCAGACACGGGTTCAGCCCTCACTTTTTTCGCACTGATTTTCGTTTTCTTTCGGGAAGGCTATGTCTCGACCCGTTTTATGATTTTTTCCTTTCTGTGCATTATTCTTTTTGTGCTAAGTCTGGTTTACCCGCAATGGTATATCATCGCAACACTGGCAGCCTTATGTGCACTGGCAGCTTATTTTTCAAGACGAAACCGAAAATTACTACCTGCTATAGCCACACTGTTCGTCGCCTGTTCAGTGTTCGTACTATTGGTGGACTTTGCCTATGATCACCTGTTGCAGACGCACCAGCGTAACCGTATTGATGTTATGCTCGGCAAAATCGACGATCCTAGGGGGCAAGGCTATAACCTCAATCAATCCAAGATTGCGATAGGATCTGGTCAGCTTTTTGGCAAGGGCTACCTGCAGGGTACCCAGACGAAGTATAATTTTGTTCCGGAGCAAAGCACCGATTTTATCTTTTGCACAGTTGGGGAAGAATGGGGCTTTGTGGGATCGATGGTTGTGGTACTCATTTACCTCGGTCTTCTGTTAAGGATTATCTTCATCGCTGAGAGACAACGGGCTTCTTTCACCAGAATCTATGGATATGGCGTTGCGTCTATCTTATTTTTTCATTTCTTCATCAACATAGGAATGACCATTGGTATCGTTCCGGTAATTGGCATTCCACTTCCTTTCTTAAGTTATGGGGGATCCTCGCTGATCAGCTTTACAATCTTACTTTTTATCCTGTTAAAATTGGATTCAAACAGGAAAGGAGCTGTTTAAAACCGCTGTCCCGCAAGGGAACCAGCGGTAATTATCCTTCGTCAGACTAACTGAATCGTTTCTGTAAAATTATATACAGTTTGTCTACCGTAGCCTGCTTTGAGGCCCAGTTGTTTTTTACCGCATAATTGCTTTGAAGAAAGTGATCAGCCTCCTGAAAAGTCGTAAATCGTCCAAGCAACTCCATTGCTTCTGTGTAGGCAAGACTGTAACCATTAAACAGATCCTTAATAAAGAGTAATTTATCATTCAGACTGATACTCGACTTGAGATCTGCTTTTCGTCCATGACTACCTGATGTTGACGACATCGTCGGAGATGAGGGTGAGACATCAGCATCCGGTTGCTTCTTCCGTTGTGCGGAAAACAATTCATTCAGTGATAAAGGACGTCTAGGCTCATTTCCCGGTTCCGTTTTAGCTTCCCGAGGCTCTTCCGAAATCTCTTCTCTCAAATGTTGCTCCTCCGCCGCCGGCTTATCTGACACCCGTTCCTCTTCTCGCTGTTCTTCTAAGCTCATCAACTTTCCTTCAGATTCCCGCTCAGGTTCAGGCTCGAAGAATGAACGTTCAACACTAACACGCTCAACAGTATTTATA
>JBMDWN010000251.1:0-18568 GCA_048595275.1 Olivibacter sp. | reverse complement strand
TCAGTTCTTTTCTTACTTTAGTAGCGCTTCTGACGGTTATGGCGTCGTAATCTTTGAGGCGATCTGCAAGTTCGTCCTGGGCTATATGTCTATCATCAACGATGAAACCAGCATCTTCCAGCATTCTCTTCCCTACCGGATCTATTCCGTCGTTAGCCAAAATTTTTTTCGACATAATCAGTTAAATTATAAAGTCAGATATTTTGATGTTCACTGAATTCTTGCATAGCGTCCACTAAAGCATGAACACTGTTTATGGGTAGCGCATTATATATGGATGCCCGGAACCCGCCCACACTCCTGTGACCTTTCAGGCCTACTAATCCACGTTCGTCGGCCAGCTTCAGAAAATCGTTTTCCAGTGTTTCGTTTTCCATAACGAAGGTCACATTCATTCGGGAACGGTCTTCCGGATGCGCGGTTCCTTTGAAGAAAGGATTTCGATCGATTTCTTCATATAGAGTCCGCGCTTTAATAATGTTCTCCCTTTCTATTTCTTCAATTCCGCCCTTACTACGAAGCCACCTCAAATTCAGCAGCGAAGTGTATACAGCAAATACCGGAGGCGTATTATACATGGATCCTGCCTCAATATGTTTTCGGTAATCAAAAATAGCTGGAAGATTGCGTCCTGTATGTACTAGTAACTCGTCTTTTACTATGACGACAGTAGAACCTGCGGGACCCATATTTTTCTGTGCCCCGGCATAGATTAAACCAAAATCTGACACATTAATTTTACGACTCAGGATGTCCGAAGACATGTCGCTGACTAACGGAACTGAGGCAGATGGAAATTCGAATAGTTCCGTTCCGTAAATGGTGTTGTTTGATGTCAGATGCAAATAGGACGCGTCCGCTGGTATAGTATACTCCTTAGGTATGTAGGTATAATTTGCTTCCTTTGAGCTCGCTACGACATCGACATGAACACCTGTATTCCTGGCTTCTTTATAAGCTTTTGTTGCCCATACACCTGTATCCAGATAGGCCGCTTTTTCGCCTTCCTTAGACAAATTCATGGGTACCATAGCAAACTGCTGACTGGCTCCTCCTTGTAAAAATAATATTGAATAGCTCGATGGAACTGACAACAACTCCCGGGTCAGCTGCTCAGCTTCTCCTAAGACGGCTTCGAAAGCCTTAGACCGATGCGATACTTCCAGAATGGAAAGACCAGATTGATTAAAATCCAATATGCCTTCAGCCGCTTCTTTTAAGACCTCCTGCGGCAAGATAGATGGTCCTGCACCAAAATTATGTTTCATGAATACCTAATGTTTCTTAAACCTGTATGAAACAAATTTAGGCCTTTGAATAAAAAAATTCAAAGTTTTGCTACGAATAATAATTTGACAATATAGCAAGCAGAGACGCTTGCAGAGTTGGATATTTTAAGAGTATCGTAAAATAAAAGGATGATTTTACGATTAAAGCAAAACAGGGGTTAAAAAAAGAACCCCGGCTGCAGCAAGATCTATACCCACTGCAGCCGGAGTTCTGATTATTACATTTCTACTAATCGTGCATCCAGCCGTTTCAGCTCGAAAATCGTTTTTTCCGGAGATTCTGCTCCGAATACTGTATTACCGGCAACCAAAACATCAGCACCGCATTTTAAAAGAGCAAGCGCATTATGCAGATTCACTCCCCCGTCGATTTCTATCATCAGGCTATCATTACGTCCTGCGGCCAAAGCTCTCAGTTCACGTACCCGACGATACGTGCTTTCAATAAACTTCTGTCCTCCGAAACCCGGATTAACAGACATCATGCAGACCATGTCGATATCTTCTACAATTTCCGACAGCATGGCTATCGGAGTATGGGGGTTGATAGCAACTCCGGCCCGGCAGCCCAGCTCTTTGATATGCTGAACCGTGCGGTGGAGGTGATCACATGCTTCGTAATGGACGGTGATCATATAAGCGCCGGCATCTTTAAATTGTTGCAGATAACGATCCGGATCGACAATCATCAAATGTACGTCAAGCGGCTTTTTCGCCAATCGGCTGATTGCTTCGAGTACCGGGAAACCAAAAGATATGTTCGGCACAAAGAGTCCGTCCATGATATCCACATGAAACCAATCGGCCTGGCTCTTATTTACCATTTCAATATCTTCATGCAGATTCCCAAAATCTGCAGCTAATAAAGAGGGGGCAATTAAATGCTTCATTCGATTTCAGCCTCTACTATTTACCTTCTTCTCCGTCTTTCTTCTTTTCCGGACGTGGAATCAAGGCCTTTCTGGACAATTTCAATTTGCCTTGCTTATCAACATCCAGCAGCTTAACCCGGACAACCTGGCCTACTTCGAAAATACCATCCATTGTTTCAAAACGCTGCCAGTCAATCTCAGAGATATGCAGTAATCCATCTTTTCCGGGCATAATTTCAACGAAAGCTCCGAAAGGCATGATGGATTTAACTTTACCTTCGTAAATTTCACCGACTTCCGGCTTAGCGGCTATAGCACGAATGCGGGAAACCGCAGCATCGATTGCCGCTTTATTATCAGCAAAGACCTGAACGATACCTTTATTGTCCACCTCTTCAATGGAGATCGTGGATCCCGTTTCACGCTGCATTTCCTGAATAATTTTCCCACCAGGTCCAATAACAGCTCCGATAAATTCCTTATCGATCTGGAAACTCACAATGCGTGGCGCATGTGGTTTATAATCTTCTCTTGGTGCAGATATGGTTTCCGCCAGCTTATCTAAAATATGAAGACGGGCTTCTTTAGCCTGGTTCAACGCTTCAATCAGCACCTCACGCTTCAGCCCATTTATTTTAAGATCCATCTGGCAGGCAACGATGCCCTTCGCCGTACCGGTAACTTTAAAGTCCATGTCGCCCAAATGATCCTCGTCTCCAAGAATGTCGCTTAGGATAGCATATTTGCCACTTTCTTCGTTCGTGATCAGTCCCATCGCGATACCCGATACCGGTGCTTTAATTTTAATACCGGCATCCATCAGCGCCAGCGTTCCTGCACATACCGTAGCCATTGACGAGGATCCGTTGGATTCCAGGATATCCGACACAATACGGATCGTATAAGGATTCTCCATGTCACCCGGAAGCACTTTTTTCAAAGAACGCATAGCCAGGTTTCCGTGTCCAACCTCCCGGCGGCCAGGACCGCGGTTAGGACGTACCTCTCCTGTAGAGAAGCCCGGAAAATTATAATGGAGCAAAAAGCGGTTATAGCCATTGATAAAAGCACCGTCAATCATTTGCTCATCATCTTTTGCTCCTAAGGTGACCGATGTAAGCGATTGGGTCTCGCCACGCGTGAAGATCGCTGAGCCGTGTGCAGCCGGAAGGTAATCCACTTCCGACCAGATCGGACGTACCTTTCTGAAATCACGTCCGTCAAGACGAATACCTTCGTCCAGAATCAGATTCCGTACGGCATCGTACTGAACATCGTGAAAGTATTTCTTCGCCAGGAATACAGTCTCTTCATCAACCTCTTCGCCTAAAGTCAACGCAAAAGCCTCGGCGATATCGGCAAACTTTTCTGTCCGCTCCTTTTTTGAAAGACCGGATTTGGCTACTTCGTATACACTATCGTAGGTAGCAGCGTAAACCCGCTCACGCAATTCCGGATTGCTTGGTTCATGGCTGTAGGTACGTTTCTCCTTACCGACTTCTGCCGCCAGCTCAAGCTGAACATCAATTTGAAGCCGGATGGCATTATGTGCAAATTCGATTGCTTCCACCATCTCCTCTTCGGATATCTCGTTGCTTTCGCCTTCGACCATCACGATATTTTCTGCGGTACCGGCAACAATAAATTCAAGGCTTGCATTTTCAAGAGCAGTGAGACCGGGATTAATCACCAGCTGCCCGTCAATCTTTGCAACCCGCACTTCAGAAATCGGGCCGTTAAACGGGATATCAGACACGGCTATAGCGGAAGATGCCGCCAAACCAGCAAGAGCATCCGGCATAATATCCTTATCAGCGGAGATCAGGCTTATCATCACCTGGGTGTCCGCATGATAATCTTCGGGAAATAGAGGGCGAAGGGCTCGGTCTACTAGACGGGAAATTAATATTTCATAATCTGAGAGGCGTGCCTCCCTGCGTAAAAATCCACCGGGAATTCTTCCGGCTGCGGCGTATTTTTCCTGATAATCAACAGATAACGGTAAAAAGTCAACTCCTGGTTTTGCCTCTCTGGAAGAAACCACAGTTGCCAGCAACATGGTCTTGCCCATTTTTACGACTACAGATCCATCTGCCTGTTTGGCCAGCTTGCCGGTTTCGATTTCAACGATTCTTCCGTCGCCGATATCGAAGGTTTTTTTAATTGCGTTATAACTCATGTTTACGTGTAGACGCGTTTCGTCTTTTTACGCGTCAGATTTTATTATGACTGATAAATTTCAACAAAGGTAAATAAAAAAAGCCATCTCTAAGGAGATGGCTTTTTAATTAAACGGGGGGATATTACTTGATAATATCCCGCAGACCAAGGCCTTTAATAATTGCCCGATAGCGTTCTATATCTTTTTTATAAAGATAAGCTAACAGAGCACGTCTTTTACCTACCAATTTCTGCAAAGCCAGTTGAGTAGAAAAATCTTTACGATTCTTCTTTAAGTGTTCGGTCAAATGAGCGATGCGTTTGGTAAATAAGGCAACCTGTCCTTCAGCGGAACCTGTGTTGGCTGCAGCGCCGGCAAATTCTTCGAAAATACCTGCTTTGTATTCTTTACTTAAATACATTACTTGAATAATATTAAAGCGTTAATAATTTAATTTGCGCAAAGATAAGCTTTTTATTGAAAATTTTGTCCGTAGGAATAATTTTCTATCCTGCTCCTGTCGCGATCGTCTATTTCCTCCCGGTGCTTATCCAACACTTCCATAGGAATTTCGTAATCCTCCATTCCACTGTAACCAATGAAACGAAAATCCTGGCTTTTCCAGACAAAGAACAGAATGTCTTCATCCATTTTTTCGCCGAAATAGCCATACAATTCGTCAAGCAATTCCATGCGCCTGGACTCACCAAAATGTTTGGTAAACATCTTTTCTAAGAAGTGACAATACGCAATAAAGTCAGCCGACTTCAGTTCCTGTGTGTAAAAATTTTTGATACCCTGGAGTAATTCATTCAGGTCATTCGTCTTCGAAAGTTGTAGAAATGCCGCTTCGAGCAGGCTCTGATGAATTTGACGGGGAGGCCTGTGTCCCGCGTCTTCGAAAACGATTTGGTCAGGCTGATCAAGATAATGCATTACTGCTGGCCAATCCTGTACCTGATTCAACAACCGGCAATGTTCTGCTTTGAATCGTTTCGGATTTTTCTGGTCAGCCACTTTTCGAAAAAGTACTACTTCGCCAGGTTGCAAAACACCTGGCTTGTGCCGAAAACTATTAACGTGGAAAAATACATCTTTATCTTCAGGACTTGTCAGCATACCAAACGCCTTTGCCTGGTCGAACCACTTAATAGCCCCTATATTTGTTTTATCCATAAATCAGGTTTTTTCTCTCCGGCAGTTAAATGACCTGTGTTTATGGACCAAGTTAGCAAATCATTTTAAAAGCGCAAATTCCGGCGCATTAAGTTTAGTCGTTGTTAAACTTTTTTTTCAGCGCTGGGTTTATCAGTAAGCATCATGGATAATGTATATTTAAAGACCCCTATTCTTTGGGCTCAGATCGACGCCAATCAACATTTGCGCCACTCGGCCTATGCAGATTTCGCCGCTCAGGCCCGACTCGCGCTTTTGGAGTCCATAGGACTGGATCTTCATAAACTAACGGAACTAAGGCTCGGACCGGTGCTCTTCCGCGAGGAGTTGCGCTACCTTAAAGAGATCAGGCCCGGAGATGAAGTAAGGGTTTGTGTACTGCAGACCAAAAGTAGTCGTGGAGGCTCTCGCTTTTCGTTCTATCATGAAATCTACCGGCAAGACGATGTCTGTTGTGCGGAAATACGGGTAGATGGAGCGTGGATTCATCTCGATGAGCGTAGACTAGCTCCTATTCCCGATGAACTGCTTCCCATTTTAAAAAAGATTCCCAAAAGCGATGACTTTGAAGAGGATTGATCATGTTTACCCGATCGGAAGTTAAAACGTTAAAGGCTTCTTTCTGGACTGCTTATGGACGCTACATGAAGCTACAGCCTCAGTATGGATGGGAAGATAAAAATTGGATTAACTATAAAACCGGTATCCGTTATCTGCATTTTTCGACAGATGCGGATCAGCACCATGCTTATGTTGCCATAACTTATCGTCACCCGGACGCCGAAATCAGGGAACTTTTTATGGAAGAGTGGTTTAAATTGCAGCAACATTTCCTTAATCATTTTGACACAGAGTGGGAATGGTTCGTACATTACGACGAAGAATCTGGCCGAGAAATCAGCATGATCAGAACAGAGTTAAAGGGAGTGAATATATTCCTCGAAAAGTATTGGCCTGCTATCATGTCATTTTTCAAAACTCATATGCTGGCGTTAGATCGTTTCTGGCAGGAAAGCGAAGATGTCTTTGACGACTTCAAAAGACTTTAAGTTCAAACTAGTCATCATCTGAGTCATCATTTCGTTCATTCAGTACCCGGATTGCCTTATCCAGATGATAAGATGGCACCGCCAATTTAACACCACCTACAGCATAGTTGTAAAAAGGATTCACACCCATTATGTGCTCATTCTGCAAAAAACATAAAACACCTTCGCTTTCCAGCATTGATTTAGTCAGGTGGGCAGAAAGGACATCATTAAAAGATTTAATAACAACTAGTTTCATAAGGCAGCTTTCCTCAAATATAGCTTAAATTATATTACAGGTTGCTAACTGTCTTCTGCCACCACTGTCGCAGTAGCTCGTTATCCAGCTTTTCCACTTCCGATAAGTCGATATCATCATTAATCATGTATAAAGCTTCGCCCCTTAACGTATCGGGTTCCGGAAAAGGGGATGTATACGCTTTTCTGACAATTAGGAAACCTTGAAGCATTTCGATTGATTGCCCCCTGTCCTCATCAAATGCAGACAGCAGGAAACTTGCGGGCTCACGAACTTCAATGTCCATCAGCCTTGTCCGAACGAAATAAGGATAGGACCGGTTTTTGATGTCCAGAAATACCTCTCCCGAGATCTTGAGTTCCTGACTTCCGCCAATAATAGTGTCTACTATTTTGGGTGCTTCCTGAAAGGCATACAATTGCCCCGCATCGTTGTGAAGCCTCATCACCTCAACCACTTCAAATTCTGGTTCCGCTCGTCCCTGTTCCGTTGCTTCAGGTTTTTTTTCAGCTTGTCTGCAAGCACTAATTGCTACCATGGTCAGCCCCAGAAAGGATAAAAAACGCATAATAAATTATTCCGGAATGGCGTAAAAGGCACCATGATAACCCGCACCAACGAGGGCTGTCTTGGCATCCAGGATAAGTTTGATCGGCACCTCTTCCAACAGATCCTGCATCAAGTCATTCGTTGTGAAATGTTTACGAAAAACTTCCTCTTTCAGGAGGGGGTATATCTTTGGAGGAATACCTCCACCCAGAAATAGCCCGCCGGTTGCTTTTAATTTCAAAACAAGATTGGCTGCTTCAACAGCAAGATAACGGACGAAGATCTCCATTGTCTGAATGCAGGTATCATTAAGTTCACGCATGGCTGTGTGACTGATAACGGCAGCCGGATCGTCCATTTCGAAGCGTTGCCTCAGCCAGGCCGGTTCCGGATGTCCTTTAACCTCCCGAAGAAAGCGATAAATGCGATGAATACCACTTCCCGATAATACATGTTCCCAGCTCATCATAGGATGGCTTTTCCGGACGTACTGATACAACTCTACATCCAATTCATTCTGGGGCGAGAAATGACAATGACCTCCCTCCGTCGCGAAAGGATGATAAGCGACGCCATCCCAGTAAAGTCCTGCTTCACCCAATCCTGTTCCAGGTGCAAGAATTGCTATGTTACCCATAAGCTCGTGATTACCTTGCTGAATCGTCGTTAATAACTCATCATTCAATCCGGCAAGACCGTAAGCGGTAGCCCTCAGGTCATTAATCATGTAGACTTCGCTCACGTTAAAGGCGCGCTGCAGTTCCAGTTTGTCCAGCAGCCACGGAAGGTTCGTCAACTTTACACGGGAGCCCATGACCGGACCTGCCACCCCTATAGAGATGCAGTTTAAGTCGACAACAGGTCCATCTTTCAGAAAGGCGTTCAAAATAGCATCGAAGGTATCGTAACTCCCTGAAGGGAAGTTTCCTTCACGAATGAGATCAATCTTATTTCCGTTAGCCTTAAAGAGGGCAAGATTCGTTTTGGTGCCGCCAATATCAGCAGCTAAAACAATTTTACCCTCATTCTTCTGGTCTCCCCGGCCCGGCAAACTTACTGGAATCATGTTTCTCTATGGTTTGCAACAAGTATACTAAATCTGCTTTAATTCCACCAGCCTTTAAGCTTTCTTATCAGCACAATCTGCCCCACGTGGTAGGCGTTATGATCCATGATCAGCAACGCCTCATTGAAAAAGCTCTGCCCATCCCCATGTTCAAAGCGCCTCATAAGCTCATTTCTACGCTCCCGCATAAGTTCCGCAAATAGCTGCTGATCGCTGACGACGGAGGAGACGGTAGCCTCCCATATCTCAGGGCTTTCCGGAGCCCGTTTCTCCGGCCAGTAACCATCCGGCCAGGATGGGGACTGATAAGACGGATCACGGCAAAACTCTATAATATCGAATTGGGTAATCCGGATATGTTCAGCCAGTTGCCAGATGGTATAAGGCAAAGTCTCCTGCCCTTCCGCACTTTGCTTCCAGTCTATCCCTGCGACAGCGCTGCTAAAATCAACGTGCGCGCCGCCTTTTAAAACGCGGTCGAGAAGTTGCTTCAAAACATCGTCCCGATCAAACTCAGAATGGTTATCCATTTTTTGTTATTTTATTACTTCAATGGAACTGCCGGATCCAGTCATAAATCTTCCGGAACAGCAACTCCCGTTCTTTTTCATGATGTATCTCGTGGAAGAGATTTTCGAAACTCAGCATCGATGCTTTTCCCGCTGAGGCATTTACAAAAGCCTGACTGCTATCGAACGACGTAATTTCATCAGCCGTTCCATGAACGAGTAAAGCGGGCATATTAAGATCCGCGGCATGCTGCACTGCCCATTTGCCGGAATCAAGCAGCATAACATAGAATCCTGCCGTTATTTTCCCATGTACCAACGCATCCTCTTTATAACTCCGGGCAACCTGTGGATCATGACTTAACCTGTTTGCGTCAAGTCCTGTCTGCTGGGTGATCCGGGGAACGAAGCGAAAAGCAAGCCGGGCAAGAAGCGTTTTCCATAAAGGTGGTTTGAAAGCGAGTCCGAGCCAGGGAGATGACGCAATAACAGACCGGATATCTCTGCCATCGCGGATAGCATAATTCAGCACCAGGTTTCCGCCCATACTATGCCCGTAGAGCGTTATCGGAAGATCAGGCGAAGCCAGGCTACCTTCGGCAACCAGCTGTCGTACGTCGTTCATCAAGGCCTGATAGTCCGGGCTGTGCCCTCTGGGGCCTTCTGAGTGACCATGCCCACGCTGATCGTAAGCTAACACATTAAGGTGATGATCTGTAAAATAACGAATCATAGGTTCATGGCGAAGGACATGATCTCCCATACCATGAACCATACATACCAAGGCGACAGCATCGTTCGCTTCAAACGAGTAGTACTGTAACCTCAATCCATCAAAGCTCGATCGAAAAAAAGTCGTCGCTTTCAAAAGATCTGGTATGATATAATCGAATCTTAACGCTTATTCAGAAATGCTCTTAGCATCCAGTTCTGTTTCTCGTTAAACTGCATGAATGCATTAACCATATCGTTAGAACCTTCGTCGTTCGCTTCATCAGTAATATCCAGCAGATCACGCTGCATAGCGATGAGGATCTCCAGATCATCAACCAGGGCTTTCACGAGCTCGTGGTCGCCCATACCGATGGTGTCGATCTCTTTGATCTCAGAAGTATTCAAGTAATCTTCGTAACGGCTCAAAGGCGATTTGCCCAGGGTCAGTATACGCTCAGCCAGTTCATCAATCGTCGTGATGGCATTGTTGTACAGTTCTTCGAACTTAACATGCAGCGTAAAAAAGTGCTCGCCACGGATATTCCAATGTGCGCCCCTTAATTTCTGATAATGAATATGATAGTTTGCCAGCAAATCATTCAGGTGGTCAACTACGGGTCTTAGTTTCTTTTCTTCAAGACTTATTGATTTTGGATTCATGTCTCTCGTTTTATTTAAATGATATACCGAGGAACAATAGGACTCAGAAAATGTTCGCATCAATAAACCTCAGGGCTACTTTTCTTACGTACGAAGACCTGATAATTCTCCTGCTTTTCCACGTAAACGGCAGCATCCTTCTCTACGAAACCATCTAAAGCCACGGCATCGTACCATTTGCCTTCGATCTCCACTTTACCGGACGGCCGAAGCGTTGTTTTGGTGATGCCCTCTTTTGCCCTCAGATCTATGTCGCCAAGAGAAGAAACATAACCCTGGTTAGAAAGTTGCTCGTCGGCCAGAACCAATCGCTGAAAGGCATTCGTCCGTAAAAGGCGCTTTCCGAATATTACGCACAGGACGATAGAACCCACAGTGGAGGCGATGACCGTAAAAAAAGAATTGATCAAGGTATTAGGGCGGGCTTTCGCGAAATCGAAATAATCGTTCGGAACCATACTGAAAGCTAGTCCGCTAACTGTGCATATCAATCCCAGAATGCCGGCGACTCCAAAACCGGGGATAACAAATACTTCCAGCATCAATAAGATCACCCCAACGACAAACAGGGCTATTTCCCAATGATCTGCCAACCCCTGTATATAGAGCGGGGCGAAAAACAGCAAAGCTGCCACCAGTGCAACTACCAGTGCAAAGCCGATACCCGGCGTCTGCATTTCGAAGTAAATACCCCCTATGATCAATAAGATCAAAACACCGCTAACAGCGGGATTGATCAGAAAGTTGATGATGTAATCCGTCCAGGAGCGTTCATAATGACTCACCTGCTTTAGGTCTGCACCCTCTGTTTCCAATACAGCAGTCAGGTTTGGCTGTTCAGACTCTACCAAGCCCAGTTTTACGGCTTCGGAGGTTGTCAGCGTCAGCAGTTTTCCGTCCGGCTTTAAATCAGGAAGCGAAATGTCCGGGTCTACAAAGGCTTCCGCGACCTTCGGATCGCGCCCCTTCGCTTCCGCCGTAGCACGCATCAGGCCCCGCATATAGGATTGATATTTTTCAGGGAGCACCTCTCCATCCTGGCTCACCACACTGGCGGCACCAATGCTCGCACCCCTTGCCATATAAATAGCGTCAGAAGCCAGGGCAATTAGCGAGCCCGCAGAGGCAGCATTATGGTTTATAAACACTACTGTACGAACCGGGCTCTCCAGTAGCTTCGTACGAATCGAATCAGCAAAATTTAACATGCCTCCGTACGTATTCATCTCAATAACCATAAGCGAGGCACCGGAAGCTCCCGCCTCTTCAAAAGCCCGTTGTGTGGTTCTCCAGGCGGCAGGCCCTATTTCATCGTTGAGTTCAAACCGATAAGCCCGCTCCTGTGCCCGGCCGATATTCAGGCTCAGCAAAAAAAGTACAGCGATGATTAACAGCTGTCTGCCATGCAATACTGCGGGCGGAAATAGAATTTGACTGGCCATGTTCTTGATCAAAAGTAAATATTCTCGTTTCTTTGTTCACTAAGTTAGTTAAATATCGGGAAAAGTGTGAGCAGGGTGTTTCACTATAATTTTGGGCGGGCCATCTGGCGGATGGATATAGAAGAGAAAAATGAATTGCTTGCCTTCGAGTTGCGGAGCCGGGATAACGGCAATCCTTTTTTTGCGGTTTTGTCTTATGCTGACGGACAACTAAAGATGCCGCTCACTGCCCACGGCGACCGATGGTGGACACTGGCCGGCATAACTTCCGAGTGCCTGCTGACCCATTGTTATAATGATCCTTCCCAGCCAGGCACCGGTTCGTTAACCGCCTTGAATTTCGATGGCAGTATACGCTGGGAACGCCCGCACCTCCGGCTGGCGGAAATCCTTGAAAACGGGATAATGGTTCGCTCCATGCATGGTTTAAGCCACCAGCTCCATCTGCTTGACCTGTCCGGAAATGAAATATCGCTTCAGGAGAATGACCAGTGGAATCAAAATCCATCGCGAAACATCCGCTATCCATCATTACTTTCGGATGCTACACCACCCATTCCTCTGCCTGTAGATTCAGTCGGGCCTGTGCATCAGTTGATCCTCGATAAAACGACCATCCTTTATGCTTTTCATTCCGGTGAAGCAGGTGCCTACCAGCTACAGTTGTTGGTAGACCGAAATGGCACCTTCACCACGAGAATATTAGCGGAGAATCTGGCGGCGTTGTTGCCGGAAACCTTTTTTGCCGTGGGTAGGCAAATATTCTACATCACAAATAATAAACAGGAAATTGCTTCGTATTTTGTATAATTGCAACAAGATGAACAAAAGAGAAATCTGGAAAAAAATAATCTTAGCCTCTGCCTTTTCAACCAGTACCACGATCATTTTTGCCGCTTCGCATATCGGGAGCGTAGATTCCGTTGGTGTTGAAAACGATAACGGAAAAAAAGTCATTGTCCACAAGGTAGAAGCCAAGGAAACGTATTATTCTCTGGCCAGACTTTACCGTGTAGCGCCGAAAGACCTGATCGCCTATAATCAGAATGAAGGCCTTAAAATAGGATCCCTTATTAAAGTTCCGACACAAGAGCCGTTTCAGGAGCGTGGACGGAGTACACCGCGTTCAACCGGCTCAGACCGGTCTCCATCGCAGGAAGCACCATCCAGCTATACAGTTGAGCGTGGAGAGACGCTCTTTTCCATCTCCAGAAAATTCAATGTATCGGTCGATGAACTCGTCAGTGCGAACAGCCTGTCTTCCAGAAATCTGAGCGTAGGTCAGTCGTTGATTATACCTCAATCCGTACCAGCTACGAGTAATAGTGGTGGAAGCAGAGTCATCAGCAATGCCGAATTGAATACCGTTGCCGAATCTCCGGCAGTTGCTGATCAGGAAGTTGAAGAAACTATCGAGGAAGCAGAGCCGGTTTCCGAAAAAGAGGCTGTACCAAACCGCTACGGGCTCCGGCAGGTTTCCAATAAAGGCGTCGGGGTCTGGATGGACGATTTGAATGGCGACGGTGGTAAAATGCTCGCCCTGCACAACGACGCTCCGATCGGTACGGTAATAAAAATCACCAACCCGATGACCAATCGCACAACTTACGCCAAAGTCGTCGGTAAATTCAATGAAACCGCTCAAAACAGAGACGCTATTATTGTGATCTCAAAATCGGTTGCCTCCCTCATCGGGGTTATAGACAGACGTTTTCAGGTTAGTATTTCCTATTAAGGTTTAGACGATGAAGAAACCTTACGTAGTCGGAATCGCTGGAAGCAGTGGTTCCGGGAAAACATTCTTTTTAAAAAAGTTCCTTGATCATTTCGCCAGCGATGAAGTAACGATTATTTCACAGGACGACTACTACTTCCCTGCCAACACCAAAACACAGGAAGAGAATAAGCTATACAATTTTGATGTCCCCGAAGCGATCGACCGCGATAGCTTCCAGCAGGACATCCTGGACCTTTTTCATGGGAAGACCGTCTGGAAAGAAGAATATACCTTCAATAACCCGAACTGGAAGCCCAAGATGCTGGAGATCAAGCCCGCACCCTTGCTTATTGTGGAGGGTTTGTTTATATACCATTTTACGGAAATAGACGGACTATTTAGTGAACGCATCTTCCTGCATGCCGATGAACCCATTGCACTGGAACGCCGCCTAAAACGCGACCTTGTCGAGCGCGGGTATTTTGAAGAGGATGTCCGCTACAAATGGGAGCATCATGTTCTGCCAGGCTTCGAGAAGTTTCTTCTGCCTTATCGTACTCAGTGTGATCTGATCGTGGAGAACAATACAGACGATCCCGAACTGATTCAGGATCTGACCGATCAGATCTCCGCCCGCATTCGTCGACTTCTATTCAACAGTAGTACTATTTAGATTCAATTCAAACTATTTTGTATATTTGCTTCCTAGAGCAAAATCAGAGTGATGAACGATTGGATTAGCAGCATATCCGGTGCGGAAGAGCAAAAAAACCAAGATTGGGAAAGATTAGGCATAGAGCGGTTCTCAGCCTGTAATGAATTGAAAAAGTGCTGTAAAAAATACAAGAAAGGAAAGCGTTGTAAAAAGTGCCCGAACCGCTAAGCGTTAATTCAGGTAAACATTCGTAATTCCATCACCACCCCTGTCGGCATGCTCATCTTCCATACGGTTCACCTCCGTATATTTCCTTAAATAATCCCTGATCATTTTCCGAAGAATACCATCTCCTTTTCCATGTATGATTTTCAGGCTCGGAAAGCCCATCATAATGGCTCTGTCCAGGTATTTTTCAATTTCCTGAATCGCTTGTTCTGTACGTTTTCCCCTGACATCAATTTCCGGATAAAAACCAGCAATATCACTACTTGACGCAGCAGCGTTAGCGCGTTTGACGGATTTAGGCACTTCCTTCCCGGAAACTTTCTTTACCTTTTTACTTTTAACCACCATCCGCAAATCGCCTACCGCTAGAATCAGGTTATCCTTCGCAATCTCCATAACCTGCGCCGTGTTTCCGGAGTCCAGCACTTTAACCCAGTCGCCGATCACGATGGCATCTTTTTTAATCTCCTTAGCAGGATGTACCGTTAGCTGATGACCTTCGGATACACGAGACAGCTCTTTCCTAAGTTCCTTGGTTTTGACCTTATCCGCCTGGCTTGATTTGATTTCCGCAATGGTATTTTCGATCAGCTTATTCGCATCGCGGATAATCGCCTGAGCCTCTTCTTTCGCATCCCTGATCAGGTTTCGCCGATTTTCTTCCAGGTAGTTTTTTAAGTTAGCATTTTCCGCTTCAAGCTGCTTTAAATCTTTCGTTCGTCGCTCCAGCAGTCGCTGCTCATCCAGTAAAGTCTTCTTGTCCCGCTCCAGGTTTACCAACAGGCTCTCCACCCGTTTCTGCTGATCGCCTATCTTTTTTCGTGCAAGTTCAAGCACCTCACGCGGAAGGCCGATCTTCTGGGCGATTTCAAAGGCGTATGAGCTTCCAGGCTTCCCAACCTGCAGCATATATAAAGGCGACATATTAACATTATCGAACAGCATGGATGCATTCTCCAGCCCTTCCGTTGCGTTCGCAAAATTCTTCAGGTTAGAATAATGCGTTGTGACCACGCCCCTGGACTTACGCCTGTTCAAAACCTCCAGCACGGCTTCCGCAATAGGTCCGCCGAACTGCGGATCGGTACCCGTTCCGAACTCATCGATCAGGATAAGTGTATCCTCCCCGGCACGTTCGGTAAAATACCTCATTTTAGCCAGGTGAGCACTATAGGTACTCAGGTCACTCTCAATGGACTGATCATCCCCGATATCAGCAAAGACCCTTCTGAAAACCCCTACCTTAGAGAAGGATTCCGCAGGGATCAGGATACCGGACTGCACCATTAGCTGCAGCAGGCCGATTGTTTTCATGGCTACCGATTTCCCTCCGGCATTCGGACCTGAGACCACAATGATCCGCTGTTCCTCATCAATCCGGACATTAAGCGGGACTACCTGCTTCTGCTCTTTCTTCAGGGATAACATCAGCAGCGGATGACGAGCGTTCACCAAATCCAATGCAGGACCATGGGTGAGTTCAGGCATCTCGGCACCCAACTCAACAGCAAATAAAGCCTTGGCACGAACGAAATCCAGTTTTGTAAGCAAGCCGTGATAAGCGATGATCAAGGGAATATGCGGACGTATCGCATCCGTCAGCTGCTGCAGAATGCGAATGACTTCCCGGCGCCGGTCGAAAATCAGATCCCTCACCCGGTTATTCAGTTCAAAGACCTCTTCAGGCTCTATATAAGCCGTTTGTCCACTTGCAGATTCGTCGTGAATAAACCCTTTCAGTTTCCGCTTGTTCTCTGCCAGAACCGGAATACAGAGACGGCCATCGCGTACCGTAAGGCTACCGTCTGCTGTCCACCCGTTCTGCTGCGCCTGCTTATAAACCGCGTCCATGCGCTTACGGGCCTCCATTTCCGCACGGGAGATGGAAAGCGTAAGTTCTTTTAATGCCGGAGACGCGTCATCCCGCATTTTCCCCCGCTGGTCGATAATGCGCTCAATAGACTGCAGCAAAGTCTTCTCAATAGGCAAGTGCTCAAATAAAGCTTCCAGAGCCGGGTACTGCCCTTGCCGTTCGCCAAAGTAGTGGATTACGCCAAAAACCGTACGGAGCGATAGCAGCAGGTGAAAGAAATCTTCTTCCAGAAGATAAACGCCCTCAACCCTGGCCTTCTCGGCGAAACTGCGTATGGGATACAGGGCTTCAATCGGCATAGCCGAGTCATGCTGCAAAATCTCTTTGAATTCATGCGTTTGACGCAAGAATCTTTCCACCTGATCATAGCGATGCTGAGGCTGGATTTTAGCGACCAGCTCCCTGCCCATATCGCTCAGGCAATAAACACCCAACAATCTTTTAATTTCTTCAAAGCCAAGCTTTTCAGCTGCGTTCGACGGATATATCAATTTTTTATTTTAACGAGTTAATGTATGTATTTATCGGCTTTCAGCCTTCAAGGGTTCGGCCGCCTTCTGCTGTGTTGAATCCGGCGGGGCTTCCTCTTCCTTAATCCAGAGCATTGGACCCATCCATTTCCGGTGGCTTGTCAGCGACCATGGAGCTGGCTTCAGGCTACTGGAGTCCGGGTGCTTCCAGAAAAGCATCGTCTGCATCCGCTTAAGATCAGTGGAATCGCGTACGCTGCGCATTATGCTATCCTGCCTGTAGGCATTTCTTACAGAATCCGCCTGGTAAACCAACTGCATCCTCGCATCAACCTTGTCCTGTTCAATCCGCTGACCCGCTTCAAGTGCGGTCTGGACCTCTTTGTACATGGCATTGAGCAGCTGTGGCCTCGCGGAATAATAACGCAGGCTCTGATGAAAGGTGGCGGAATCCGTGTGATGGCGGTCAAATACTGCCTCATAATAACTGTTAGACACCATACGAAGAGAATCCAGCGGCAAGGTTGTCAGGTAACCTTCAGCCAGGTGGAAATCGATCAACAACGGCACCATAGCCTTCTGTGCTATGACCTCATCGGGCACGCGTTCCTTACCGCAAGCCGCGAGAAAAATCAGCATCACCCATTTAAACTTCCATCCGGCTGATCCGGAACAACGACTATGACTCAAATCCATCAACCTATCAATCCTGCAAAAATAAGTAAAATCATTCTCCTGACTTAAAATAAGGTGCTAATTTTGTCGAAGCTACACCATTGCGAATAAGTATAACATGACAATAGCGGAAAATTTAAAGGTCCTCAGACAGGAACTTGATCAAGTGAGCGTGCAATTAATTGCCATATCAAAAACTAAATCAAACGAAGATATTCTGGAAGCATATGCCGCCGGGCAAAAAGCCTTCGGCGAAAATCAGGTACAGGAACTTACCGATAAGTATGAGGCGCTTCCCAAAGATATAGAATGGCATATGGTGGGCCACCTTCAACGGAATAAGGTCAAGTACATTGCGCCTTTTGTAACACTTGTTCATTCGGTTGACAGCCTTCGTCTGCTGGAAGAGATAGATAAACAAGGATCTAAGATAGGCCGCGTAATAGATTGTTTGTTACAAGTATATATTGCTGATGAAGACACAAAATTCGGCCTTGGACATGATGAGATAATCGAGTTACTGCGTAGCGAGCATTATACTGCGATGAAAAACATCCGCATCGTTGGACTTATGGGCATTGCCACCAACACCGACAATGAGAAAGTCATCCGGAGTGAATTTTACGAATTGAAGATGCTCTTTGACGGCGTCAAAATAAGTTTCTTCCGGAAGGAAGACTCCTTCAACACGCTGTCCATGGGCATGTCATCGGATTATAAGATCGCCGTTGAACAAGGGAGTAACATGGTCCGCTTAGGCAGTTCAATCTTCGGCAAACGTACTTATGCTTAGGAAGGCCAGAGCAGAAGACTGCGGCCGTTTGCTGGATCTTATCCGTGAACTGGCCGAATTCGAGCGAGCTCCTGAGCAGGTGACGGTCAGTTTGGAGGCGTTTATCGATGCCGGTTTTGGCGAACGGCCTGTTTGGGAAGCCTTTGTTGCCGAACTCGATGGAAAAATACAGGGAATGGCTTTATACTACGTTCGCTATTCTACCTGGAAAGGCCGGCGCCTATACTTGGAAGATCTGATTGTTACGGAAGCTTACCGATCCAAAGGCCTTGGCAAAGCCCTTTTTGACGCCTGCTTATCAGAAGCCCGGATGAAAAAGTATAGTGGCATGGTCTGGCAGGTGATTGACTGGAACGATCCGGCTATTAATTTTTATAAAAATTACGGCACCACCTTTGAGCAGCAATGGCTGACTGAATCACTGGATGTTGA
>JBMDWN010000250.1:0-47254 GCA_048595275.1 Olivibacter sp. | reverse complement strand
CTCTGCAAATATCGGAAAAGAAAATGGAGTTAGCTTCCGGGGATAACGAATAATGACCGGCTGAAGATTGATACGCTCTATGGCCTGCGTCAAACGGGCTAAGTCGAGCTGGAAATCGAAAACCTCGTCGTAGGCCTCTCTTAACAACAGGTTCTCCGGATCGTATTCACCAAAGACCTGGAAAAATAACCCGGAATTCGCTTGAAGATGTTTGGTTTTAACCCGTCTTCCCGGAAAACCCTGAAATACCAGACCGGCAATCCCGGCGATGTCCCGGAAACGCTTTCTGGCCATTTCGCTCATGTTGACGCTTTGCTGAATGTCATCGTACAAGTTATCAGACGATAACAATCCATTTTGAATAGCCATTTCAAGATCAATTTCCTGATCTGTCAGCAATTCAAATCCGTAATCATTCATGGCTATCGAAAAGCTGTATGGCTTTATTTTTCCCAAACGATAGGCCATCAACGCCGCCATCCCTTCATGCACGAACTTACCTTCAAAAGGATAAAAAAAGAGGTGAATACCTTCTTTCGTATAGATTTTCTCTATGATCAGCTCCTCGCCATTCGGAAGCGCACTCAAGGCTTGTTGCTCCTCGAACAATGGTCCTAGAAACTGCATTTCGGGTTGCGAGGAACGATGGTCCATTCGCCATTCGTCCAGCATATGCCGGATCGCGGCAGACAAATGTGAGGAAAGTGGAAAGCGGCCTCCCATCCAGGAAGGAACGGTACCCTTTTTTTTCTTCGAAAGCCGTACAACAGCCTGAAGGTCCTTGATCCGCAGCAGCTCAAGATTCTTGCCCGAGAACCAAAAGCAGTCGCCTATGTTCAGCTTGGAAATAAACCACTCTTCCACACTGCCCAGGTATTTTCCGCTTTGCAGCGTGATCTTCATCATGGAGTCGCTTACAATAGCACCAATACTCAACCGATGCCGGAGCGCCACCTTGCGGCTCGTCACCTTGTACAGACCCTCTTCTATAACCACCTTATGAAACTCGTCATAAGCATCCAGCACTTTGCCCCCCTGGGTGATGAGGAGAAGACACTGATCGAACTCTTCTTCCGAAACGGATTCGTAGCAGTGGGTTTGTTTGATTTCCCGGTAGACTTCAGCAGGCCGGAAGCCATCGGACACTGCCAGGGTGACCAGGTACTGGATCAATACATCAAAGGAACGAACATAGGGAATGCGATCTTCAATCATACCCTGTTCTTCTGCAAAACGAAGCGCAGCCCCCTCTATAATTTCCAGCGAATGCGTGGGGACAAACCAAATGTGGCTGGTAGCGCCTGGCTGATGCCCACTTCGCCCTGCCCGCTGAAGAAAGCGGGCGATTCCTTTAGCAGATCCGATTTGGATTACCGTGTCTACCGGACGGAAATCTACCCCCAGGTCCAGACTGCTGGTGCAGACAACCACCTTCAGTGTACCTTTATGCAGGGAATCTTCCACCCACATACGCAGCTCATCGCTCAAGGAACCATGATGAAGCGCAATAAGACCTGCCAGGTCGGGCTGAAGACGAAGAAGCGACTGGTACCAGATTTCTGCCTGGGAGCGGGTGTTGGTAAACAAAAGGGTTGTGGTGCTCTTTTCGATAATACGGAGCACCTTTTCCGCAAGGTGAACGCCAAGATGGCCCGCCCACGGAAACTTATCCAGCGTATCCGGGAATACGGTATGAATCACCGTTTCCTTATGCAGGGCGGCACGTACCGTAACACCCTCGTGCTCATTTCCGATCAGGATACGTTTGGCTTCAGAAAGGTTTCCGATAGTTGCTGAAATCCCCCAGATCTGAAGTGCCGGATTTAGTTGCTTAAGACGGGATAAGGCCAGTTCCATGAGCACACCTCTTTTACTGCCCAGCAATTCATGCCACTCATCTGCCACCACAAATTGCAATCGGCCCAGGCGTTCGCCATATCCTTTCTGAGCAAGCATAAGATGTACGCTTTCCGGCGTAGTGATCAGTACATCCGGTTGCTGCCTTTGCTGCCTTTGCCGCTCTTTGGAACTCGTATCGCCCGTCCTCAACGCAATATCAAGTCCCAGATCAAGGTCGTGGTTCACGCGGTTCAGTGCCAGATACATCTCCTGGGAAAGCGACCGGAGGGGTGTAACCCAAAGGCAATACGTCCCTTTAGAACGCAAATTTTCCCTCCGAGCATTCAGCATACATTGCAGCACGCCAAACCAGATGCCATAGGTCTTACCAAAACCGGTGGGTGCGTTAAGAAGTCCGGACTCTCCTGCCTCAATGGCCTGCCAGCTTTCCCGCTGAAAGACATGGGCCTGCCAGTTTTTGAGTGTAAACCAGGCGTCGCCAACATGATCCGTTTCCTGCATCAAGGCAATAACGCTAATAAGTCCTCTTTCGTGTTGGCTTCCTTAGCGGATTTATCCTTTCTCCAGCGGACCATACGCGGAAAGCGCAGCGCTATCCCGGACTTGTGCCTTGGAGAAGCGCTGATGCCTTCAAAGGCCAGTTCGAACACCAGCTCCGGTGTTACGCTGCGTACGGGTCCGAACTTATCGACGGTATGCCGTTTCACCCAATGGTCGACCGACAGAAGTTCTTTATCCGTCAGTCCGGAATAAGCCTTGGTAAATGGGACAAGCTGATCACCGTCCCAAACGGCAAAGGTATAATCCGTGTACAGGTTAGCCCGCCGCCCATGGCCGCGCTGAGCATAAATCAGCACGCCATCTATGGTATAAGGGTCTACTTTCCACTTCCACCAGTTTCCCCTCCGTCTACCCGTTTCGTAAACGCTGTCTTTTCGTTTTAGCATCACGCCTTCACAGAGGAAATCCCTGGCCTCCTCCCGAATCTGGCGAACTTCTTCCCAGGACTGGCAGGCCAGATCTGCCGATGTACGCAGGGGAATGTGCTCCGGTAGAGCATTGAGCAGGGGTAGGAGCAGCGCACGTCTCTCTTGCAACGAACGATCGCGTAAATCTTCTCCTTCGAATTCCAGCAGATCATAACAGACCATCACCAAAGGAACCTCTTCCAAAAATTTCTTGCTCACGTTCTTACGGCCGATGCGGGTTTGCATTAACGCAAAGGGTAGCAGGGCTCCGTCCTTCTCGGGAATAATTTCGCCATCCAGCACGGTTCCGTCCGGAAGATATTGACTTAATTCCCCAAATTCCGGGAATTTATCCGTGAGCAAATCTTCCCCCCGGCTCCAGATGTACAAAGATCCTTTCCGAACAATAATCTGACCACGAATACCGTCCAGTTTACGTTCTACGATCCAATCCGATACATTGCCCAGCTCTTCAGGCTCCTGCTCCAGCTGGTAGGCCAGGAAGAAAGGATAGGGCTCATAACTCCGTCCCGACTGTAAATCTGCCCGGAACACGGAGTCCAGGCTATCCTTTTCCGGGTGCCAGGTACGCATCAGGCGATGGGCGATTTCATTGGTGTCTTTTTCAAGGTGGCGGGACAGCGCTTTAATAACCAATTGTTTGGATACCCCAACTCTGAAATTTCCGGTAATCAGCTTGTTCAGGATGAAACGTTCGGTTGCCGGTGTCTCCATCCAGCGTTCACTCAGTTGATGAACCTGTTCCTCATCGTCAAGCTCGTTGAGGCGGGCCAGGAAGAGCATGGTTTCACTTAAGGTGTGATCCGACTGCCGGGTTGGTTCCGGGAGGCTCAGCGCAATGGTTTCGGCTAAGTCACCCACAATATGGTAACATTCCTCAAATAGCCAGGGTGGCTGCCCGCTCAGGGCTACGGCTGACTGACGTAAAAGGGCTGTCTTAACAACCCGTTTGGAGCGTTTCCCGCTGAGCAGGTATACGCTCCACAACAAATCTTTTTCCGGTGCAAGCTCAAAATAAGCCGTCAATGCATCGATTTTCTTATTGGTTGAAGTCGTCTGATCTATCGCGTTAAAGAGTTGGCTAAAGCGTTTCATCGGCATCCTCCGTGTTGAGTAAATCGTCATCGTATGCCGCTTCCACTTCACGGGCATCCAAAGCATATTGATCCCTGATCCAGCGGGCAAAGATGGAACGATAGCCATGCGTAACATAAATATGTTCTGCACCGGTGTCCCGGACAGCCTGGTTCAGCTCATGCCAGTCGGCATGATCTGAGAGAACGAATCCACGGTCGACATTTCGTCGCCTGCGCGCGCCCCTGAGCTGCATCCATCCGCTGAAATAAGCAATCCGGGAAGGTCGAAAGCGCCTCGTCCAGCTTGTTCCCACAGCGCTGGGAGGCATGACGATTACCGATGGGGTGGAAGTTTTTTTTAGGTCCAACTCCCGGGTGTGCTGAAGGGACCTTAGCTTAGAGCCGCTTTCCCGCAGGCGTTGCTGAACGTTGAATACTGCGCCATGAGCATAAATAGGCCGTTCTTTATCGGCTATGGATTCGATGATCCGTTGTGCTTTTCCAAGGGAGTAACCAACCAACAGGGAGTTTACACCCTCCTCGTCGTTTTGTTGCAGCCATTGGTTCAGATCAGCCGCCACCCGGGTAGCTTCAGGGAATTTATAGATGGGAAGTCCAAAAGTAGACTCTGTTACGAAATGGTGGCACTGGACTGGCTCGAAAGGCGTGGAAATGCCGTCGTTACCCAATTTATAGTCGCCTGAAATCACCCAGACCTCTCCTTTATAGGCCAAACGTACCTGGGCAGATCCGATGATGTGCCCCGCAGGATGGAGAGAGAGTTCCACTCCGTTAATGGTTCTTTTTTCCCCGTACTCCAACGTTTCAATAGCATTTTCCTCTCCAAGACGGAGGCGCAGCAGCGGTTCACTGAGCCGGTGGCACATATAATGTTTGCTGCCGTAACGCGCATGATCTGCATGTGCGTGGGTAATGACCGCATTTTTTACCGGTCGCCACGGATCGATATATAAGTCCGCCTGCGGACAGAATATACCCTGCTCGTTAAAAATTACTAATGGTTTCATGCAAGGTAAGAACAGCCTTCCGCGGGCTTTGTTTAGACTCCCTAAATTCCCGTACCTTTGTACTTATGCATTTTTTCAAATATCAGGGAGCGGGAAACGACTTTGTCGTGGTAGATAACCGGAACAACGCGTTTCCGGCAAAGGATCAGGCTTACATCGAAAAGTTATGTGATCGCCGTTTCGGCATCGGTGCCGATGGGCTGATGCTCCTGCGGAACTCAGAAGATTTTGATTTCGAAATGCATTACTTCAATGCAGACGGACGACTGGGCAGCCTCTGCGGAAACGGTGGTCGGTGTATTGTAGCCTTCGCTAATGATCTCGGCCTGATCGGGGAAGTCACCCGTTTTCTGGCGGTCGACGGTCCGCACGATGCAACCATCGATCCGGAGAGGAATTGGATCAGCTTAAGAATGACGGATGTCCATCATTTTCAGGTCTCGGGGAAAGACTACGTTCTGGATACCGGTTCTCCGCATTATGTGCGAATGGTGAAAAACCTTCAGGCCTTTGACGTTTTCAAGGCGGGCAGGGAAATCCGAAACAGCGACGCATTTCTGAAACCTGGTATAAATGTGAATTTCGTAGAAGAGCACGGGAATGGGTTTGCTGTACGCACCTATGAACGCGGCGTAGAAGATGAAACGCTGGCCTGCGGAACCGGAGTAACAGCAGTTGCATTGGCAATGGCAGTGGAAAAGGGACTGGAAGGGAATATTGATTTTCCTATAAAGGCCCAGGGTGGTGAGCTTCGGGTGCGTTTTAACCGCTCTGGTGATAATTTTCGGGAAATTTTTTTGGAGGGACCTGCTAAAAGAGTATTTGCCGGCGAAATCTGATTTATGTAAATTCATCAGTAGGATCTACAGTCAGCTTCAGCGGCGTTATTGGAGCGCTGTTCTTAAATACAAATGGATGAGAAAAGAGCGTATCGCGATACTGGGCGGCGGTGTCGGTGGACTGACCACGGCTATTGCTTTAAACCAGCTCGGCTATGAAACCAAGTTGTTTGAGGGTGCGCCAAAGCTGGAAGGTATTGGCGCCGGTTTCGGGCTGGCAAGTAATGCGCTCTACGCCTTTCGTTTCCTGGGCCTGGAACGGGAAGTTGCGGAAGCCGGCCATCCCATCGATAGCTTTAATATCTGTGATCAACACGGAAATACGCTGATTCGTACCGATCCTCAGCGTCTCCAAAATCACTTTGGTGCCGGTAATTTCTCCTATCACCGGGCGGATCTGCATCAACTTCTTCTGCGACACATTCCGGAAGGTCAGATCTTTACGGGACATCGGTTAATCGACTTCAAGCAGGAGCATGATCGAGTCTCTCTTCGCTTTGCTAATGGTCATACCGAGGAGGTCGATTACCTAATCGCTTCAGACGGGGTCCAATCCGTGGTGCGTCAACACCTGGTGCCGGGGTCAGCAGCACGCTACGCGGGGTATACCTGTTGGCGGGCGGTAGTAGACAACCGGATCGCACAGGTAAAACATGGTGTGGAAATATGGGGTAAAGCCGGTCGATTCGGGCTTACGCCCCTAACCAGAGACCGACTTTACTGGTATGCCTGCATCAATACGCCTTCTCGCAATACAAAACTTAAGAGCTGGGGCATTAACGACCTCTTGAATCGTTTTTCAGGCTATCACAACGACGTATTGCGCGCGATCCGGGCGACGCACGAGGATGACCTTTTACTGCATGATATACTGGACTTGCGACCGCTCAAACACTTTGCTTTTAATCGGATCCTGCTGCTGGGAGATGCTGCACATGCCACAACCCCGAATATGGGACAAGGTGCCTGTCAGGCCGTCGAAGATGCCGCGGTGCTTGCATGCATATTAAAGCACTCATCGGACGTGAAGAAGGCCTTTGTTCATTTTGAAAAGGCACGGCTTGACCGAACCAGATACATCATCAATACTTCCAGGCGCGCGGGTTTTGCTGCCCAGCTGGAGAATTCGCTTCTTGTAACCTTGCGAAACGGTATTTTAAAGCTCTTACCGGACAGTTTTGCCGAAATGAATCTTAGACGATTGTACGAGGAAGACTTTATTTCTTCTTAACTTACCTCCATTCGTTTCCGTAAACCGCAGGGACAAATCCGTACTAACAATAGACCAGCTTAGGGATGTCTGCTAATTGAATGCTACGTTTCTGTGTAGTGAGTCCGTGGTTTTATCGTAAAAAGGCGGAGTCACTACGGACTCACTATGGACTCACTACGGACTCACACCCTAGTTGGTCCTGATTTGGAGTAGTCTTAAATAGGGTTTAAATCCCATGTGTATTCCACCAGGAGGCAACAAAATAATTATGAGAACTCAACAAAAAATGCTATAATTGGTTGATAAACAAGGGTGTTGTTGTTTTAAAATCCAGCCATTATGGGTAGCCTTACTTTGAGATCGATAGCTATTTCCCTGAGCGCTTTACCAGCCATTAGCCTGGCTCAGGATTCTTTAGACGTTTTGCCTAAATATTTCCGGAGACCTGATTCGGTCGTCAGGGCGCCTGTACCGAAGGTGATAAGCGGGGAAGCTGTCACGATGAATTATGTTCAACCAGTTCCTATACCGACCATGACGTTAACCGGGAAGGAAAACGCAATGATGCCGGGAACGGAAAATTTAGGGAAGGAGATCGTTCCTGACACTTCTTATTATTGGTTCGCGCCGAATAGAAAGACAAAAAAAGAGGCCAATCCCTTAAGATAGGATCAGCCTGTTTATTATATTCGATTCAGTTACCAGTTACTGGAACTTCTTCGCGTTGACTTTACGTTCGTTTTCTGTTAAGTAGATCTTACGTAAACGTATGTTTTTAGGAGTGACTTCAATGTATTCATCTGCCTGAATGTACTCCATAGATTCTTCCAGTGAGAACTTTATAGCCGGAGCGATACGGGTATTGTCATCGCTACCGGAGGCACGCATATTTGTTAATTGCTTGCCTTTTACAATGTTTACCACCAAATCATTATCCCGGCTATGCTCTCCTACGACCTGTCCTTCGTAAATATCTACACCCGGATCCACGAAGAATTTACCCCGATCCTGTAATTTATCAATGGAATAAGCGGTTGTTTGTCCTTTTTCCATCGATACTAATACGCCAGCCAGACGTCCGGGGATCGGGCCTTTCCAAGGCTGATATTCTTTGATCCGGTGTGCCATAACGGCCTCTCCGGCGGTAGCAGTCAGCACGTTGTTTCTTAAGCCGATAATCCCGCGTGAAGGGATCTCAAATTCAAGGTGCTGCATATCGCCTTTAGTTTCCATAATCAGCAGTTCGCCTTTGCGTTGGGTAACCAGTTCGATTACTTTGCCGGAAACCTCAGCAGGTACATCCACAACCAATGTTTCTATTGGCTCAGATTTCGCGCCGTCAATTTCTTTAAGGATAACCTGAGGCTGTCCCACCTGCAATTCATAACCTTCGCGACGCATGGTTTCGATCAGCACAGACAAGTGAAGAATGCCCCGCCCGTAAACCAGGAAAGCGTCCGCAGAGTCCGTTGGAACAACTTTAAGGGCGAGATTTTTTTCCATCTCCTTCATCAGTCGATCGTGCAGGTGACGGGAAGTAACATATTTACCCTCTTTTCCGAAGAAAGGTGAATTGTTGATCGTAAACAGCATGTTCATCGTCGGCTCATCGATGTGGATAACCTCCAGTTGCTCCGGATTTTCGAAGTCAGCAATCGTGTCGCCGATCTCAAAGCCATCAATGCCGACGACGGCACAGATGTCGCCGCAGGCCACTTCCTGTATCCGGCTTTTGCCTAGACCCTCGAAAGTATACAATTCTTTAACGCGGGACTTAACCACTTTGCCGTCGCGTTTCACCAGTGATATGGGTTGCCCTTCTTTGACGGTTCCGCGAGCAACGCGGCCGATAGCAATACGCCCGACGAAAGAGGAATAGTCCAAAGATGTAATCTGCAACTGCAAAGTACCTTCGTTAAAAGGAGCCGGTGGAATGTTCTCCAGGATGGCTTCCATCAGATCGGTGAAGTCTTCTTTAGGTGCTTTCCAGTCGGTCGACATCCAGCCTTGTTTTGAAGAACCGTACAGTACCGGGAAATCGAGCTGTTCCTCGGTAGCATCCAGGTTGAAGAATAACTCAAACACCTGCTCGTAAACTTCATCAGGGCGGCAGTTTTCTTTGTCCACTTTATTAACAACGACAATGGGCTTCAAGCCCAATCCTAAAGCTTTTTGCGTTACAAAACGCGTTTGGGGCATAGGGCCTTCAAAGGCGTCGACCAACAAAATAACGCCATCAGCCATTTTCAATACGCGCTCTACCTCGCCGCCGAAGTCGGCGTGGCCTGGTGTGTCAATTATGTTAATCTTTACATCTTTGTAACGGACTGATACGTTTTTGGAAACGATGGTAATTCCGCGTTCGCGCTCCAGGTCATTGTTATCCAGGATCAGATCGCCGGTTTCTTCGTTGTCACGGAACAGGTTTGTAAAATGTAAAATCTTATCAACCAAGGTGGTCTTTCCGTGGTCAACGTGCGCTATGATGGCAATGTTTCTGATGTTCTGCATGGAGCAATTGAAAATTTCCGGCAAAGGTACGGAATAGGATCGGCTTTTTAGTAATCTCCTTAAGAAATTGTGACTTAGCTGGTTCGGTTTTTTTTCTTACATTTGAGAATGGATTTGCAGCTTATAATTGTTTTCTGCCTGTTTGTTGTTGCTGGTCTCTTTTTGGGAAGGATGGTTGCCAAGCAGATATTTCCCGCAAAGCAAGGAAATTCCTGCGGAGGGAATTGCAAGTGTGGTATGGGTGAAATGATGGAAAAACATAAAGCGAATTAAGTATTCGCTACGTGTTATTGTTTCTCAATCAGGCATACCGCGTAGGCAACAACCCCCTCTTCCCGACCTATAAACCCCATTTTCTCATTTGTAGTTGCCTTTATAGAGATATCTTCTTCCGAAATGCCGGCAGCTTCCGAAATGTGTTTTTTCATTTCGGGAATGTAGGGCTTTATTTTAGGCGCTTCCAGGCAGAGCATCGCGTCTATATTTCCGATTGACCACCCCTTTTCAGCAACAAGGCGCACGCATTCTCTCAAAAGAACACCGCTGCTTATACCTTTCCACCGATCGTCGGTATTCGGAAAATGATAGCCGATATCTTCCAGGTTAGCAGCACCTAGGAGTGCGTCGCAGATAGCGTGTAGCAGCACATCTGCATCGGAATGCCCAAAGGCACCGGAATGATGGTCAAGCCGAACACCCCCCACAAAAAAAGGGTGATTTTCTTCAAGTTGATGGACATCGAATCCAAAACCGACTTTTATCCGCATAGCTGAACGATTGATTTGCAAAATAAACGAATTTTGTTGCCTCCTGCAATTCGTATTTTTCCGTTGGGATCCAAAACGACCTGAAACTATGCGTGCATAGTAAAATTTTGTATCTTAGGTGATCCTTCGGGACAAGCACTAACGAATAAACTGACCAAAAAGAAGAGACCATGAATTTCGACTTAACAGAAGAACAGGAGCTCATTCGGCACACCGCTCGTGAGTTTGCCGAAAAGGAATTGAAGCCAGGGGTTATAGAACGCGATGAAAAGCAGCTGTTTCCAGCAGCGCAAGTCCGTAAATTAGGGGAACTCGGTTTTCTAGGCATGATGACGTCTCCGGATTTCGAAGGCGCCGGACTTGATGCCTTGTCTTATGTGCTGACGATGGAAGAGCTTTCCAAGATTGATGCTTCTGCTTCAGTAGTTGTTTCGGTCAACAATTCGCTTGTATGCGCGGGTTTAGAGCATTATGGATCGGATAGCCAAAAAGAAAAATACTTGAAGGACTTGGCTTCAGGTCGAAAAATCGGAGCTTTTTGTCTCTCGGAGCCGGAGGCGGGATCCGACGCTTCTTCGCAAAGGACAATGGCAGAAGATCGTGGGGATCACTATCTGCTGAATGGGGTCAAAAACTGGATTACCAACGGATCTTCAGCAGAAACCTATCTGGTCATTGCTCAAACCCATCGGGAGCTTGGAAGCAAAGGTATCAATGCTTTCATTGTAGAGAAAGGCTGGGAAGGATTTGAAGTCGGTCCAAAAGAGAATAAACTCGGCATACGTGGGTCGGATACGCATTCCCTAAGCTTTTCGGACGTCCGGGTGCCGAAAGAGAACCGCATTGGTGAGGATGGTTTCGGCTTTAAATTCGCCATGAAGGTCCTGGAAGGTGGACGGATAGGTATTGCTGCTCAAGCTTTGGGTATTGCCGCCGGGGCCTACGAATTAGCAGTGGCTTACGCCAAGGAGCGGGAGACTTTCGGGCAGGCGATTGCCCGGCACCAGGCGATTCAGTTTAAATTGGCCGATATGTATACGCAGATCGAAGCCGCTCGCCTGCTCTGTTATAAAGCCGCCTGGCTTAAAGATCAGGGAAAGCCTTATGCGACTGCCGCGGCGACAGCTAAACTCATGGCCTCTTCGGCAGCAATGGCCGTAACGGTGGAGGCGGTTCAAATCCATGGCGGCTATGGTTATGTGAAGGAGTATCACGTGGAGCGTCTGATGCGGGACGCCAAAATTACCCAGATTTATGAGGGTACTTCCGAAATCCAGCGAATGGTCATTGCACGGCAGATACTTAAATGAGAATAATATCCATATCTTTACTAGAATTTTCTGAGTAAGGATATGAATTTTCTGAGGATAATTTCTATTACTGCGAGCGCAGCGGCCGCTCTTTTTTCAAGTGCGTGTACCAATCAGCGGCAGGCACTGGATAGTGCTACGTGGAGAGGGACACTTCAAACGGATTCCGCCGTTGCAATACCTTTTAATTTCGAAGTATACGATTCTGCGGGAACGAAACAGTTTGCTTTCCTCAATGCGGGGGAAAGGCTGAACATCAGCAAGGTGGAAGAGACGGAGGACTCTGTTTTTATACATACACCGCTCTACGAGAGCGAGATCAGGGCTAAACGACTTTCGGAGGGAGAAGGCCTGTCTGGTCGATGGATTAAACACCTTCCCGGTCGTGAGATCATTATGCCCTTCGAGGCTGAACCGAATAAAAAATGGCGCTTTATGGAGAAGCCAAAAGCCGGTGAAAATATTGGCGGACGCTGGTCAGTTCAGTTTATCCGGGAATCCGATACCACAATGGCCGTAGGGGAGTTCACGCAAAATGGGGAAGAAGTTTCAGGTTCCTTTTTGACCACAACGGGGGATTACCGCTACCTGAGCGGTGTGGTGGATCAGTCGACACTGATGCTTTCCGGATTCAGTGGGTCCGGAGCGATGCTTTTTACGGCTGAGATTAAAGGTGAACGATTGGTCGAAGGTAAATTGTATTCAGGACCATCGGGCGTAAATCGATGGGAGGCTAGACGAGATGAAGACGCCCTTCTTCCCGACGCTTATAAGATTGCCGGACTGAAGGCGGGGAACGATCGCATCGACTTTACTTTTCCTGACCTGGAGGGGAATCCGGTTTCGCTAAAGGATGAGCGTTTTAGGGATAAGGTGGTGCTGGTGCAGTTCCTGGGATCTTGGTGCCCGAATTGTATGGATGAAACGGCTTTTCTTGCTCCCTTCTATAATCGATACAAAGGTAAAGGTTTCGAGGTGGTCGGCTTGGCCTATGAGCGTTATGCGGAGCCTGAGCGGGCCAAAAAGGCCGTTCAAAACCTAGTGAACCGATTCAAAGTCGACTACCCGGTTTTACTTACTGGCTATACAAACGATAAAGGTCAGGTGGAGGAAAGTATTCCGGCACTTGAGAATTTTTCTGCTTTCCCGACCAGTATTTTGTTGGATAAATCCGGGCGCGTCGTCAAAATTCATACTGGTTTCAGCGGTCCGGCAACGGGTAAGCATTATACGGATTACATTCAGGAATTTGAACAAGAGGTGCAGCGTTTGCTGGCTGAGTAAATTGCCTACTTTTCTTCGGCGAGAAAAGCGGTTCGCGCAATCCTTAATTCTTCAAAACTGACTTGCTCCCCGGCCAGCGCTTTGAGCTGACCCAGACTTTTTTCCGGATGGCTCGCTAATATCTTACAGATGTAATTGTACTTTTCGGCTTGTATGAGTTCGGTAACGTCAATCTCTCTGCCGACAAAGCGTGTCAGATGACCGATAACGGTTGAGGGTGTAAGTTCTCTTTCTTTTGCAATCTCTTCAATGCTCCTGCCTTTTTTAAACATTTTGAGACTTTCGCGTTGGGTGGCTCCCTTTTCCGTTTTTTTCTTAACCGCGGGAGTTTTTTCATTCGTTTGTCTGGCGGGTTGACGGTGATTTATTTCTACCTCATGAAGCAACTGGTCCAGATCGCGTCCTTCTGCCAAAGCCTTGGTGAGTAGCATAGCCTGGCGAATCTGCTCATCTTTTCGGCGGATTTGTAATTGAAGACTGAGGAGCTCCTGTCGATAACCTTTATTCTTTTTTGCCTTGTCCCAGGTTGCCACGTAGGCATCAAAAGGCTTTTGAAGCTTTTCTTTAAGGGCTTCACTGAACCAGCCATATGCTTTCTCTGTCCTTTCGGTAATGATTCCCAAATCGGTTTTTTCCGGGTCATCAAAATATTTATTGAGCCAGTTTCGAAATTTTTCAGCGACCTGATGGCAATCCGCTACATGCTTCGTTAATTGATCGAATAATCGGTAAGCATTTCCTTTATCCGGAATGTTACGGGTCAGTGTGCCACTTTTTAATTCGTTCAGCTGTAGTAACAGCTTGTTGAATAAGAAAGCTTTTGCCAGGTTGTTAAATAGGTAAATGCGTTGGGACTCACGCAATTGTTCCTCTGCTTGCTCTGCGCTAAGTGTCCGATCAGAAAACTCGGCTACATGCGGGTCGGTATGAATGCTGGAAAAGTTGATCGGGGAACTTAGCCGCAACCCTTGCAGACTACGTAACCGGCTAAGGGCGACGTATACCTGGCCGGCGGCGAAACTTCTTCCGGCATCAATATGAGCATTGTCGAAGGTCAGTCCCTGGCTTTTATGAATCGTCACAGCCCAGGCCAGGCGGAGCGGATATTGCCTGAATGTTCCAAGTGTTTCTTCTTTGATCTCATCCTCAGCTTCATCGTAGAAGGAACGTTGGTTTTTCCATTCTTCCCTGCTCACTTTTACGGGATCTTCTTCCGCTTCAAATCGAATATAAATTTCTTCCGCGTCCTGATCAAAATGTTCAATATGGCCAATTTTCCCGTTGTAATATCGGCGTTCTTCTCCTTTATCGTTTTTGACGAACATAACCTGCGCGCCTTTTTTCAGCACAAGCTGATGTTCGATCGGGTAAGCAGATTCCTGAAAATCGCCCGATACCTGAGCTTGTAAAGCTATGGGCTTTCCTGGAAGAGCATCCAGCCTGGACTGGTTGATGTGGTCAGCCTGCAGATTGTGTGAGGTGAGGGTGATGACACTCTCTTCTTTATTTTTCGGGTCTTCATCCCGGGGAATCAAATGCTTGTTCAGAGACTCCAAGTCTTCCGCCGTGCAGTTGTTGTTCCGTATGCGGTTCAGCAGCGTCACGAAGAAATCGTCTTTCTGGCGGTATATCTTGGTCAGCTCCAGCGCCACCAATCGAACTTCCTGCATCACCTTTGCATCGAAAAAAAAGCTGCTGCGGTAATGCTTATAAAGTAATTCCTGTTCCCGTGAAGTGACCACTGGCGGAAGTTGATAGAGATCTCCGATGAATAACATCTGTACCCCTCCAAACGCTTGCGCATTCCGGCGAACGGAGCGCAGAATGGTATCAATGGCATCCAGCGCATCTGCCCGCAGCATGGACACTTCATCGATCACGATGAGGTCAACTTCCTG
Organism: Olivibacter sp.; assembly: GCA_048595275.1. GTDB lineage: Bacteria > Bacteroidota > Bacteroidia > Sphingobacteriales > Sphingobacteriaceae > Olivibacter. The sequence continues at coordinate 32,479 of JBMDWN010000250.1, read as the reverse complement.
GAGGATGCTGCGGCGTTGCCGGGTGAGTTTCGCTTTTCTGAACAATTCCTGGCGATTGTAAACAAAACTTTCAGAGGCGTCCCAGGACTGCGAACGGTCGGAAAGGTAAAGTCCGAAGGGAAGAAAAAAGGCAGAATGGATAGTTGAACCGCCTGCATTAATGGCAGCAACGCCGGTTGGCGCCATGACGAGTAATTTCTTATACGTGTGCTCCCGAATGAAGCGGAGAAAGGTTGTCTTACCGGTGCCCGCTTTTCCCGTAAGAAAAAGGTGCTGATCCGAGTGGTTGACAAATGAAACCGCTTGCTGGAATGCTTTATTCGTTTGGTCCATACTAAAGAAGCCAGTGGTGAGCTCAGGACAAAAATAACATTTGAAGCTAAAAGGAAAGCAGGTTTGTCAATAAGTTATACAAAGGGGTGCCTGAATATTGTCCCCCATTCTCATTATATTAGCAAAAAAAAACTGAAATGACCGAGATCGCTAAAGAAGAAATATTCGCAGAAGTTGAAAAAAGCCTGACTGAAAAGGGTTTTAACATAGATAAGCAAGATCAGAGCCGTCCATGGGGTGGTTTTTTTGTGATTGATGAAAGCCAGGCTCAGCAGTTTGCCGACACCTATTTCGACGGATTGAATGTACAGGACCTGAAAATTTCAGGAAAGTTAAGTCCGAAGATTCTCGTTGTGGCGCCACAGAAACGCCTGTCCTGGCAATATCACCATCGTCGCGCTGAAATCTGGCAGGTTATCAAGGGCGAAGTCGGCGTTGTCATCAGCGACACCGATGTAGAGAATGAAGTACAGAAAAAACAATCAGGTGATGTTATCAAACTGGAAAAAGGGGAGCGTCATCGCCTGGTCGGTTTGGACGATTGGGGCGTTCTGGCGGAAATCTGGCAGCATACCGATGCTGAACAGCCTTCCGACGAAGACGACATCGTAAGAGTGCAAGACGATTTCGGGCGCTAGAAAAGCGTACGCTTTTTCCGGTTAATGCTTTAAACAAGATACATGACGACATATAATGAAGATAGTATCCGCTCGCTGGACTGGAAGGAACATATCCGACTGCGTCCCGGGATGTACATCGGAAAACTTGGTGATGGTTCTGCCTACGATGATGGTATTTATGTCCTTTTAAAAGAGGTTGTGGATAACTCGATCGATGAGTTTGTGATGGGTGCCGGGCGGACAATTGATATCTCTATCAGCGAGCTGAAGGTTTCTGTAAGGGATTATGGTCGTGGTATTCCGATCGGGAGTGTGGTGGATGTTGTCTCCAAGATCAATACGGGCGGTAAATACGATAGCAAGGCTTTTCAGAAGTCTGTAGGATTAAATGGGGTGGGTACGAAGGCCGTAAATGCTTTATCCGGGTCGTTTATCGTGCAATCTTATCGTGCCGGGCAAACCCGTATTGCAGAATTCAGCAACGGCGAGCTCTTGAGGGATGAACAGAAAGATACCACACAGCGAAATGGTACTTCGGTACAGTTCACACCGGATGACAGCATTTTCAGGAACTACCGTTACCGTCCGGAGTTCGTGGAGAACATGATCTGGAATTACGTCTTTCTGAACTCCGGTCTGACCGTAAACTTCAACGGGCAGAAGTTCATCTCCGAGCATGGCCTGCGCGATCTGCTCGAAAGAAAAACGGATCCGGAAAGCCTCCGCTATCCCATCATTCATCTGAAAGGAGAAGACATCGAGATCGCCATGACGCACGGGCAGCAGTACGGCGAGGAATATTATTCTTTCGTGAACGGACAGCACACCACTCAGGGTGGAACACACCAGGCGGCGTTTCGGGAGGCTGTGGTGAAAACGATCCGCGAATTTTTTAAAAAGGAATTCGATGCGGCAGACATCAGAAGCTCCATCGTTGCGGCGATTGCCATTAAGGTTCAGGAGCCGGTGTTTGAATCGCAGACCAAAACCAAACTGGGTTCGCAATCCATTGGTCCGGAGGGGCCGACGGTGCGGACCTTCATTAATGACTTTTTAAAGAAAGCGCTTGATGATTACCTGCATAAGCATCAGGAGGTCGCCGATGCACTGCTGAAAAGGATCCTGCAATCCGAGCGTGAGCGGAAGGATATTGCCGGTATTAAAAAGCTGGCGAATGAGCGGGCCAAAAAAGCCTCCCTGCACAACCGGAAGTTGCGGGATTGCAAGATTCATTACGATGATAAACATGAGCGGAACCAGGAGACGACTCTTTTTATTACGGAGGGAGATTCTGCGAGCGGATCCATCACCAAATCCCGCGATGTGCAGACGCAGGCGGTGTTCAGTCTGAAGGGAAAACCCTTAAATGCTTTTGGTCTGACGAAAAAGGTTGTTTACGAGAACGAGGAGTTCAACCTTTTACAACATGCCCTGAACATAGAGGACGGAATCGACGGACTGCGTTATAATAACATTGTCGTTGCAACGGATGCCGATGTGGATGGCATGCACATCCGTTTGTTACTGATGACGTTCTTTCTGCAGTTTTTTCCGGATGTGGTGAAGGCCGGGCATGTCTCTATTTTGCAGACGCCGCTTTTCCGCGTGCGCAACAAAAAAGAAACGATTTACTGCTACAGCGATGAAGAGCGGCAGCGGGCCATTCAAAAACTGGGAGGAAAGCCGGAAATCACCCGCTTTAAGGGCTTGGGTGAAATCTCTCCGGACGAGTTTGGCGTTTTTATTGGCAAAGACATGCGTTTAGATCCTGTAATCCTCTCCAAGGATCAGAAAATTAAGCAACTGCTGGAGTATTATATGGGTAAAAATACGCCCGACCGTCAGAAGCACATTGTCAACAATCTTCGCGTGGAGGTGGATATTGATGAAAAAGCAGCAGAAGAGGAGCAAAAGGACGCGCTGAAAGAAGCGGTGTAAAGCATATGGCCTTAAACAGCAATCAAACCCTGATCCTGATTCAATGCGATGATGCGGTCGGCCTGGTTTCTATGATATCGCATATCGTTACGGATCATGGTCTCAATATCGTCACCATGCGGGAATATGTAGACGACGATTCCAGACGCTTCTTTGCCCGCATCGTCTGTACGGGAACGGCTGCAGACCCGGCGCAGCTTGCGGCCTTGCTGGAAAGGTCGATTCCGGAAGGAGCGATCATCCGCATCAACCCCGCCGGACGCAAACGCATCGCGATTCTGGTGACGAGGGAACCGCACTGCCTGGGTGATACCTTGGTGCGCTATTTCTTTGATGCCCTGGGGGCAGATGTGTGTTGCGTCATCGGAAATTATGCTACACTGCGTGCCTTTACGGAACGGTTTGAGGTTCCCTTTCACTACGTTAGTCACGTGAATTGCCTGCAGGAAGATTTTGAATCCGGAATCGTACAAATTCTCGACCGCTATCAGCCGGATTACCTGGTTTTGTCGAAATTTATGCGCATTCTTTCTCCGAACTTCGTGTCCCGATATACTGACCGCATCATCAACATGCACCATTCTTTTTTGCCGGCTTTCAAAGGGGTTAATCCTTACCGGCAGGCTTATGAAAAAGGGGTTAAACTTATTGGTGCCACCGCACATTTTGTGACGGACGACATTGATAATGGGCCGATTATTGCTCAGGATATCCGGTCGGTGAATCATAGTCATAGCGTGGAGGATATGCGCAACGCGGGTATCGAGGTTGAAAAGAGCGTGCTCAGCAAGGCGCTGAACCTTATTTTAGAGGATCGCGTGTTCATTGCCGGGAACCGTACGGTGGTATTTGACTAATTCCTCAAACCGGAAGGTTTGAGGCGTGTTAAAGCCGGGACAAAACTAACAGGTGTTTATATGAATAACGATCCGGAATATGCTCTCCGCATAACAGACCTGAAGAAATCTTTTAAAAACTTTGACGTACTGAAAGGTATTAACCTTTCCGTAAAACGAGGAACCATGCTGGCTTTACTCGGCCCGAACGGCGCTGGTAAAACGACGATTGTCCGCATTCTCAGCACCCTGATTAAACCTGATGGAGGCAGCGCGATCGTCAATGGTTACGATGTTCTGAAGGAAGGAAAACAGGTTAGGAGTGTAATCGGATTAACCGGTCAGTATGCGGCTGTCGATGAGTTGCTCACCGGGACGCGAAACCTGGAAATGATCGGTCGCCTTTATCACCTTAGCAAAGAAGACTGCAAAAGGAAAGCGAAGGAATTGTTGGTCCAGTTTGATCTGACGGATGCTGCTGATCGTGCCGTAAAAACCTATTCCGGTGGAATGCGCCGCCGGCTGGACCTTGCGGCCAGTCTTGTTGCTGCTCCGCCGGTGGTTATCCTGGATGAACCAACTACAGGACTTGATCCAAGAAGCCGGCTGGCTATGTGGGAAATCATTGAGCAGCTGATGAAAGAGGGGGTAACCATTTTGCTCACTACTCAGTACCTGGAAGAGGCGGACAAGCTGGCCGACCGGATTGCTGTACTGGATCATGGAAAAATCATAGCGGAGGGAACGGGGGACGAGTTGAAGGCGGAGCTTGGCGGCGAGCGTATTGAGCTGACGGCCTCATCGGAGGGCGATTTCCGAAAGGCGTTAAGTTTATTGGATCAGGACGGTCAGGTCTTGCAATCTTCACCAGAGGAGCGCCGTGTCAGCCTGAAAGCCGATAAAGGCGTTTACGGCATGAAAACAGTCCTGGATGCGCTTTACGAAGGCGGGGTAAAGCTTGATCAGTTTTCCGTCCAGAAGCCTACGCTGGACGACGTATTCCTGCATTTAACCGGTAATAAAATTGGGGAAGACCATGAAAAATAGCCATTCCGCCTATTGGGCGATTTCTGATACCTGGGTGCTGATCAAACGCAGCCTGGAGCACATCTTTAAAAATATCGATCAGCTGCTCGGGCTGACCATACAGCCTATTATGTTTCTTCTGCTTTTCCGCTACGTTTTTGGAGGAGCAATCGAGACCGGAGGAATTGACTATGTGAATTTTCTGGTGCCCGGTATATTGGTGCAAATGGCGGCTTTTGGTGCCAATACCACCGCTATCTCCGTTGCCAACGATATGAAGCAAGGCATCATCGACCGCCTGAAATCATTGCCTATTGTCAGCTCAGCGGTGATGACCGGACATGTCGTAGCGGACCTGGTGCGAAACGTTCTTTCCACCCTTATCCTGATCGTCGTGTCGCTTTTCGTGGGCTTCCGGCCGGTCGCAGGAGTAGCGGACTGGTTGCTCATTTTTGCATTGGTGTTGTTGTTCACGCTGGCGATCTCCTGGCTATCCGCTATCATGGGACTTCTGGCTAAAAGTATCGAGAGCGTGCAATGGATGGGGTTTTTGATCATCTTTCCACTGACCTTTGCTTCCGCAGCTTTCGTGCCGACCGATACCATGCCAACCGTCCTTCGTGTATTCGCGGAAAACCAGCCGGTAACACATGTCATAGAAGCCATCCGGGCCTTGATGAATGGTCAGCCGGCGGCTGATCACATCTGGCCTTCTGTCATCTGGTTTTCAGCCATTACGGTTGTTTCTCTTCCTATTGCCAGCTATCTGTTCAGAAACAAGGTGTCGAAATAAAGGCAGTACTTTACCGGTTTTCACCTGCGGCCCTAAATTCCGATCCTTCTTTCCATACGGGGAAGCGCGTTTCCTGGCTTAGCTTGTAACCCACGGAGAACAGGAGTTGCAAATCTTCAACGATACCGTCCAGCTTCCAGGTTACAGGGTCGTATTCATCCCCAGGCTGATGGTAGCGCTGCTGATTGTAATCCGCTTTTTTCTGCTTTCCGTAGTCTGCTGATTCGCCAATCACTTCCGTTCCGGTGGCGGGGTACAGCGCCGGTACACCAACCTTTGCGAAATTAAAATGATCGGAACGGTAAAACCAGCCATTGGAAGGGTCTTCCGGTGCAACAACTTTACGATCCTGCTTTTTTGCAAATTCCGCTGCGTAATCATCCAGTTCCGATTGGCCCAGTCCCATCAGGATGAGGTCTTTTGTTCTCCCGATGGGTGCCATAGCGTCCATGTTGATGTTGGCCACCGTCTTGCCCAGGGGGAAGATAGGGTGTGAAGCATAGTATTCCGAGCCCAGCAGTCCCTCTTCTTCGCCGGTGAGCGCCAGGAATAAGATACTCCTTTCCGGCTTTTCAGGAACCCTGGCGAAAGCCTGTGCGATTTCCAGCAGACCTGCTACACCGGTACCGTTATCGACAGCCCCGTTGTATATGGAGTCGCCCTGAATGCTTTCTCCGATACCGAAATGATCCCAGTGTGCGGAATAAATGATGACTTCATCTGGTCTCTTGCTGCCCTTGAGTAGTCCTGCAACGTTATAGGAACTGGCCTTTTTATAGCTTTGACGGATGTGGACTTCCGTGCTCACCTTCATATCCGTGGCTTGAAAGTCAGGTTTCCGGGCTTGTTCCAATGCCGCTTCAACGGTAGTACCGGCGAACTGAAAGACTTTCGAAGCACTTTCAGCACTAAGCCAGCCCTCAAACGCACAGCGGGAAGCACCATCGTCATCGCTTTGTAAGGTCAGCTGGGCGCCGCTCCACCCGCTCCTGACAACATGCCAGCCATAGCTTGCGGCTTTAGTGTCGTGAATTAATAAGGCCCCCGTAGCCCCCTGTCGGGCGGCTTCCTCAAATTTGTAGGTCCACCGTCCATAATAGGTCATGTTCTTCCCTTTGAATAAGGAATCATCATAAAAGCCGGGGTCGTTGACAAACATGACCACCGTTTTTCCTTTAACATCCAGTTGCTCGTAATCGTTCCAATCGTATTCGGGGGCTACAATGCCGAAGCCAACGAAGACGAGATCCGTAGAAGCCACATCGATGCTGGACTGAACTCTACGGCTTCCAAGCACCAGATCGTCCAGAAGGCGAAACGTAGCCTTGCCTTTTTCGCTGCTGAACTGCACAACGGAATCGGGGGTAGACTGTATTTCGACCATCGGGACTTCCTGACGGAAGCTTTCTCCTTCGGCTGGCTCCAGGCCAATATCTCTGTAGACTTGTTCCAGGTATCGAACGGTACGGGTTTCCCCTTCTGTAAAAGGTTGCCGGCCCATTAAGCTGTCATGTGCCAGCACCGATAAATACTGGTCTACACCGGCCTCCGTGATCAGATCAGCAGAAGCATCTTCCTGATTTGGAGTGGAACAAGCCGCGAGGAAAAGCAAAGAGCTGGCGGCGAAGTAAAATCTTTTCATAGGGTTATGCGTTCGGGTTCTGCTGTAAACATACAGATAATAAGCGAAACCAATAAAATTAGTAAATTTACAGCTTCCATAGACAAATCAAGCTAAGCAATAACGAATGACGCATGATATAAACGGTTTGCCGGAACCGCCGAAAGATGACAACCTGGAGCATAATGTATCGACGCCCCTATCTGGCTTATACGAAAGCTGGTTCCTGGACTATGCGTCTTATGTTATCCTGGATCGGGCAGTGCCGCACATCAACGACGGGCTGAAGCCGGTGCAGCGGCGCATTATGCACTCCCTGAAGGAGATGGACGATGGTCGTTACAATAAAGCGGCAAACGTCATCGGAAACACTATGAAATACCATCCACATGGTGACGCATCGATCGGCGACGCCATGGTGCAGATCGGCCAGAAGAACCTGCTGATTGATTGCCAGGGCAATTGGGGGGATCCGATAACAGGCGACTCATCTGCCGCTCCGAGATACATTGAAGGAAGGCTCAGTAAGTTTGCCAATGAGGTGCTCTTCAATCCCGATACGACCGAATGGCAGCTCAGCTACGACGGAAGAAACCGGGAGCCGGTAACCCTACCGGTAAAATTTCCCTTACTACTGGCGCAGGGCGCGGAAGGGATTGCTGTGGGGCTGGCAACGAAGATCATGCCGCATAACTTCATCGAATTGCTGGACGGCTCCATTCAGGTGTTGAAAGGGGAAAGACCCAACCTGGTTCCGGATTTCCCAACCGGGGGACTCGCGGATGTTTCGGCTTATAACGAGGGAATCCGCGGTGGAAAGCTGAAGGTCCGTGCCAGGATTGAGGAGCGGGATAAAAAGACCCTAGCCATTACCGAAGTTCCGTTCGGAACGACCACCAGCGGACTGATCGATAGCGTAATCAACGCCAACGATAAAGGGAAAATCAAGATTAAGAAGATCGAAGACAATACGGCTGCTACGGTGGAAATTATTGTCCATCTGGCTGCAGGCATCTCGCCGGATGTCACTATTGATGCCCTTTACGCTTTCACAGATTGTGAAGTGTCCATATCACCAAACACATGTGTAATCCGCGATGAGAAACCCCACTTCCTCAGTGTCAACGATATCCTGATCGAGAACACGGGTCAGACCAAGGAGCTCCTTCGCCGCGAATTACAGATCAAGTTGAACGAGCTGCAGGAGAAGATCTTTTTCAGCTCGTTGCTTAAGATTTTTATCCAGGAGGGGATGTACAAGCATCCCGAATACGAAAATGCCGGAAATTTTGAAACGGTGGTGTCTGTTCTCAGCGGATTGTTCGAGCCCTTTTTTGTTCAGTTCTATCGGCCGATTGAAGCAGAGGATTATAAGCGGCTGATCGATAAGCCGATGAGCAGCATCACGCGCTTCGACCTGAAAAAGGCCGATGAGCAGATGCGCCAGCTCGAAGAGCAGATGAAGGAAGTGAAGCGTCACTTGCGACAGCTGACCGACTATGCGATCGCCTGGTTTCAGCGGTTGAAGGAAAAATACGGACAGGGACGGGAACGTAAAACAGAGCTTCGCGTATTCGAGAAGGTGGAAGCGGCGCAGGTGGCCCTGGCAAATGTGAAGCTCTATGTTAACCGTACGGATGGTTTTGTTGGTACGGGCTTGAAGAAGGATGAATACATTGGAGACTGTTCGGATATCGATGACATCATCGCTTTTCGTGAAGACGGAAATTTCATCGTTACGAAAGTGCAGGACAAGGTGTTCGTCGGAAAAGACATCGTGCACGTCGGGGTTTTCAAAAAAGGAGATGAACGAACGGTATATAATTTAATTTACCGCGATGGAAAAACCGGCGTAGCTTATGTGAAGCGCTTTTCCGTCATCGGCGTAACCCGCGATAAGGAATATGACCTGACGAAAGGGAGCAAAGGATCGCGGAGCCTGTATTTCACGGCCAATCCGAATGGGGAGGCGGAAGTCGTAACCGTTGCCTTACGTGCTCACTCAAAGCTCAGAAAACTACAGTTTGATATAGACTTCGCTGATATCGCCATAAAAGGGCGCGGATCCCAGGGGAATATCGTAACAAAGTATCCGATCAAAAAAATTACGTTGAAAAGCAAAGGCGTTTCCACCCTGGCCGGAAGAAAGATCTGGTTTGACGAAGTGCTGTGGCGTCTTAATGTCGAAGGGCGTGGAAAATACCTTGGCGAGTTTGACGGCGATGACCGGATCCTGGTGGTCCTGCCGGACGGTACCTACTCTTTGACGGGTTTCGATCTGACCAACCATTACGATCCGAAATTGCTGCGCATAGAGAAATATGCTCCCGAACGCATTTATTCTGTCGTCCATAAAGATGCAAAAAGCGGGAACTACCTGGTAAAACGTTTTCAGTTTGAAACAACGCCTTTGGGTAAGCATACGCTCGTCATCAGCGATGAACCGGGGTCAAAACTGATCTTGTTAACCAATGCGAAGGAACCCCTAGTGAAGATAAGCATTCTGAAAGGGAAAGCTCAGATTGAGGAGCTTTATGAGCAACGCCTGGACGAGCTGATCGATGTGAAAGGCATGAAGGCCCTGGGTAATCGCCTGAGCACTCATGAAGTCAAATCGGTCGAACTCATCAGCGATGAAGAGTCGGCCGTGGCGACAGAAGATACGCCTAGCGACAGCAAGCTGAAAGATAAACAACCAGAGGTGAAAGAGAAGGAGGTTCAAGGCGAACAAAAACCAAAACCAAAGGTTGATTTTGAAATCACCAATAAGGGCGATATTGATCTGGATGAAAATGTGCAGGGGTCTTTGTTTTAAATGGAAAGATCCCCGCTCATATTGATGGTTTTAATTCATGTAGCTGGTTAAAAACTTCTGGAGCTTCGGACGAATTACTGCTGCGCAATAAGGTTGCCCCGGGTTATTATTGAAGTAATTACGGTGATAATCCTCTGCTTCATAAAATTCGCTGGCTGGCGTAACTTCTGTGACAATCGGGTTTTCATAAGCGCCGGCCGCATTTAAATCCTTTATTAACACTTCGGCTTCTTGTTTTTGCTCCTCATTATGAAAGAAAACAGCTGACCGGTATTGTGTGCCGACATCCGCTCCCTGGCGATTTAGCGTGGTCGGATCATGGGTCTTGAAAAACACACTCAGCAATTGCTTAAACGAGGTCTTCTCCGGATCGTATTCGATCTGGACGACTTCTGCATGCCCCGTGGCGCCTGAGCAAACCTGCTCATAAGTTGGATTCGGACGGGCCCCTCCCATATAGCCGGGAAGAACACTGCTTACCCCTTCCAATTGCTGAAAAATAACTTCTGTACACCAAAAACAGCCCCCTCCAAATGTTGCGTTCATACCCATCGCTCTTTAATTAACGTTTTCATTAACTCCACACCAAGTTACGAAAAATAATGCTACTGATACTGTATGTAACTGGGCATAGGTTTTAATTTGACCAGTTCTTCGGGATTTAACATGCGATGCGGAGGCTTTTTGACATCATTCTTATAAAAGAGCTTGAAACCCGTAAACTGCACCGGCTCAGGATAAATGAAATGACGGTAAGTTCCTTTCTTCAATTCCGGTGCACCCCAGCCATCCATGACGATAACCATTTGCACTTCCGGAGAAAGATCAATGTCTTTATAATCTTTCACCATCGCCTGCGTAAAGCGGTGTACGACCATGATTTTTGGCGGCAGTTGATTCGCCTCAACAAGTTCCTTTAAATACCCGTTGGCATAATTGATGTCCGCGGCATTAAAGCTGCCGATCCGGCTACCCGGCTTGCTACCATCCTTCATGGAAAATTCCGGATCGATGCCGAGGTGTACCTGGGGCATTTTCAAGTACTTCTCCAGACGGGGGAGCTCTTCCTGTAAGGTGCTCAGCCCGACTTGAATATCGAGAAAAACCTGGCCGTTTTCCAGCTTCCCGGCCATATCGAGAATCGAATCGATGTGTTTTTCCGGCATGCGCATGCGATATTTCCCGTCCCGTCCAGGGCTGCCCTGGGCTGTGACCGCAATGTAATGTAAAGCTGGAACCGGCCGGATTACGCTGTCTGCAGCCTTCCATAGCGCCACCTCTTTTTCGAGCCGTGAAAGCATTTCTGCCGGAGGCAGTTCTCCGAGAATCCCCATGTTTTTGGAATAGAGGTTTCCATAATAAGCAATGATGCGGTGGTTGGGAAGAAGCGCACCCGAAAGAGGAAGCGGTTGTTTCGTGACCGGCCAGCGACCGCTGGTGTCTCCGTTGGCCAGCCAGTGCAACTGATCGAAATACACTGCACTGTCAATAGTCGGTGGACTGGTAACAATCAGCTCTTCTTCGCGACGGTTGACCAGCGTATCTTGTGGCTCTGGCGTTTCTGCTTCCACCGATGCTGTAGTGGCATCAGACAAGCCAAGACATGAACTCATCAGCAAATAGGAGAGGCTGGCAAGGGCCGGGAGACAACGCTTTATTTTCATTATTTAATACCTTTTGGTAAAGGTAAACTAAAAGGTTCGAAGAAAATGAAATTTTATATTTCTATTATTTGGAACGAATCTAAATAATGTATATACTTGCAGCAGAAAGCATTTTTCATTCATGAATTTACTGAAAGAAACCTACGAGAAGTTCCGGATAGACCATCCCAAAACACGCATCAGGGATGCGGCGCAGCAACTGGGCGTTAGTGAGCTGGAACTGGCAGCATTGAACGGTGTCCGGCTGAAAGATGCCATTCACGATATTCTTAAAGAGGTGCCCTCGCTTGGTCATGTGATGGCCCTTACCAGAAATGATTTTGCTGTTCATGAACGCAAAGGCAGTTATCGGAAGGTGGCCATTAACGGGCAGGTAGGCCTGGTCGTGAACCCGGATATTGACTTGAGACTTTTCTTAGGAAACTGGGCTTATGCATTGGCCATTGAAGAAGGGGAGCGCAGGAGCATCCAGTTTTTCGATCATCACGGAGATGCGGTACATAAGATCTATATCCAGGATGAAGCCGGTGCGGAGGCCTTTCAACAATTGGTCGAAAAGTTTAGGGAAGGGGAAAGCGACCGCGTTTACCAGTTAAAAGGAAAAGAAAAAGAGGCAGAAGAACTTCAAGACGCGCAAATCGACATTCAGGGCTTTCAGTCAGCCTGGCAGGCTCTGCAGGACACACACGAATTCCATGCCCTGCTGAAAGAATACAAGGTTTCCAGAACACAAGCCATGCGCCTGGCACCGGTGGACATGGTATTCGAATTGAACGTGGACGATCTTAAAGCTGTTCTTCGGCATGTAGCTGACAGGGGACGCGACATCATGATTTTCGTTGGCAATAAAGGATGCATACAAATCCATACCGGACCGGTCCACCGCCTGGTGCAGACAGGACCGTGGTTTAATGTTCTGGACCCGGACTTCAACCTGCATCTGAGAGACGATATGCTGGAACGCATTTTCCTGGTACGGAAACCAACAAAAGACGGTTTTGTACACAGCATCGAAGCTTATGACGGTACGGGAGATCTCGTTATACAATTTTTCGGTAAAAGGAAACCCGGGGAAAAGGAACGCGATGACTGGCGTGAAGCGCTGGCACCTTATCTGCCGTCTTAATTCTGCCTATCTATTTGTTTTATATAGTTGTTTAGTTTAGTTAGTGTAAAGCGGCTGTCGTGAGATATCCGCTTTATTTTTTGCGTTGCTTTTTAATCGAGCCTTGGAACGACCAATGGATTAAGTAAGTTATTATCGTGAACGAAACGAACTTTTATGCCATAAGCCTGCTCAATCGATTGCTCGTCAATAACGGATTTTGGCGGGCCGAAGCCTAAGGACTTTCCCTGATGCAGCAAAAGAACCCGATCAGAAAAATGGATGGCATAATTGATGTCGTGCAGGATCGCCACGACGCAATAGCCCCGATCGGCCAGGTTCCGGGCCGTTTTGAGGATCTGCTGCTGATGCAAAATGTCCAACCCATTCGTCGGCTCATCGAGAAACAGAATTCCTTCCGGCTGATCGTAAATCTGTGCTAATACCCGCGCAAGTTGAGCCCTTTGCTGTTCTCCGCCGGACAATGTATGGTACGAGCGTTCCCGATAATTCAGCATGCCAACCTCAGAAAGAGCCTTTGTAACAACCAAGTAATCATCATCGCCCGGTCTCCCCCTGAAATGTGGGTAGCGCCCCATCAGTACGAGTTCCTGAACAGTAAAGGCCAGGGCAAGCGAATGCTGCTGACTGAGCACTGCGCGGAAGCGCGCCATGGATGATGAGGCAAAGTTTTCGATCCGTTTATCCCGAAGCCATATCTGGCCTTCACTGGTAGGCAGGTCTCCGCTCATCAATTTAAGCAGCGTACTCTTGCCGGCACCGTTCGCTCCTAAAATACTCAGGAATTCCCCGGGCCGGACCTCTGCATCGATGCCCTGCAGGAGCATCTTCGATCCAACGCGATAAGCAGCCTGTTCAACGCGGATCACCTGCGCCTCCTTTCACGAATGATGATGAAGATGAAGACGGGCGTTCCGACAATGGCCGTAATGATGCCGATCGGAAGCTCTGCCGGGGCAACCAGGGTCCTCGCCAGCAGGTCGGCTAAAATCAGTACCGAAGCACCAAGCAGACCGGAGGCCGGAATGACGAAATGGTAGTCTGATGTGAAAGCCCTCCGGAGGATATGCGGGACAATCAGCGCGACGAAACCAATGGTTCCGGAAACGGCGACGCAGGCCCCCACGCCGATCGTGGCGAGGACGATCACTAAGCGCTTTGTTCGCTGTACAGCAATGCCGAGATGCGCGGCCTGATCTTCACCAAGCGAAAAGGCATTTAGCGCTTTGGAAAGAAAAGGAATTCCCGTCAGGCTGATCAGGACAAAAGGCAGGATGCTGCTGATGACCTTCCAGCTGGCACCGCCCAGGCTACCAAGACTCCAGAAGGTAATGTCTCGGAGCTGTGCATCGGAAGCCATATAGGTCAGCAAGCCGGTAAAGGATCCGGCGAGTGCATTGATGGCAAGGCCTATCAGCAGCAAGGTGAGGACGTCCGTACGCCCGGAACTCACGGCAACCCGATAGACAAAGAATGCGGTCAGGCAGGCGCCGGTGAACGCGGCGATGGCCAGCGCATAATAGCCGAAGGTTTGAGCCAGCCAGGGAAAATAGTCCTGCTGTAAGACGATGGTCAGTACCGCGAACAGGGAAGCTCCCGACGAAATTCCGATCAAGCCTGGCTCAGCCAGCGGGTTGCGAAACAAACCCTGAACCGCGGCTCCCGACATTGAAAGGGTCGCTCCTACCAGCACACCGAGTAAAACGCGCGGAAGGCGGATGCTCAGCAACACCGATTGTTGTTGTCCGCTGAATTCCTGCAAATCGGAAAGGTGCAGCTGGTACCGGAGAATCGAAAAGAGCTCAGGAATGCGAAGAGGCAAAGCCCCGACGCAGACCGCAAGCATAACAGACAACAGGAGCAGACAGAGCAGGACGATAAGCACAACCGGGCGGCGCTGATTTTTCAGAGGCATCTAAGGATGTATTTTCTCCTTCAGTTCCCGGATCGCAGCACCCAGCCGTGGACCAAAACCGGTTAGCAGCTGCCCGTCCATGGCAATGAAACGCTTTTTCTTCCCGGCTTCCGTTTCCGGAACACCCTGCACGGACAACAGGCCATCGGGACCGCCCAGACTTTCCAGTCCGCTGGAGAACAGGAGAATGGCATCCGGATTGGCGGCAACCAGTGCTTCCGGCGTTAAGGGTTTGAAATCTTCGAATCCGCTAACCGCATTCCGGCCTCCGGCAAGACGGATGATTTCTTCTGCTTGTGTCCCTTCGCCACCTACCATCATTGTGCCGGTGCCACGGGCGTAAATGAACAATACTTTCGGCTCTCCCTGGCTGGCCAAGGCCTCCGCTTCTTTCACCTGCTGATCCAGCAGCTGCACGACCGAGTCGCCTTTAGCCGTATAGCCGAGGCTGTCAGCGATGCCGCTGATCAGCCGCTTCGCACCTTCAACACTGAAGTCCTGATCGAAAAGCAGGAGACGGACTCCTGCGCCACGAAGCTGTTCTTCCAACGCAGGACTAACATCCTGCCGAACCCCGAGTACGAGATCCGGATGCAGGGCAAGGACGCCCTCCGGGGCAATTTTTTTTCCATGTCCAACTTTTGGAAGTGCCCGAAGAGTGGCCGTGTAAGTGCTGGCGACATCCGTGCCCACCAGGCGATCTTGAAAGCCCAGGGCCGCGATCACCTCGCTGACAGTCCCGTTCAGGGAGACGATCCTGGTGGAGTCGCTGAGCAATGTTTGTCCCGCATCGGAATGCGATTCCCGGCAGCTGGCAAACAAAGCAGCCAGCAGAGCAAAAAAAAGAAAACGCTTCAATGTGTTTTGATAGAAGTTCATTGGATGAAATGATTTTTATGGATTTACATTATCCTCGTTTGACCAAAGCGTACTCCAATTCCGGATACCCTCGGGTACCACCATCGCCGCTGATGAAACTGTTGAATTTGAGCTTGTAAATATTTCCGGAGGCATCTTTGATAACGTAAAAGCGATCCTGACGAACTCCGGCAGTTGATCCGCCTGGTGCAGCTGTTACCCGCCAGCTCGAGCCGATCACGTTCCGTTCGCCTTTAAACTCAACGGTTCCAAGATTAGTTTCCGAAAAATCTGCATAACTGACGCTTTCGGTCATCACCTCTGCAGCGCTCACGCCGGCCAGATGATTAATGAATACCAGATCGGAGAATGGATAGGGGATGGCAGGGCCGCCCATACTGGTGGCGTACATGCTGTAGGACCAAACAAAATCCCAGTCCGTTTTTACCGGTTCAGCGGTCACTTCATTTCCGGATCGAAGGGACAGGAATTGGAAATTATGTTCTTCGTGCTTGTCGATTTGTTTTTGCTGAGCTTCGGCAGCATTTAGTAAGGCGTATTCCAGCGTATACCCACCCGCTGCACTTCTGGTGACCCGGATTTTATAGACATCCTCTGCCTGTGGAGCCAAACCGCCCCTGGTGCTGAGCACGTACACCTTATTCTCTGCAGCAGTCTCCGCTACGGTGGCAATAGCCGTTCCGCTAAGGTTGCCCGAAAAATCGTCAATCATATCAAGACTTCCCTCACCCATGCCGAGCCCTAAAGAGGACACATCAAAAGTGGAGGAAGATACTTGCGAGAGTTCTGTATATTCCGTTGCTTTCACAGCAGCTCCGGCAAAGTTATTGATCCGCACAGAAAATTCCGTTCCGTTGTAAAAAGCCAGATCCCAGGAGTCCCGCTTGACGGAATCCTGGCTTTCGGCACTCAGATCTACGTAAACGGAGTTTTGTGCAGCCGCGCCGCCTGGGCCGCCATTCAAGGTCATTTCGGTTCCGGAGGAAGGCGGAATGTCCGGAATCATATCATCAGCACTGTCCTGGCATCCAAGTAAAGCACCGGTGTAAAGCAGTGCAAAAAAACAGTAAGAAAGGTTCATCTTTTTCATATCGCTTATTATTTAATCATTTTTATTAATGGATAACTGATAGCTCAGGCCGAGGAAAAAAGAGCGGCCATAAGACAAGGGTACGGCTCCTCCCGTACTGTGCGCTTCTCCTGTATTCAGGGAGCTGTTGTCCAGCCTGGTAACGTCAAAAAGATTTCGGACGCCCCCGGTCAGATTAAGGTGAGGCATGAATCGCTTACTGATGGTAAAGTCTGCCATTTGGTAGGCCGCAATTTCCGCCCGGTTAATTCGCTGTCCGCCGGAACCATCGGGGATCGTCTCATACGATTGACGGATGCCTGTATATTTATAAAAGAGGTTGAACTGCCATCCGGATTTGGGCAGCGCATAACTCAGGTTGCTGTTGATCTCCGGCGCCCAGCGCATAGCCGGCACATCGGGTTCTTCCGCTGACAAACGGTTGTACCGACCGATGTATAGAAAACCCACTCTCGCCTGAAAATTACCACGGCTAAGCGCCTGTTCGAAAGAAGCTCCAAGGGTACGGAAGCGATCGATGTTGATGTAGGTGGTTATACTGGCGTCGCCCGGAAGAAATCCCGTCGTGATCTGATCGCGGAAGTCATTATAAAACCCGCCCAGCGTAGAAACAGCTTTCCAGGCGGTTTTTTCCTTTCCATACCAGCTCAAGTAAGCATTGAAACTATTGGAATACTCTGCTTTCAGGTCTTCATTGCCCCGGATGGAATGGCTGGCATCAAAAAAATCAAAATAGAGTTCGCGCAAAGCAGGAGCCCGGAATCCGCGGGCATAGGCCAGGCGTAAATCAATATCCTTTCCGAGCATAAACTTGGTATTCAGAGACGGAATAACTGGTGGAGCATCGTAGACAGAATTCTTCGTGAAACGAAGCCCCGGACGCAACTGTACGCCTTTCACGGGCGTCCATTCAGAGGAAAGGAAAAAAGCATAATCATTAATGGAAGGTTGGCCCAGCATGCGCTGACCGCTCCCTGAATTAAGGTTGACTTCCACACCGGGCAGCAGAAACCAGGATTTACCCAGACGTTGCTGCATGGTTGCCCTTATAATACTGGAACGGAAGCGTGAGGTATCCTGTGTGCCCCGGTCGGCAGAAGGCCGGCTCGTTCCTTCCCGGAAATCATGGATGATGGTCGAGGTATTTCTGGAGTAATCCTGATGACTTACAGCCAGCTGAAAAGAGGTATTGGCAGACGGGCTGTACACCGCCTGAAGCTGGTGGTTTGACCGCCGGCTGAGAAAGTTCTGGTCTGTCGCCCGGAAGTTGTTCATATTGAGCGCGCCCGGTGCGGATAGATCTTCATCCAAGTAATCCAGCGCATACCAGGCCTGAAGTTGACCCTGCCGGTAGGCCGCCCGGCCACGGGCAAGCCATTGAGCTTTAGGAAGCCACTCCCATTGGCGGCCGGTGGAAATACCTTTAAATCCTCCGAAATTATTTCTGGTCAGCCCGCCTCCGATGGACCAGGCCTTTCTCCCCCAGTCGAGGCTCACGTTTGCATTGTGCGTTCCCGCACCCTTCAAAAAGGCATATTCACTGCCAGCCGTCTCTTCCTGGAAACGTGCTGCGATGCTGGTACGACTCAGGCCCTCCCCCGGAGTCTTGGTGATCAGATTGATGACACCCGCCAGGGCATCGGTTCCGTAAATAACGGACATCGGCCCTTCGACAATTTCAATACGATCAATCGTATTGATGTCAATCTGGCTCAGGCTCTGTTTGGTATCGCCGCGATCAACCAGGGGCAAACCGTCCAGCAGGACCTTTACATTCCTTCCACTCATCCCCATAAGCTCTATGTCAGACTCTCCCAAGGTCAGATCATTGGCGAAACGAATGCCTAATTCTGTATTCAGGACGCCTTGAATGCTGGTTGCTGCCCTCTGTATGATCTCATCTGAGCCGATTGTCCGGACACGATAGACAGAGTTTCGGATGGATTGAGGTTGATACTGACCCGTCACAACGACTTCACCAAGCGTATCAATGGGCAAAAAGATGTCTTCAAGCTCATTCTCCGAAGCTTGAATAACCGTATACGCTGCAAGGAAAAGGGCGAAAAGGAGAAAAATGCGCATCAACTGTTTAGAAAGATTTTAAATAACGAAGCAAGTATAGTTAATTATTTAGACTTAATCTAAACAGTGCTTTCATTTTTTTGAAAAATCAGCCTAGCCCGCTTTGCTTCTCATTTAGTATATTGGCCGACGAAAACAACGACTCCCATGAGAAACCACCTGCATTGCTTCAACTGGTCGCTTATTCTGTTTTTCTTTTTCAGCAGTTCCGTATCTGCTCAGGTCCGGCCCGACAGTGTACTCAAAGTGCTGGCTGTTGGAAACAGTTTTTCGGAGGATGCGGTAGAACAGTATTTACATGAACTGGCGGATGCGTCGGGAAAGGAACTGGTCATTGGCAATCTGTACATCGGCGGGGCTCCACTTTCACTGCATCTGGAAAATAGCAAGGAAGACAAGGAGGCCTATCGATACCGGAAAATACCGGTGAAAGGAGAAATGGAAACCCGGCAGCAGGTCAGCCTTCGACAAGCGCTGGAAGATGAGGATTGGGATTTTGTCTCTCTCCAGCAGGCGAGTCCGCTCTCCGGTGTTTTCGAATCTTATGCTGAACCCATTAATGGACTGAAACATTACATCGACAGCCTTTCCTCCGAACCGGTCCGTTACCTTTTTCATCAGACCTGGGCTTACGCGCCGACTTCCACACATGAAGGCTTCGCCCGTTATAACAACAACCAGATCCAAATGTATAAAGCCATCATGAAAGCGTCGGGAAAAGTAAAGCAATTGATTCCGGGAGTGGTGATTATACCTTCCGGAACGGCCATTCAAAATGCGAGAACAAGCAGTCTGGGGAGCGACCTTACACGAGACGGGTATCACCTCAACCTTGCAATCGGACGCTTTATAGCTGCCTGCACCTGGTTTGAAACCTTATTCGGGCAAGAAGCCCCCATTGATCAATACAGACCGGAAAACGTCTCAGAAAAAGAAGCTGAAATCGCCCGCAAAGCTGCAGATGCAGCGTCAAAAAAGCCATTTAAAATTACAAAAATTAACGAATAATGAAGCGAACGTCTTTTCTCGCCTTTCTAATTCTCTTTCTATTCATAGCTCCGGTCTTACTGCAGGCTCAACCCAACATCAAGCGGCAGTGGACGGCAGACGGCAATCATTACATCGCCGTCAAAGGGGGACAGGTCGAACAGATCGATATCAGGGAGCCAGATGCTTCAAAGATCTTGCTGAACAAAGAAGATCTCACGCCTGAAGGGGCATCCGAGCCTTTACTGCCGCGCAGCGTGCAATGGCATGCCGCTTCAAATAAGTTGCTGATCTTTACCAATACTGCCCGGGTATGGCGTTATCATACCAGGGGCGATTACTGGGTCTATGATTTCTCAGTAAAAAGCCTTCGAAAACTTGGCGCGAATCTCTCGGAAAGCTCCCTCATGTTTGCCAAGTTCTCGCCCGACGGGCAAAAGGTGGCCTATGTCTCCGGCCATGATCTGTATGTAGAAAATCTTTCCGGGGGTACGTCGCGTCGGCTGACGGAGGACGGAGCCGACCGGATGATCAATGGGACTTTCGACTGGGTTTATGAAGAAGAGTTTGGTTGCCGTGACGGCTTCCGTTGGTCTCCAAAGGGGGACCAAATTGCCTACTGGAAAATCGATGCCCGGAACATTCGCAACTACCTCATGCTAAATACCACCGATTCCACCTATTCGTATACCATCCCTGTGGAATATCCCAAGGCCGGGCAGGATCCCAGCCGCTGCGAGATCTACACGGTTTCGGTCGAAACAGGTAAGACGCAACGCATGGACATCCCCGGAGATGCGGTTCAGCATTATATCCCCAGGATGGAATGGACGCCGGACGGTAACCAGCTCATCATCCAGCAACTGAACAGAGCACAAAACCAAAGTAAGCTGTTGCTGTGTGATGCACTCAACGGAACGGCAAAGCCGTTTTACGAAGAACAGGATGAGGCATGGATCGACATCAAATCCCGTTGGAACAACGACGACCCTACCGGCTGGGAATGGCTGGATAAAGGGAAATCATTCCTCTGGGTAAGCGAGAAGGACGGCTGGAGGCACCTCTACCGTGTGGATAGGGACGGAAAGGAACAACTGCTGACCCCCGGAGAATATGATGTCATCGCTATAGATTTTATCGACGAATCGGCCAAGCTGATTTACTTTTCCGCATCGCCATCCAATGCCACCCAACAATACTTATACAAGGTGAAGCTCTCCGGTGGAAAAGCGCAAAGGGTAACTCCTGATTCGGAAACCGGCACGAATTCTTATCAGATTGCGCCCAACGGAAAACTGGCTGTTCAGGAGCTGAATAGCACTACACGCTATTTTTCCGGGCGACTGGTGCGCCTGCCGGATCATAAAGAGGTCCTGGCACCCACGCAGTCGAGGGAGAAACCGGAGAGCGACCCCCGTGCAACGTTTTTCCAGGTAACGACGGCAGATGGGATCACCATGGATGGCTGGATGGTGAAGCCAGCCGATTTTGATGAGCGTAAGAAATACCCGATCGTATTCTATGTGTATGGCGAGCCCGCCGGTCAAACGGTTACCGACTCGTACAACGCCGGTTTCAATCGGTTGTATGAGGGCAATATGGCCGCGGATGGTTACGTGTACGTTTCCCTGGAAAACCGGGGGGCACCGGCTCCTAAAGGACGGGCCTGGCGCAAATCCATCTATAAGAACATCGGTATACTGAACATACGCGATCAGGCCATGGGCGCGAAAGAAGTGCTGAAATGGGATTTTGTTGACAGCTCCCGCGTAGCGGTATGGGGCTGGAGTGGAGGAGGCTCCTCCACGCTGAACTTGTTGTTCCAGTACCCCGAAATTTATCAGACCGGCATTGCCGTCGCCGCTGTTGGTAACCAACTCATGTACGACAATATCTATCAGGAACGCTATATGGGGGTGCCAACAGAGAGCAAGGAAGATTTTCTGAAAGGATCGCCCATAACCTATGCGAAGAACCTGGAAGGAAATCTGCTCTACATACACGGAACGGCAGATGATAATGTACATTACCAGAATGCTGAACTGCTGATCAACGAACTGGTTAAGCATAACCGTCAATTCCAGCTGATGTCTTATCCAAACCGGAGCCATTCCATTTCCGAAGGCGAAGGGACATCACAGCACCTGAGCCGTTTGTTCACCGAATACCTCCGGCAGCACTGCCCGCCCGGCGGCCGCTGATCGCTGAGGTAACAGGGAAACAACAGCTCAAAATAAGATAAAAGACGGTTAATATGTTGCCGGCCCCGGCATCTGTTAGCCCGTATATTTGCGTTTGCTAACTTTTCATTCCGCCTTTAAACTGGTATGTATACCGAGGGTAAAGATTTAAAGCAAATGAAGAAATTGATGCCTAAGTTTCCGAAAATGACCAAACTATTGTACGCGATGACCATCGCTGCCTATGGGTCTGTGAGCGCTCAGAACACAGATCGTTTTTCCCATACCAGTGAACTGGAGCCTGCAATTGTCCAATACCAGGCAGATTTGAGAACGTTGACAGATTTTTATTCGCCAAGAGCTCAGAATGGTTTTTCGTATCAACGAGTACCGAATTCTCCCAAACAGCGGGATCGCCTGCGGCAACTGAATGAGCAGTATGCGGATCGGTTGGAAGACATTGCGTTTGACGAGTTGGGCGTGAACGGGCGGGTGGACTACCTTCTCCTCAAAAATGAGATCCAGGCCAATCTGGAGAACTTACAGGAAGAAGGCGTCAGATATGAACAGCTTCGTTCTTTCATTCCTTTTGATGAACCCATCTATAACCTGGAACTAGTCCGGCTCCGGGGCGGAACGGTAGACGGGCAACAGGTTGCAAAAAAGCTGGATTCAGTCGCTGCTGATCTGAAAACCCGCCTTTCGGTTATCGGCAGCCAGGACAAGCTGGATAAGCGAGATGCAGACGTGCTTTATGAAGCAGTTCATGGGTTGCGTGCCCGCCTGCAGAACGTTTACAACTTTTATAACGAGTACGATCCGACATTCAGCTGGTGGGTGCCGGCTACCTATAAAGAATTGGACAGTCTGCTTGATGTTTATGGAAATACTCTTCTCGAACATTCGGAAATAAAAACTACTCAGAAACCAGATAAAAGCGGAATTAAGGGAATACCGGTGGGAGAAGCTAAACTGAATGCTCTGCTCAGAAAAGAATTTATTCCCTATACGCCTCAGGAGCTGATCGATATTGCCAACAAGGAATTCGCCTGGTGCGATAAAGAATTGCTGAAAGCTTCGGAAGAAATGGGCTACGGCAAAGATTGGCGAAAAGCTCAGGAACAGGTTAAAAATAGTTACGTCCCTGCCGGAAAGCAACCTGAACTGATTTTGAAGCTCTATGATGATGCCAAGTCTTTCATTACCGAGCGAGACTGGATCTCCTGGCCCGAGCTTGCCGACGAAACCTGGGGTATGATTATGATGACCCAGGAACGGCAGCTGGTCAATCCTTTTTTCACCGGTGGAAGGGAAATCAGCATCTCTTACCCCGTCCCGGGGATGTCTTACAAAGATAAACTGATGAGTATGCGCGGAAACAATCCCTACTTTTCAAGAGGCACTGTTCAGCATGAACTGATTCCGGGACATCACCTGCAGTATTTTATGAACAATCGCTTCAAACCTTACCGGAGCGGCTTCCGGACACCGTTTTATACGGAAGGCTGGTCGCTGTACTGGGAACTCCTGTTGTACCAGGAAGGGTTTGCAGAATCCCCTGAAGAACGGATTGGCATGTTGTTCTGGCGGATGCACCGTTGTGCCAGGATTATCTTTTCCCTGAATTATCACCTCGGCAAATGGTCGCCTCAGGAGTGCATCGATTTTTTGGTCGACCGCGTAGGCTTCGAGACCGCCAATGCCGAAGGCGAAGTCCGCCGCTCTTTTCAGGGCAATTACCCCCCTCTGTATCAGGCCGCATATTTACTCGGTGGATTTCAGATCCGGGGATTGAAAAAGGAGTTGGTCGATGAGGGAAAGATGAGTATGAAGGAATTTCACGATGCCTTTATGCAGGAAAATCAGATGCCGATCGAACTGATGCGGGCGATTTTGAAACAGGAAAAGCTGCCGGAAAACTTTAAAACAAACTGGAAGTTTTATGAGTAAAACGGAGTTTAAGCCTTCGCTGAGCTTGATTGACGCGACCATGCTGGTCGCCGGAAGTATGATCGGCTCCGGAATTTTTATTGTCACTGCAGATATTTCACGTCAGACCGGAAGCGCTGGCTGGCTGATCGTTGTCTGGGCGCTGACCGGCTTTATGACCCTGACTGCTGCACTGAGTTATGGAGAATTAAGTTCTATGTTTCCTAAGGCAGGCGGTCAATATATTTATCTTCGGGAAGCCTACAACCCGCTGGTGAGCTTCTTATACGGATGGAGTTTCTTCACGGTTATCCAGACGGCGACAATTGCTGCAGTAGGGGTCGCCTTTGCTAAGTTTACGGCTTATTTGCTGCCCTTCTTCAGTGAGGAACGGGTATTGCTGGATACTGGCGTGGTTCAGATTTCATCGGCGCAGTTGCTGAGTATCGGCGTGATCACCCTGCTCACGTTTATCAATACCCGTGGCGTAAGCAATGCTAAATGGGTGCAGACGATTATAACGCTTGCCAAGCTCCTTTCTCTTGCCTTGCTGGTAACCTTTGGTCTCTACGCGTTAAAACCGGAAATCTGGAACGCGAACTGGAACAGCTCGTCCGCCTGGGATTTGCAGCGGCTGAATGTGGACGGTTCCATTGAAGCCTATACCCGCATAGCCGCTTTCGGTGCGATAGCCGCCGCGATGGTGGGCTCGATATTCAGCAGCGATTCCTGGCATAATGTGGCTTTTATTGCGGGCGAAGTAAAAAATCCGAAAAGGAATATTGGGTTGAGCCTTGCACTGGGAACAATTCTCGTGACCATTTTGTATTTGCTGACCAACCTGATGTACACGGGAGTACTGACCTTACCCGAAATGGCCGCTGCGCCGCAAGACCGGATCGCTGTGGTCGCTTCTCAGGTTATTTTCGGTCCCTCGGGAACAGCCATTATTGCGATCATGATTATGGTATCGACCTTTGGATGTAACAATGGATTGATCTTATCCGGTGCCCGCGTTTATTATTCAATGTCCCTGCAGGGCGTATTCTTCAGAAAGGTTGGACAGCTTAATAAGCGGGCAGTTCCGGAAATAGCGCTCTGGATGCAAGGTGTCATTGCCTCTTTATGGTGCCTGAGCGGCCGTTATGGCGACCTGCTGGATATGATTTCTTTTGTTGTGGTGCTCTTTTACATGCTGACCATCGCCGGAATCTTCGTGCTCCGTAAAAAAAGGCCTGACCATCCTCGGCCCTACAAAGCCTTCGGATATCCGTTTTTGCCCGCTTTGTATATGCTCATGGGCACAGCGTTTTGTCTGTTGCTCATTGTCTATCGGCCACAATATACCTGGCCGGGATTGTTGATTACCCTGGCTGGTATTCCGGTTTATTATACCATTACCAGGCTCCGCCCGGGGTCCCGGCATCCGGTCAATTAATTTTGGAAAATGAAAAATACGTTCATAATAAGCTCAATAGTCTTTCTCTTCCTGTCGCTCACGCTTCGCGGTCAGGGAACGAAGGAAGATTACGCGCGTGCTGAAAACTTTCGGGAGCTGATCAAGGGTAAGGCCTTGAACCTGACCGCTGATGTGTTATGGTTACCGGGTAAGCATCAAGTATTTTACAGTCGGTCTACAAGCACCGGGAAAGAGTTTATTCTGGCCGATCTGAGTCGGAAAACAAAGCAGCCTGCCTTTGACCACCCATTACTCGCGAAACGATTAGGCCAGTTGTCGGGCAAAGCGGTTGATCCCGGAAACCTGCCGCTCAGCCAGCTTAGTTTTCCGGACTCGTCATCCAGGCTTCAGTTCGCTGCTTTCGACAAAGGATGGTGGCTGGATCTGGGCAGCGGCGAACTGAAGCACCATGAAAAATTTACGGAAGAGCTGGCGCGAAGAAAAGCATATTGGGGGAATTATAGAAAGAAGAAAGACGACGACGAGGCCCGTCCATGGTATTCGCCGGATAGTCAATGGGTAGCCCGGATAAAAAATCACAACGTCTATCTGTGTCCCAAAGCCCGTCCGGCAGAAGAGCGGGCACTCAGCGTCGATGGTGGGCTAGGTGAATTCTACGAGGATGAAATCATCTGGTCTCCCGATAGCAAAAGCCTGGTGGTGAATAAAATCAGACCCGGAGCGGATCATACCTTATACCTTCTCGAGTCGTCGCCCAAAGATCAGTTGCAGCCCAAATTGCAGACACGGGATTACCTTAAACCAGGGGATGCGCTAAGCCAAAAAAGCCCCACACTTTTCAGCCTCGAAAGAGACACCTTTTACCGTTTTCCAAAAGCATGGATCGAAAATCAGTTTAGCTTATCTCGGGCAGAGTGGCGTAGAGACAGCCGATCCTTTACGGTGGAATACAATCAACGGGGCCATCAACTTTATGCCGTACTGGAGATGGATGCTAAAGATGGAGGGGTGCGGGAGCTGATCCGGGAAACTTCTGTGACATTTATCGATTACAGCGGAAAAAAATATCGTTACGATGTGGCCGATGGCAGAGAGACGGTATGGGCTTCGGAACGTGACGGATGGAATCACCTCTATTTGTATGACGCTGATGGGAAGGTTAAAAACCAAATCACAAAGGGGGACTGGGTGGTTCGTAGGATCATACATGTTGATGAGAAAAACAGGCAGGTGCTTTTTAGCGCCAGCGGAATGCATGCCGGACAAGATCCTTACCTGCTTCAGTATTATCGCGTTAACTTTGACGGCAGCAAGCTGACTCCACTCACGGATGGTGCAACAAACCACGAAACCAGCTTCTCCTCAGATTTCGCTTATTTCGTGGACGAAGAATCCCGTGTCGATCAGCAGCCTGAAACGGTTATTCGGGATGCGAGGACGGGGAAACTTTATATGGACCTCGAAAAATCTGACCTGACAGCTCTGGAAGCGGTTGGCTGGAAAGCACCGGAGGTGTTCCAGGCGAAAGGGCGGGATGGAAAGACCGATATATGGGGCATCATTGTACGGCCGACAAACTTCGACGCGTCGAAAGTCTACCCGGTGATCGAATATATTTATGCTGGACCACACAGCTCTTTTGTTCCCAAGCGTTTCTCGCCTGCAGTTTCCTCCGGTATGCAGGAACTGGCTGAACTGGGCTTTATTGTGGTTCAAATGGACGGCATGGGTACCTCCAATCGTTCAAAAGCCTTCCATGACCTATGCTGGCAAAATCTTAAAGATGCGGGGTTCCCGGATCGGATCGCGTGGATGAAAGCCGCCGCGGCGGCTTACCCTTACATGGACCTTGACCGGGTGGGGATTTACGGAACATCGGCCGGGGGACAAAGTTCTGCAGGGGCCTTGTTGTTTCATGGTGACTTTTATAAGGTCGCGGTCTCCTCCTGCGGCTGCCATGACAACCGGATGGATAAAATCTGGTGGAATGAACAATGGATGGGCTACCCGATAGGTTCGCATTACGCGGCATCATCGAATGTCGTGAACGCGCATCGTCTGAAAGGAAAGCTGATGCTGATCGTCGGAGAACTGGATGATAATGTAGACCCTGCGTCAACCTTACAGGTCGTAGACGCCTTAATCAAAGCGGGTAAGAACTTTGATTTTCTTATGGTTCCCGGGATGGGGCATTCTTCCGGAGGAGACTTCGGAGAACATAAACGACGAGATTATTTTGTTAAGCACCTGTTGGGCGTTGAACCGCCTTCCTGGTAAAAGCATTTTCCGGACATAAGTTTAATTTCATCATGAAAAGAAAGATCTACCTGATCCTTTTAAGCTCCGCAATAGGTCTGTTCACTTCCGGAGCGCATGCTCAGAACCCGTGGGAAGCGCTTGAGAAAAGATCAGGAAGCTTAGGTTTAAGCGGCGGCTTGGAAGAGTTCCGGATGCAATCGCTTAAACTTCAACTTGTAAAAGCTTCGCAGACCGTAGCGGCCCTGAATCCTTCGATTCAGCCTGAATTTGATTTTACACCGGGTGAACGCTTGTCTGTCCGAAAAGCGGATAGCCTTTACCACCTGGGGGATGTCAACCTGCGTGTGAAAGCAGCCGGGGATACCGGCTGGAAATCCTTTTCTTCCGCCTGGAACAGGCATCCGGTCAAGAGTATAAACGCGAATAGCCCGGTTCTGGCGGCTGCGGACCTGGCGCCAAGTCTTGGACTTAATTGCCCTGTTCGGATTATTCGCGAATGGGTTGATGGGGGAGATAAGCTGATTTTGAGGTTCCGGATTAAGAACATCAGTAAGAAGAAACTGAAACTCGGTGCTTTAGGCTTTCCGATGGTATTCAACAATATACTGCATGAACACACACTGGATGAAGCGCATGCCCGGAATGTCTTTTTCGATCCTTACATCGGAAAGGATGCCGGCTACCTGCAGGTAGCCAGACTGGATGGGGAAGGGCAGGCACTGCTCGTACTCCCTGAAGGTAAAACACCTTTCGAAGCCTATCGTCCCCTACTTGATGATCCGACGCCACGCGGAATCACCTTTGAAGGTTTCCACGAATGGATGGTATACAGCAAGGCTTACGCAGAGGAAGAGTGGAAAGGCGTAGAGCAGTGGAATAACCCAACATCTGTCCAGCTTGTGCCCGGAGAAGAAAAAGTATATGGACTCCAGCTTGTGCTAACAGATGGTATTAAAGATATTGAGCCGGCTTTGAAAACGCATAAGCATCCGCTGGCGATCGGTATACCCGGTTATGTTCTGCCCAAAGATGTCGAGGGCAAGCTGTTTATTGATGATGAGCAGATGGTCGAAGAACTGGAAGTTTATCCTAAAGGAGCCCTGGTTGTTCATAAAAAGCCCTCTGGAAAGGGCGGACTTCAAGTCTACGATGTCAGGGGTAAACAGTGGGGACGCGCAACCATCCTGATACGCTATCGGGATGGAAGGGAGCAAAGCATACATTATAAAGTGATCCACCCGGAGGGACAAGTAATGGATTCCATTGGGCGCTTCCTGACGAATAAACAGTGGTTTGATAAGCCCGATGATCTCTTCGGAAGAAATCCTTCGGTCATTTCCTATGATTATGAGCTTCAAAAGCAGGTTACTCAAGACAGCCGTGCTTGGGTTGCGGGATTGAGTGATGAGGGGGGCGCTGGAAGCTGGCTCGAGGCCATCATGAAACAGCTGATCAAACCTGATCAACAGGAAATCGAAAAGTTGCAGCGTTTCCTGCACCAGACGCTCTGGGGAAACATCCAGCATAAGGATGGGCCTGAGAAATATGGAGTAAAGAAGAGCGTGTTTTACTATGAGCCGGATTCCCTTCCGCCCGGGACTTACGATGCGGAGATCAACTTTAAGGTCTGGTCGGCCTGGAATAAAAAGGGAGCGGACGACGTCGGCAGGAGCTATAATTATCCGCATGTAGCCGCGGCTCATTGGGTTTTCTACAGACTGGCCCGTTATCATCAGAACCTGGTGGATCGCGAGTCTTGGGATTGGTACCTGAAAAAAGCCTACGAAACGACGATGGCTATGGTGAATCAGGCGCCGCACTATGCACAGTTCGGACAAATGGAAGGTACGGTATTCCTGCGCATTCTTGAAGACCTGAAGGCGGAGGACATGCAGGCAGAAGCTGAAGCACTCGAAGCCGCTATGAGAAAACGCGCAGAGCACTGGCGCAGCCTGAATTATCCTTTTGGCAGCGAGATGCCCTGGGACTCGACCGGGCAGGAGGAAGTGTATATGTGGTCTGATTATTTCGGATTCGGGGATAAGGCGGCCATCACGCTGAAGGCGATTCTGGCTTATATGCCGACGCTGCCGCATTGGGCTTACAACGGAAATGCCCGGCGCTACTGGGATTTCCTATACGGGGGCAAGATTGCCCGTGTGGAAAGACAGATCCACCATTACGGATCGGCCTTAAATGCTATCCCTGTTTTGAAAGCCTACCGGGATCAGCCTTCAGATCTGCACTTGCTTCGTGTCGGTTATGGTGGTCTACTGGGTGGTATTGCCAACGTGACCGAAGATGGGTTCGGTCCCTGCGCTTTTCATTCTTATCCTTCCACCCTTGCCAATGATGCCCTTTCCGGAGATTATGGCTCGGGCTTTCTGGGATATGCCTTGAATACCTCCGCTTACCTGACGCATCATGAGGCTTTCGGATGGCTCGGCTTCGGAGGGAATGTTCAGGAACAGTCCGGAAAGATTAGCTTTGAGCCCACAACCGCTGCACGATCCGAATTTTATCTCGCCCCGGCAGACTTTCACCTTAGCTTAAAAGCAGGGAAGATCCGGCGTGTTCAGTACGATCCGGAATCCGGTAGTATCGAGGTCTACCTGGATCCGGCCGACGCTAACACCGCGCTTGCTTACTTCAAGCTCAATGAAAAGGCTACTTCAACCTATGCCGTTGAGGGCGATTACCAAAAGGAAAGAGGGATGCTGGTGACTGATTTGGGGGCTCAGGAATGCTTATTACGCTTCAAGGTTGAGCCAAGCAATTAACGAAGAATCACCTGAAGCTGCCACAGGTTAAATCAAGGCCGGTTTACTTCGAACCGGCCTTTTTTATGGTTAATTTTTAAGTTGAGCTAGTTAAAATCGGGTGAGTATCAGTTGGATCCGCGGCTTACCTTTGGTTATAAATGTTTAAATAACATTTAATAGCTAACACAATCTATTATACGCCTTTACTTGCTGAGGATATTTACAGGCATTTATCGAAAACGGGTATTCACCTCCTTATGAGGCATCCAGATAAAAATTAGTTTAAACCAAATGAAATGAAAAGATCATTAATTACCTGTCTTTTTTTATTGACCATTTCCTGGATCGTCAGCGCCCAGGACGTCCCGCTCAAAGGAAGGATTGTAGATCCCAACGGAGAGCCGATCCCCGGTGTTTCCGTTAAAATAAAAAACAGCAAAGAAGGAACAACGACCGATGTCAATGGCCTATTCAGCCTTGAACACCGGGGTGCGTCGGTGCTGGTCATTTCTGCTGTCGGCTACGATCAGCAAGAGCTCTCTGTCGGGCTTAATCAGCAGGATCTGGAAATTACGCTTTCTGCATCTTCTACTGATCTGGATGAAGTGGTGGTGGTGGGTTACGGCACGCAGCGCAAAGGAGATATTACCAGCTCCGTAGCCAGCGTAAAGTCTGAAGACTTTACGAAAGGTACGGTTCGGGACGCCGGACAGCTGGTGCAGGGTAAGGTGGCCGGTCTGCGCGTAACAACCCCTAACGGAGATCCGAACGCCCGCACGCAGATCAACTTAAGAGGGCTAAACTCCATCAACGGATCTCAGAATCCGCTTGTTCTGGTCGACGGGGTGCCGGGTGACATCAATACGGTTGCTCCGGAGGATATTGAATCCGTCGATGTATTGAAAGACGGCTCTGCTGCGGCGATTTATGGTACACGCGCCACAGCGGGTGTTATTTTCATCACCACCCGGAAAAACCGCAATACGGAATCAACCACGCGGCTTGAATACAATGCTTATGCGAATATCCAGACGATCTTCCGAATGCCGGAGATGCTGGATGCTGCGGACTACCGGCGCTTGATCGCGGAAGGAGAGGCTTACGAAGACCTGGGGCATGACACCGACTGGCTCAAAAGCATTACGCAAACACCCGTCAGCCATAATCATAACATAAGCCTGTTCGGGGGCAATTCCAGAACGAATTACACGGGCTCGATCAATTACCGGAACTGGGGGGGCTTACTCCTGAAGACCGGACAGGAGCGGCTGACCGTCAGAGCGGATATTAACCACAGTATGCTGGATGATAAGCTAAGGGCCAATGTACAGATCATTAGCCTGACCAATACATCGAAGCAGGGTGGGGCAGGTTCAAACGACGAAAACAACCCGGTAGGATGGGTCTGGAGGCAAGCCATGATCCGCAATCCGACGGACCGGATTTACAACGATGCCCGAAGCTGGCAGGAACAAAATGCTTACATGTACGATAACCCCCTGGGTATTATCAATGAGACGGTCAATGATCGCATTTTTCGGGAGACGCGTCTGAGCGGAACGCTCGAATACCGTCCTTTCGGCAACAACGATTTAAGTTTAAAAGCTTTGATTTCGCGGGTTCAGAACAATAACCTCACCGGAAATTCTACTTCCTTTCAACATGTCAACACGACAAAAAATAACCTGAATGGTACGGCCAGCCGTTTCACGAGTGCCAATACGGAAAATCTGATGGAGCTGACAGCTAATTATATGAAGACCTTTGGCGACCATCGGCTGACCTTATTAGGGGGTTACAGCTGGCAGGACAATACGTACGAAAGCTTTCAGGCCTACAATTTTAATTTTCCAACAGAAGAATACTCCTACAATCGCCTGGAATCGGGATTGGCGCTACAGAACGGCTTGGCGACTATGAGCAGCCTGAAGAATATGTGGCAGCTAGTTGGTTTTTTTGGCAGGGTAAATTATGTTTTCAAAGACCGTTATATCGCTACGGCCAGTGTTCGTAGAGAGGGTTCGTCAACGTTTGGAGAAAACAACCGCTGGGGAACTTTCCCGGCGCTTTCCCTGGCTTGGAACCTGGCGAACGAGTCCTTTATGTCCAACCTGAATGCGATATCTGAGTTCAAGCTTAGGGCTGGTTTTGGCGTAACCGGAACCATTGCTTCTTCGCCTTATATGTCCCAGACCAGTTATAAT
>JBMDWN010000249.1:0-8469 GCA_048595275.1 Olivibacter sp. | reverse complement strand
CTAACTGCATAGCCAGGGAGAGTCCGGCACAGCCTCCTCCCGCTATTGCGTAGTCATACGTGAATGAATTGTCAACGGTAGGCATGCACGATCAGGATATCGACGGAGAGCCTTGTTTATTGATCTGGTCGTAGCCTTTGTTACGTCTTTTAGCCAACTGATCGTCCCGTCGGATTTTATCTACATAACGGGGGTGCGGCCATAACATCCCGTAACTTTCACCGTCGTACTTTCCGATATGTTTATGATGCATTTTATGTGCCCAGCGGATGGCGCGGATATACGGATTAGCACTTCTGGTAAGCAGTTTGAAGCGCTGATGTATAATGATGTCATGTACCAGAAAATACGCGGCTCCGTAAGCGGTAATACCAAAGCCTATGGGCTGTAACCACCAGGCCCCGGAATAGGTCCCCTGATAAATGAGGTAAATAGCCGGAACGGCGAAAATTACAAAAAACCAGTCGTTCTTCTCGAAGAAACCCGGTTCTATCTGATGATGATCTTTATGCAGATACCATAGGAAACCATGCATCACGTAGCGATGCGTGAGCCAGGTAACCATTTCCATAGTGAGGAAGGTCCCGATAAGTAAAAAAATGTAGAATATCGTCTGCATAAAGTGAAGGTCAAACCCGATTCAGATAACAATGATCGTACCAGTAGGCTTTGTCTAATTTAGGCTTTTTCTAGAAATTCAGGAAATAAGGCGCCAGCAATTCTTTGTAAAACTGGCTGTATACACCTTTATCATCGTATAGGTGCATACGCTTAGAGACGGGTTTAAGTGCTGTTTTCGAAAAGTGGAGGACATTTCGGATAGCGGAACCCTCCGGAAACGATGAAATTTCCCAGGAGATCACCCCCTCGAAACCTTTATCTGTACCCAGCTCGAGTAGCCATTCAGCTAGCGAATGGGGTGCAATCAACTGTAAACTGCCGTCTGCCTTCAGCCAGGAAAAGCTTTGTTCAAAAAAGGCCTTAAAAAATGCCTGATCGGTATGCCGGGCTATCCGTTTAGAAGGGTAATCGTTTTTCAACGCATTCAAAAAATAGGGCGGATTACTGACGATGAGATCAAAGCTGGATTGCGGAGCGCGAAAATCTTCTACTCTTTCAGGATAGGCAGATAGGCGACTGGCGAAAGGTGATGCAGAAAAATTATGCTCGGCCAGACTACAGGAGCGAGGTTCCGGTTCCAGGGCTTCGATCAACGCTTTGGGAAAACGCTGAGCCATCATCAGCGAGATAACCCCTGTACCCGTCCCGATGTCGAGTATCCTTCCGGGAGACGGCGCGCTGGCTAGCGCAGCGAGCAGCACGCCATCGGTATTTATTTTCATGGTAGCTCCCTCCTGCTCTATTTTGAATTGCTTGAAATAGAAAGGTTTTGCAGCTTTCATTTCGCACGTTTTTTTCCCCGGAAGTGAGAAATCAGAAAGGAAGATAGGAACAACAATCCCATAACGGTGGCCATACAGCCTGCAATAGATGCGTTAAGCCAGTAAGCCATCCAGTATCCGGCAAATGCGGTAAAAATAGAGCAAAGCACACTGAACAACAACATGTACTTCAATTGACGAGTCAGCAGGTAAGCCGTTGCCGGAGGTCCCACCAGGAAAGCTACTACCAAAATAGCCCCAACCAATTCGAAAGAAGCAACCGTAGTCAGGGATACGGCACCCATCAACAGGTAATGCCAAAGCGATGTTGATATGCCAATAGCGGTAGCGAAAGTCGGGTCAAAGGTGCTTAATACAAGCGGACGGTAGCCAAGCCATATGAAGGTCGCGACCACAAGCAAGACCGTACCGACAATGTAAACGGCCCTGGGCCCCAGAATGGTACCGGAATCGCTTATCCAAAGATCGATGGGTACGTAGGCAATCTCCCCGTAAAGCACGCAATCCTGGTCGATGTCTACCTGATTGGCGAAGACGCTGATCAGAATAATTCCGATCGCGAACAGGAGCGTAAAACTGACACCGATGGAGGCATCTGTCTGCAAGTTGGCTTTGCGGTGAACGTATTCGATAAGAAAAGTAGTGAAAAGTCCTACCGACCCCGCCCCCAGCAACATGGTCAGGGGTTCACGGTTGCCGGAAAGCAGGAAAGCAATGACGATTCCCGGAAGGACAGCGTGACTAATGGCGTCGCCGACCATGCTCATCTTTCGAAGTAGCAGAAAGCATCCCAGCAAGCTACAGCAGCTAGCCACCAATGAGCCGGTGAGTATTATCCAAAAAGCGATCATGGTTTCTCGATTCTGGGGATGGACTGATCGTGCGGATCCGTTTCAGGGTACTGAAGTATAGACTCCAGTTCCTGCTCCAGCTCCGGGGTTATGATGTGTTCTATGGTTTCGGCATCGTCGTGCACGTGATCGGCCGCAAGACCAAGGTGCTGTGTCAGATAAAGCTCCCACAAGCGGTGCAATTTAACGACCCGGGCAGCCCTTAGCATTCCGGGCTCGGTAAGGACCCATCCGGCGCTATGCCTCCTCAGAAAACCCTTGAACTGCATACGAAAAAGACTTCTTTTCAAAGACGACTTCCTGGCAAGATCGCGGCGGGCCTGAAGGTCTTCTACTGTTCTGGGCTCAAACAGTTTGCCTGTACTTTCGCCGAGGTGATAGAAAAGCTTCAGCAGGTTTTCCTCCAGGAAATTACGCCGGATGCGGCCTAAGCGAAGCCGTTTGGCAACAATTCCTTTTTCTGGCGCAAAAAAGAAGGAAAAAAAAGCGATTGCAGAGGATACCACGACCATCCACGGGCCCGTGGGCATGGACGGAGCGGTATAGGATATGTAAGCGCCGGATATGCCTGCTATGGCTCCGAACAGCGCTGCTAATACAACCATGATGCGAAGGTTATCGGTCCAGTATCTCGCTGCTGCCGCGGGCGTGATCAGCATGGCCGCCATGAGGACAACACCAACAGCGGTTATACCCGTAACTACCGCCAGTACGGTCAGCGTTGTCAATAGTAAATCCAGCTTACGCGTTGGCATCCCGACCGACTGTGCAAAAGGCTCGTCAAAAGCGATCAGCGTAAATTCCTTGAAGAACAAGGCGATCGTAATGATGAGCACCAGCCCCAAAACACTGAAGACGAGCAAGTCCGGACCGACCAATGTAGCGGCCTTGCCAAATATAAAGCTGTCCAGTCCGCTTTGTGCCCCTTCCCCACTCTGCTGGATGTAAGTTAAGAAAACGATGCCAATTCCGAAAAACACAGACAGTACCAGGGCAATTGCAGCATCTTTCTTAAGTTTTGTATTCGCTGTCAGGTAATCTATGGCGAGAAGCGACAACCAACCGGTGATAAAAGCACCTATGATAAGGAAATAGTTGTTTTTGCTGGATGAAAACAGAAAGGCCATACACACACCGGGAAGTACCGAGTGCGCTACCGCATCTCCAACCAAGGCCTTCTTTTTTAGCAAGGTGAAGCAGCCAACCATGGCCGAGCTGGCAGCCAGCAGAACAGAGCCGAACACCACATAACGGATGTTGGGGTCTTTAAAGGAAAAGAAATCTAAAAAATCTCCCATTTAACTGTTCTCCCTAGGATTGATCTGTTGCTTTTCCATGATGCTACTCAACTCACTGAGCAACGTCAGTTTGCCGCCATAGGTTTCTTCCAGCAACTTTTCCGTGAACACTTCGCTGGTTGGCCCTGAAGCTACCAGGCGCATATTAATCAGAATGAGCCAGTCGAAGTAACGTTTGACCGACTGCAGATCGTGGTGTACAACTATGATGGTTTTATTTTGGGCCGCCATGGTTCTCAACAGGTCGATAATCGCGCGCTCGGTTGCCGCATCTACGCCTGCGAAAGGCTCGTCCATCAGATAGATATCTGCTTCCTGCGCCAAAGCTCGTGCAAGAAAAACGCGCTGCTGTTGTCCGCCGGAAAGTTGTGATATCTGTCTTCTGCTAAACGCTTCCAAACCAACTCGGTTAAGACATTCCTTCGCAAATTCAACATCTTCTTTACGGGGGGCTTTGAAGAGTCCCAGTTTACCGTAGCGCCCCATCAACACGACATCCAGCGCAGAGGCTGGAAAATCCCAGTCGACCGACTCCCGCTGAGGAACGTAGCTAACCTTTTTCCGGACTTGCTCCAGTGGTTGATCGAAGAGTTTTACATATCCGCTGGAAATGGGTATGACCTGCATGATGGATTTCAGGAGCGTTGATTTACCCGCTCCATTCGGACCGACAATTCCGGCGATTTTACCTGCTGGCAGCGAAAAGTCTACGCCCCAGAGTACAGGCTTCCGGGCATAACTCACCGTAAGATCGTGCACTTCCAAAACCGGGTTCTCCACTTGTCTAATCATGACTGGTTATTTTAAAGCATTTACAATTGTCTGCAGATTGTGTCTGTACATCCCAATATAAGTCCCTTCCGAAGTTCCGGGATTACCCATGGCATCCGAATACAGATGGCCACCAATGCTCAATTGCCCTCCTCGTTCCCGGACACCTGCCAGAACGGCTTTCAATGCGCGGTCAGAAACGGAGGTTTCGACAAATACGGCTTTGATCCGGCGTTCGAGTACCAGGTTCACCAGATCCGAAACATCCCGAAGACCAAATTCAGCTGTCGTTGAAATTCCCTGAAGACCACGCACCTCCAGGTTGTAGCCTCTTCCCATATAATGAAAAGCATCATGAGCGGTAATCATAATCCGCCTTTGCTCCGGAATCGACCGAATTCCTTCCCTAACCTCGGCTTCCAGCAAATCAAGTTCTTCCAGGTACTTGTTACTGTTTTCTACGAAATCTTTTTGGTGTTCAGGTGCCAGTTTAGTAAGGTGTTCGGTTATCTGCCGTACGACCAACTTCCACAAGGATATATCAAACCAGATGTGTGGGTCTATGGAGGAAGCGAACTGCTCGTCCCTGATGAGCAGTGCTTTGGGTAGCTCATCGCCTAGCCCGAAAACCGGTTTAAGTCGGCCGAGTTTCTCCAGTACCTCAGTCATTTTACCTTCCAGGTGCAAACCACCATAAAAGATCACATCGGCATCCAGAAATTTTTGTAAGTCGCCTTGCGAAGCTTTGTATAAGTGCGGGTCGACGCCTGGCCCCATTATCGCCTGCACGTCTGCTCTGTCTCCTACGATATTTTTTACGGCGTCTGCGATAAAGCCGGTAGTTGCTACGATCTTTAATTCCTGGCCAACGCTTCTCTTTCTGACATAGTCCAGCTGACAAGCGCTTAAGAGCAAAGTGTAGATCAAACACAAAATAAACCGAACTTTCATTATCGCCTAAACAAATTATTAGACAAATCTAACAATTTATTTTAAGTATTCATATTCGTCTTTTTCTTAAGGTATTGCAAAAGATACTTTTCAACCCAGGTGTCTTTATCTTCTTCTTTTTGGAGTAGTTTTTTCAAATAGGGCTGTATTTCGCCGTTTTCGTAGGCTTCGATCAAACCGCTGTGCACATAGTACTGGCGACAAACGGTCCGGGTGTTACCCAATTTTTTAGCAACATGATCCAGGCAAGCGACTATATTTTTCTGGCAGGCTTTCTTCGTATCAAATGCTTCAACTTCGCTTAAAAAGCGAAAGGCTAATGCGGTACCTGCCCAGGTCCTGTAGTCTTTAGACGTGAAATTTTCGCCGGAGGTCTCGCGTATGTAAGTGTTTAGGTCGCCGGAGTCAAGCATAGCTATTTCGCCTTTGCTATTATAGTATTGGAAGAGCTCATGCCCGGGAATTTCCATAACGTCCCGGAGCTGACGGGCGATTTGTCTGTCGCTCAGTTTTATCTCATGCAGAACACCTTTTTTTCCTTTGAATTTGAAGAATATACGTTGCCCTTTAATTTTCACCTGACGGTCAGTCAGTGTGGTAAGGCCATAGCTTTGGTAGGTCTTGCGATAATGCATATTCCCTGCGCGAATCAGGGTATCTTCCATGATGTTTAGCGCAATGGCAACGACTTTCTCCTTGACAAGCTTCCGGCGACGTAAGTCTTTTTTTAGCTGCCGCCGGATTTTGGGGAGCACTTTCCCAAATTCGAGCATACGATCGAATTTGCTTTCCTGCCGGAGTTTGGTCCAGTCCGGATGATAGATGTATTGCTTGCGTCCCTTTTCATCAATTCCGGTCACCTGCAAGTGACCATTCTCGAATGGGCTTATCCATACTTCCTGCCATGCCGGCGGTATCACCAGTTTCTGTATGCGGTCTAAATCCGCTTGTTGTTTTACAGGCTTGTCTTTCTCGTCCAGATACTGATAGCCTTTGCCTTTCCGGATCCGATGATAACCTTTGTTATAATCGGTTGAGTACTTTAATGTGTTTTCCATGTTGCTGCTATGGAAAACAGCCTGAGGCCGGGTTTTGTGTTTGTTGGGAAATAATAATATACTTAACCAGTCACCATCTCGAGCTCGATCATTCCTACTTTAGCTGCTGTTTCAGAAAAGGAACTTTTGAAAGATCCAAAAATCTTCCTGGTGCGTGAAAGGCAGAACATATCGATTACGGCATCTTTGATGCCCTGAGGGGTATCTCTCGAGAAATCTTTTTCATAACTAATCACGGCCAATGGGAACTGCTTCCTGAGAGTGGTAACGGTTGCGGGATCATCTGTGGAAAGATAAAACTTCGAATCGGCATGGAGTGTCAGTTCTCTTTCTATAATAGCAATGAAAGCCTCCAACGGACTCGAATTAATGGCGTCGACGTGGTCCGTTCTTCTGATATGCAGTCCGTAGGTGTGTTCTGAGAATTGCTGACACCGCTGATGGATGATAGTCTCCAAATCGGGAGCCGGTTTGAATAACGAAAATAGCGAATCATCTGTTCCAAACTGGCTGCAGGTTTTTATGTAAAGACTTTTATACTTCTTCGCTGAGCGGAAAGCATCGTATGCTGCATTTCGGGTTAATATTATACCTTCCGTATCTTTTATACAATAATCTATCCCGAGCATTTTGTTGACTGTTAGGGCCATGAGCCTGTCAATAGGCTTTTTCTGATTCATCGTCTTTACAAGATCGAACTTTTTACGCTTCGCTATAAATTCTGTATTCGGAATTTCATGAAACAATTCGTGAAAACTGCAATTCAGCTCGTGGTTGTTTTCCCATACAAAAGTAACGGGTTTCTTTGCTGCCTGACTAAGTTCGATGCCAGAAGCAATCACCCTCATTCTGTTGGCAAGGCCAAAATCTGGCTCTATGTATATCATTTTTCTAATTTAGAATAGTAGACGTGACGGAAGAGTTACGCTGGATACTTGGGCGAGAGCTATCTGACAAACCCTTCTCGCTATAATAATCAATTACTTTTTGAGCGATGAAAGCGGTTTCACAATCTGTCAATTCGAAGTAAAAAGGAAGTCTTACAAGACAGTCGCTGTATCTATCGGCATTGACGAGTTGGCGAGAAGAATCGATTTTATGTGAATAGGAACTTGTATGAAGTGAAACATAATGAAAAGTGGCATGAATCCCGTTTGTTTTCAAATGGCTGATCAGCTCTGTACGCTCTTCCAACGATCTGCAAACGAGGTAAAACATGTGTCCATTATTCGTGGCGAATGATTCAATATTCGGAAGAACCACACCGTGAACTCTAAGTGGCAGTAGAAGTCTGT
This sequence comes from Olivibacter sp., assembly GCA_048595275.1. Taxonomy (GTDB): domain Bacteria; phylum Bacteroidota; class Bacteroidia; order Sphingobacteriales; family Sphingobacteriaceae; genus Olivibacter. The sequence goes on along the minus strand of JBMDWN010000249.1, from coordinate 842 downwards.
AATAGTTTTCCCAGATTTGTTTTCTTCTATTTTGAATTTCAGTCAAACTTTCCAACTGCGCATACAGGTATGCAGCAATTAATTCAGAAGGCAAATAGGAGGACCCGATATCCACCCATGAGTATTTATCTACTTCCCCGCGGAAGAATTTTGCGCGGTTTGTTCCTTTCTCACGAATAATCTCTGCCCGGCAGAAAAAACTTTCATCGTTGATGGCCAGTAGTCCCCCTTCCCCCGATGAAATATTCTTCGTTTCGTGAAAAGAAAAGGCGGCAAGATGTCCGAATGTTCCGAGGGGCTTTCCTCTGTAATAACTGTCGATACCCTGGGCAGCATCCTCTACTACGAATAGGTTATACTTGTCCGCAATGGCCATAATCTTCTCCATATCACAAGCTATTCCAGCATAATGTACCGGAACGATTGCCTTAGTTCTGGGCGTAATTAACGCCTCAATTTTAGAAGCCTCCATATTTGGATTTCCTTCGTTACTATCTGCAAATACGATGGTAGCTCCTCTTAACACAAATGCATTTGCGGTAGAAACGAAGGTATAGGCCGGCATAATAACCTCATCCCCTTCTTTTATATCTAACAGAATTGCCGCCATTTCCAGGGCATGGGTACAGCTTGTAGTTAGCAAAACTTTCTTAAAGCCTAACTGCTGCTCGAAAAAATGATGACATTTTTTCGTAAAAGTACCGTCACCGGACAACTTGCTTAAAATTAAGGTCTGACTTATGTATTCGAGCTCTTTACCCGTTGAATAAGGTTTATTGAATGGTATACCCATGATATTAAGATCTAAACTGCTTCAGTTACTTTTGATTTTCTACGGCTTG